>JAHZJJ010000112.1 GCA_022600975.1 Gammaproteobacteria bacterium
CCAGAGATTCGCGCTGCGGCTTAATATATCGTCGAAAATACGCCTGCGACAGGCAATAAAACTCTCTATCTATTCGCCAACGCATCTCTTGCAGTGGCACACCGCGAGCGCGGCTGGTTGGCTGCAAGCCGTATTCAGCTGGATTGGCAATCTGGCTGGCACCTGCACGCAACAAGGCAAACACCCAGCAATAGGGGCTCTGATCACGATTGAAAGCAATTTGCTGCTCTTCTAGGCGCATTGATAGTAAGTGCTGATCTACAATCTCCAACTGATTGCGCACTGCACTGGCCAGATAACTTTCAAGGCGCTGAGCAATAATTCGGCGCTGGGTTTCTGAATAAGCATTCCAGTGAATCACTTCATGGGCAAATCGCTTACAGCCACGGCACACATCGTCACCTAACCCTGTAGAGCAGACACCAATACAGGGGGTAGATATTTTTTTATAAATCGTCATAAGGTGCCTATATTACATTGCCTATCCAGAAAATAATGTAGGGGATGGTAGTAGGCAGTTTTGTCGCCATATAACCGCGAGCACAAAGCAGTTATTTTGTGTCATTGCCCACAAAAAGCAACTGTGAGTACTGCTGTAAGCTTTATACTATTCATCCCATAAATATAGAAAATTCCCCTAACTTATTGATTCTAAAACAAACTTAACATAGTCGTAGCTTTACTGTAGAATTCGTTACCCACCTTTAATGGCCATATCATTCCGGGGTAAAGACAAAAACAGGCGTTTTGGGTTGCTGTCCACTGCTACCCTACCCCACAGACAAGAGGGAATTATCCATGCTTGAAGCCTATCGCAAACATGTCGCCGAACGCGCCGAACAGGGCATTCCACCTAAACCTCTGGACGCTGAGCAAACTGCTGGGCTGATAGAGCTATTAAAAAACCCTCCCACTGGTGAAGAAACAACCCTGGTAGAATTGCTAACCCAGCGCGTCCCCCCCGGCGTAGATGAGGCAGCTTATGTGAAAGCAGCTTTTCTAACTGCCATCATTAAAGGGGAAGCAAGCTCACCACTCATCGATAAGGTTCACGCCACCAAATTGCTCGGGCAAATGCTCGGTGGCTACAACATTACCACTCTGGTGGAGCTGCTGGATAATCAAGCACTGGCCGAACTGGCTGGCGAACAATTGAAAGGCACACTGCTGATGTTCGATGCCTTCCACGATGTGGCAGAAAAGGCCAAAGCCGGTAATGCGGTAGCCAAGGATGTCATTCAGTCCTGGGCCGATGGTGAATGGTTTACCCGCCGCAACAAGGTTCCCGAAAGCATCAAGGTTGCCATCTTCAAAGTAACCGGTGAAACGAACACCGATGATCTCTCCCCCGCGCCCGACGCTTGGTCCCGTCCAGATATACCACTGCACGCACGAGCCATGTATAAGATGACCCGCGACGGCTTAACCCCAGAAGAGCACGGCGTTACCGGCCCACTGAAACAAATTGAAGCCCTGCAAGCCCAAGGGCACACCGTTGCTTTTGTTGGTGATGTGGTCGGCACTGGTTCTTCGCGCAAGTCAGCCACCAACTCAGTGCTATGGTATTTCGGTGATGAGATGCCCGGCGTACCCAACAAAAAAAGTGGCGGCATTTGTATCGGCGGTAAAATTGCACCCATCTTCTACAACACGATGGAAGATGCCGGGGCGCTGGTTTTTGAAGCCCCTGTCAATGAGCTGAACATGGGCGATGTGATTGAAATCCGCCCCTATGAAGGCAAATTACTGGCAGAAGACGGCCGCGTGCTCTCGGAATTTGCCTTGAAATCTGATGTGTTGCTAGACGAAGTACAAGCCGGCGGCCGCATCAATCTGATTATTGGCCGCGGCCTCACCACCAAGGCGCGAGAATTTCTCGGCCTGCCCACTTCGACCCTGTTTCGCGTGCCCAGCTCCCCCGCTGACTCCAGCAAAGGCTTTACCCTCGCGCAGAAAATGGTCGGCCGCGCCTGCGATGTCGAGGGTGTTCGCCCTGGCACTTACTGCGAGCCCAAAATGGCCACTGTTGGCTCTCAGGATACCACCGGCCCCATGACCCGCGATGAACTCAAAGACCTAGCCTGCTTAGGGTTCGCCGCCGACCTCACGATGCAGTCTTTCTGCCACACCGCTGCCTACCCCAAACCAGTGGACATCGATACCCAACACAGCCTGCCGGATTTTATTATGAACCGCGGTGGTGTTTCCCTGCGCCCCGGCGATGGCATTATTCACAGCTGGCTCAATCGCATGTTACTGCCCGACACCGTGGGTACTGGCGGCGATTCACACACTCGATTCCCCATGGGCATCTCCTTCCCGGCCGGCTCCGGCTTGGTTGCGTTTGCCGCGGCAACCGGCGTGATGCCGCTGGATATGCCGGAATCCGTGCTGGTGCGTTTTAAAGGGGAAATGCAACCGGGTATCACCCTGCGCGACCTGGTACATGCAATCCCCTACTACGCCATTCAGCAGGGCCTACTGACGGTAGAAAAGAAGGGCAAGAAAAATATTTTCTCCGGCCGTATTCTGGAAATAGAAGGCCTCGACAAGCTCACCGTCGAGCAGGCATTTGAATTTTCCGATGCCTCCGCCGAGCGTTCTGCCGCTGGCTGCACCATCAAGCTGCCAGAGGAAACCATCGCCGAATACCTGCGCTCTAACATCACCCTGCTGCGCTGGATGATCGCCGAAGGCTACGGCTCAAAGCGCACCCTAGAGCGCCGCGCACGGGCGATGGAAGAGTGGCTGGCCAGTCCGCAGTTGATGAGCGCTGACGCCGATGCCGAATACAAGGCAGTTATAGAGATCGACTTAGCAGAAGTAAAGGAACCTATCGTCTGTGCACCCAACGATCCGGACGACGCCCGCCCTCTTTCTAGTGTGGCCGGTGACAAAGTTGACGAAGTCTTCCTCGGCTCTTGCATGACCAACATCGGCCATTTCCGTGCCGCCGGCAAATTACTAGAGCAACACAAAGGTGGCCTTGCTACCCGCATGTGGATAGCTCCGCCGACCAAAATGGACGAGCACCAGTTGATGGAAGAGGGTTACTACAATATTTACGGTGCATCCGGTGCCCGCACCGAGATGCCAGGCTGTTCGTTGTGTATGGGTAACCAAGCGCGCGTAGCACCCAACAGCACGGTGCTGTCCACCTCCACCCGCAACTTCCCCAATCGCTTAGGTGATGGCGCTAATGTCTACCTCACCTCAGCGGAACTAGCCTCCGTAGGCGCCATTCTCGGCAAGCTGCCTACACCGGAAGAGTATCAGCAGTACTCCCAAAACCTCGATTCGATGTCTGCAGAAATTTATCGTTATTTGAATTTCGACCAGATAGAATCCTTCCAAAAGTCTGCTGAAGATGGCAAGCGCATTGCCGCTGCTGAAATTCAGGAGGTTGAGATTTAATTTGCGCGTCCTGTTACTGATTTAATTCAGTAACAGGGCTTAAAAGGTTACTTTTACCTATTGACAAGACTAATTTAGCTATTTACTTCACAGTTCAAACTATTGCCCTTTGAAGCTCAGGCATTGCACAAAGTATATGTCCTTTTAATTTGATTCACTAAACTTTAAACTACTCGATGAATTGGATAGATATTTGCGGAAAAATAAAAAATGCTGTGCTTCCAAAACCATAAGACTTAAACGAAACTAAGATTGTACGAACAACAAATTGGCAACCCATAAGTCATATTGGCTAGCAAAAAAAATCTGCGGCTATTGACATCACGTAGCCCCATCTTTTTTGAGGTCCAAAATAGGCTGCATGCGAAACATTTAAAAGCTAAATGTGGCAAAATTAAAAGGAATGAGCTGGCATTTCAAACCAAGGAATCTAGATTTACCTATAAATGAACATAAGACCCAATACACACCTTGGCCTGCCAGTCAACTACTTTTTAACAAAGTTTGAAAATATGAATATCAAAAACGGACTTTACGAGTCTTTTTCACTTACCAACCTTAGCAAATATTAATTACATTGGAAAAAATTGGATGTTTTCTGTACAATTCTCATCAGATTCACCCTATAGCTAAAATGGCCGTTCAAGAATTGAAGTAAAGCATATGCCGATCATTATGGGTCGGCAACGAATAGTAGTTTGTTTAGGGGGTGGGGTTTAATCCCTTGAAGTTAGTGCAGTCTAAACCTTTTTTTATTTCTACCTGGCGTGCGTGGAGCCCAGGGCTCAGTGAACAATCTGATTGGGCACTCTGGAAACAGGGCGCCCTAGATTTTGTCGCAGATGCTCAGCCAGATATCTCTTTTCTGCCTGTAATGCAGCGGCGGCGCCTGAGCCCATTGGCCAAGGCTGTTTTATTCAGTGCGCAGCCGATATTGGCCACTCGAGACATACCTCTGCTGTGCTGCTCAGTACACGGTGAAGCTCGACGCACCTATAGCTTACTTAAGGATGTCGCCGCCAAGAACCCACTTTCACCCACAGCTTTCGGCCTTTCCGTCCACAATGCCATCGCCGGTCAACTATCCATTGCATTCGGTATTCGATCTACCACATTAGCACTAGCTGGTGGTGACTACCCCTTGCTGACCGGGCTGTTAGAAGCCATTGGTATGCTAACGGAATCCGTACCGGAATTATTACTATTGTTTTATGAAGAGCCACTGCCAGAAGCTTATTTACTTTCTACACAAAACTCACAAAAACTTTGCGTCACGGCATTACATCTGTGCACAAAGAAAGTTGAACCTAACACAAGTACATTACCAAATGTACACAAAGCAAAACTTCTGTACTCAACCACACAATCACCTGCATCAGCTTTTGAGAGAGGAAACTATCAATTTCCATTAATCAAGGTATTGTTGGATGGCGTAGGGCGCGTACCACTAGGGCAGCAATGGGAGCTATTCATCAATGATTAAACAAGTGCGCAAAGACTTTTATTGGTGGCGCTTGCTGGCAACCGCTTGCTCCTTTACTTTATTTGGGTTAGGCGGGCTTGTGCTGAGCTTCGTATTTTCCCCCCTGCTCAATATAATTTATCGTGATAACACATTGCGCAAGCGCAAAGCACGCTGCCTTGTGCAGTATGTGTTTAAAAGCTTCATAGGTTTTATGCGTTTTACCGGCATTTATACCTATAGCATGCCTAACCAGGATCAGCTTGGCCTCCCTGGGCAATTGATACTAGCGAATCATCCGTCCTTAATTGATATAGTTTTTTTGATTTCACGTATTCCAAATGCCAACTGCATTGTCAAAGCAAGCTTGTTTAGTAATCCATTTATACGGGGCGTCCTGGTCACAGCTGGGTATATACCCAATGATGACCCAGAAAAAATTATCGAATTGGCGGCACAATCAATTGCTTGTGGTGAGTCTCTGGTGCTATTTCCAGAGGGAACGCGTAGCATACCAGGGCGCGAGCCTAGATTTCAACGCGGTGCAGCCTATATTGCTTTGCGGGCAAAAGTTACTCCTACGCTAGTCACAATTCACTGCAATCCACCAATGCTGATGAAAAATACCTCTTGGTACAGCATCCCCATGTCGCGGCCACATTTTCAATTTCAAATATATACTGAAAAACAATATAGAGAGCCACCTAATATACAAGAAACGCCAGTGGCAGCTAGAAAAATTACCAAACAATTAAAAACTTTTTTTTTGAGGAGCCTACAGAGTGAATGAACTTATAAGTGAACTAAAGCTTTTGATTATAGATGTGTTAAACCTTGAGGATATCACCCCAGAAGAAATTAAAATAGAGGAACCGCTGTTCGGCGAAGGTTTGGGCCTGGACTCCATTGATGCACTGGAGCTGGGATTGGCTTTACAAAAAAAATACAAAATCAGTATTGATGCCGAAAGTGAGTTAACTAAAGTGCATTTTGCCAATATTAAAGCATTAGCAAAGTTTGTCGGCGACAACCGCTCGAAATAAGGAGGTAAAAAATTTGGAAAATGAACAACAAATATTAATTGAGCTGCGTAAAATCCTAGTCGAACTATTTGAGGTTAATGCAGACGACGTAACCATGGATGCACTTTTGTTTGACGAGCTTGATATCGACAGCATTGATGCGGTGGATCTGATTGTTCGGCTCAAAGAGCTGACTGGCAAGAAAATTTCACCGGAAGACTTCAAGAGTGTGCGCAGCGTAGGCGATATCGTCAACGCGGTTAAAAAGGTCATGGCGGTTCAATGACAAAATTTACACAGTTGATGCTGGGCATCGCGGTAATATTCTACCCGTTAGCAGTTTATTTCGGCATCCGCTATTTATCCCTCAGTACACTATTGGTGTTACTGTTTGGCATAGCTGTTCTGAGATTGCTGCTCAATATCAAGGCAGTAAAAGATAATAAAGCTAAAGATGGGGGTAGCACCAAAATGGTGACGTTGGCGCTACTCATCGTCACTGCTCTAAGCTGGCTGTATGAAAATACATTGAGCTTACTTTGGTATCCAGTACTGTGTAATGCAATCCTATTTTCACTATTTGCCTACAGCCTGCGCCAACCGCAAACAATGATTGAACGGCTGGCGAGATTACGCGAGCCTCAACTATCGCCAGCTGGGGTGATCTATACCCGAAAGGTCACACAAGTATGGTGCGTGTTTTTTATCGTTAATGGCAGTGTTGCTGCATTCACTGCAATCTACGGCAATATGGAATTGTGGACGCTATACAATGGATTATTATCTTACCTGCTGATGGGATTGTTATTTTGCGGAGAATGGTTGCTACGTCATAAGCTATGGAAGAAAGACCAAAACACAGAGTACGGAGTGTAATAACCATGCACTGGAGTTCTCTATTTGGTTATACCAACGATAACAGCCCTATGTGCTATAGGCACAACGAACTGTACACTTTTGGTCAGTTCAAACAACAGTTTGGCGAAGCCTGTCATGCTTTGCGTGCCGAGCTGTCAATGCTTGAGCCAAAAGAGCACTCCGTACAAAGCCATACGGATTGCACACCCTTAGCCGCGCTATACAGTGACGACAGTTATGAGTTTTGCGTATGGCTCTTTGCAGCGCTGGCTTGCGGAATCCAGCTGATTATTCCAAGCAATAATAAACGTGCGACCGCTCAGTCTCTGCCAAATTTGAAGTTCTGGCTCGGCCAATGGAAGCACTCAACTGCAATGTGCTTAAATGCACTGCCAAAAAACAAATGTGCGGAGCTTCTGCAAACGTTTACAGGATCAATCCAGCTATTTACCTCAGGCAGTAATGGAAAGCCTCAACGAATTGAAAAAACACTGCAACAATTACACTATGAAATCGCTGCACAACAGCAACACTGGGGCACACTGGTCGATACTACAACAGTATTGGCCACAGTCAGCCACCAACACATTTATGGCTTGTTATTCAAGCTGCTCTGGCCACTAAAAACTGGTCGTACTTTTGTTGCTAAAACTTATGTGAATATCGCCAATTTATTGCGCGATGCGGAAAAATTTTCCCCAGCAGTGTGGATTGCCAGCCCAGCTCAACTGAGCCGGCGCATGGAAAACTGGCCATGGGAAAAGGCCTCAGCTCTACGCGCAATATTTTCTTCCGGTGGGCCACTTGCCTCCAACGATGCCGAGGCGATCACTAAGCTTACAGGTAAAGCACCGATAGAAATTTACGGTAGCACCGAAACTGGCGGCATTGCCTGGCGCCGTCAACTCGCTAATATACTCTGGCAGCCGCTACAGAGCGTCGAAGTTAACTGCACGGAAAATTGTCTACTAAAAGTTAAAGCACCCTGGATCAGCAAAATCATCTCAAGCCAAGACCGCGTGCAAATAACTGATGGTGGTTTTCACCTACTTGGGCGAGCAGACCAAATTATAAAAATCGAAGAAAAGCGTATTTCTCTAACACAGGTCGAAAATTTATTGCAATCAAGCGTATATATATCGCAAGTAAAGCTCTTGCCAATAAAGCAACATCGAGAATGTATTGCCGCGGTCATAGTGTTAAATAAGTTAGCCAATACCGAATTGGAGGCATACGGAAAAAATGTACTGGTGCGTAAACTACGTGCACTACTAGAGCCAGACCTTGATGGAGTAGCAATACCAAGGGTATGGCGATTTGTACGAGAAATTCCCGTCGATAACCAAGGCAAGAGCCCAAGAGCATTATTAATGCAATTTTTTGATCGTACCCCGAGAGCCATGTTACCGGAAATCGAAACATACAGTGTAGAAAATTATTCTGCTCGTATTAGCTTAAGCATACCTGCCACCTTACCCTGCTTACCTGGACATTTTGAGGATTCTCCAATCGTGCCCGGTGTGGTGCAGGTGGATTGGGCAATGCACTTTGGTCGCGAGCTACTCAATATTGGCGGGCAGTTTTTCGCTATGGAAGTTATTAAATTCAAACAACTGCTGATACCGGAAGAAAAGGTGCAGCTAGAACTAGAATTTAATCAAAAAAAAAACAAACTGAACTTCCGTTTTCACTGTCAATCCAACGAATATAGTAGTGGGAAGTTGTGCTTTACTAATGTTTAATTTGTGCTTTGTTGTCCCTGTATACAATCACCAGGAAGCTATTGCTGGTACCCTGAAATCTTTAAGTGCATTCAATTTACCCTGTGTGCTTGTCGATGATGGCAGTGATAGTGTTTGCCGTAATGAACTTGAACGACTCGCCAAAACACAGAGTGACTGGCTGTACCTAGTAGTGCGCAGCACTAACGGTGGCAAAGGTGCTGCGGTTAAAAGTGGTCTGCGTGCAGCACACAGTCTGGGTTTTAGTCATGCCATTCAAGTTGACGCCGATGGCCAGCACGATCCTAGAGATATTCCACAATTTTTACAGCTTTGCAGCCAACAGCCCCAAACCTTAGCATGTGGCTACCCAGTTTATGATCATTCAGTACCATTGGGTCGACTCCTAGGGCGTTACCTAACCCACGTGTGGGTATGGATCAACACGCTCTCACTCGAAATTCGCGACTCCATGTGCGGCCTACGCTGCTACCCCCTGGCAGAGTCCATCGCACTGATCGACGAAGAATTCACCGGCGACCGTATGGATTTTGATACAGAAATTCTGGTGCGCTGGCACTGGCGAAACTTACCCATAGCGCAGCTGCCAGTCAATGTTCACTACCCCACTGATGGCGTTTCACACTTTCGCGGGCTACGCGATAACCTATTGATTTCCAGTATGCACAGCCGCCTCTTCTTTGGCATGCTGACACGCAAGCTGCGTAAATTAATACCGGCGGTAACCTAATGAAAGGCATACACTGGTCTCGCTATCGTGAACAGGGGTTTTTCCTCGGCATTAAGTTTTTATATTTACTGCATCACCGAATCGGACCTCTGGCATTTAAAATAGCAGTGTATCCTGTAGTGCTGTTTTATTTTTTAAAAAACCATAGCGGCAGGCGAGCAATCCGTGAATACCTGCAACGGCTTTCTAGCTTCTGCCCACAGGCCAACGTTAAACCCAACGGATACACCAGCTTTAGAATTTTTTTAAATTTTTCCGCTAGCGCCAAAGAAAAACTTGAAGCCTGGTTCGTAGGCATTCCACGCAGTTGTGTTAATTTTCCCAATCAGCCTTTTTTACATCAATTAGCTGAGCGAGGTCAAGGTGGGATACTAATCGGATCACACCTCGGAAATCTAGAGGTATGCCGCGCTCTAGGTAGTTTGCACTCAACAATGAAAATCAATGTATTAGTGCACACCAAGCACGCAAAAAAATTTAATCGCATGCTGCAGTTGTTAAACTCTGATAGCCAAGTACGACTAACACAAGTTACCGAAATAACGCCTGCGTTATCGATGCAACTATCAGAATCCATTGCCCGTGGTGAATTTATTGTAATTACGGGTGACCGCATACCCGTCAACTCTACTGGCCGTACTTGTAACGCAGTGTTCCTTGGTCACACTGCACCTTTTCCACAAGGGCCATATATTCTCGCGGCACTGTTGAAATGCCCCGTATACACACTATTCTGCCTGCGCAGTAGCAATGGCTACGATATTCACATGGAAGCTTTATGTAAGCGCGTAGAGATGCCAAGGGGAAATCGCGAATTACATATCCATAGATTAATTGAACTCTATGCTCAACGCCTCGAATATTATTGTTGCAAAGCACCATTGCAGTGGTACAACTTCTATCCATTTTGGAGCCAAGATTAATGAATGCAGCAGTTTTGCCACGTGTCCAGATATTATTTGATGGATCTGAGCTAACTATTGAACAGATTAACGCAATTGCTCACGGCCAAGCCGAAATAAAATTATCTCGCAATAAATCCT
The DNA here is from genome assembly GCA_022600975.1 of Gammaproteobacteria bacterium. Taxonomy (GTDB): domain Bacteria; phylum Pseudomonadota; class Gammaproteobacteria; order Pseudomonadales; family Cellvibrionaceae; genus Microbulbifer. The sequence continues at coordinate 10,272 of JAHZJJ010000112.1, forward strand.
TCATAGCACGTATCAACAAAGGTGTTGAATTTCTCGACAAGCTATGGCAGCAAGAAAAAGTAATCTACGGAGTTACCACGGGCTATGGAGATTCCTGCACAGTCAATATTTCCAGCGACTTGGTACATGAACTGCCCCGCCACCTATATACCTTTCATGGCTGTGGCCTCGGTGAACTATTCACGCTAGAGCAGAGCCGCGCTATTGTCGCTGCGCGTTTAGCAAGCTTAGCTCGCGGTAGCTCTGGTGTGCGCTACAAATTATTACAACAATTGACATGTCTACTACAACTGGACGTGATTCCGGTTATTCCACAGGAGGGATCTGTAGGTGCAAGTGGTGATCTAACCCCACTATCTTACATAGCTGCCGTGCTTGCAGGTGAACGCAAAGTTTGGCACCGGGGTGAACAGCGCTCTACTGCAGAAGTATTTTCCGAGTTGGACATAGAACCACTGCAGTTCCGTCCCAAAGAAGGCCTGGCTATTATGAATGGGACCGCAGCCATGACTGGGCTGGCCTGTTTAGCGTTTGACCGTGCAGAGTATCTGTGCCAACTAAGTGCACGTATTACCGCGCTGATGAGCGTGGCCCTGCAAGGCAATGCCTATCATTTTGACACAGCATTGTTTGCAGTAAAGGCGCACCCCGGACAAAATCAAATTGCCCGCTGGATTCACAATGATCTCAATGCCGGCGAAGCCCCACGTCAAAGCAGTCGCCTGCAGGATCGTTACTCCCTGCGTTGTGCGCCCCATGTTATCGGTGTAGCTCAAGATTCACTGCCATGGTTGCGCCAATTTATAGAAACCGAATTAAATAGTGCTAATGATAACCCAATTATCGATGGTGAAAACGAACAGGTACTCCATGGCGGTCATTTCTATGGTGGTCACATTGCTTTCGCCATGGATAGCCTTAAAAATGCAGTAGCCAATCTGGCCGATTTACTTGATAGGCAGATTGCCCAACTGGCAGATACCAAATTCAACCATGGCCTGCCCGCGAATCTCTGCGGTATGGAAACTGAGCGCAAAGCACTCAATCACGGTTTTAAAGCTGTTCAAATTGGAGCCAGTGCTTGGACTGCGGAAGCACTTAAACAAACCATGCCCGCCAGCGTATTTTCACGTTCTACCGAATGCCACAATCAAGATAAAGTAAGTATGGGGACGATTGCTGCACGCGACTGCATCCGTGTACTGCAACTCACCGAACAAGTGGCTGCGGCAGCATTGATGATGGCCTGGCAAGGCGTGCAGCTACGTTTGCGTGCCGGCACTGTCGATAACAAAAACCTATCTTCCCAACTGTGTATGACCCTACAGCAGGTAGCAGAAAAGTTTTCCCTATTGCAAGAAGACCGCGCACTAGAGCACGACTTGCGCTATTTTGTTAAGCTCATTCAACAGCGCCACTGGAGATTGTACGATGACAGTTAAATCACAGGCGCCCGCGTTATGGACAGCAGATATTGACTTGCAGGTACCCTTTCACGATGTCGACATGATGAATATTGCCTGGCATGGCCACTATGTAAAGTACTTTGAAATTGCGCGTTGCGCGCTGTTTGATCAGCTCGAATACAATTACACCCAAATGCACGATTCTGGTTTTGCCTGGCCGGTCATCGAATTGCAGGTACGCTATGCCAAACCACTACGCTTTGGCCAGTGGGTGCGAGTTAACGCAGAAATTATTGAATATGAACACCGGTTAAAAATTCGTTATCGTGTCGTAGATCGTGATAGCGGAACTCGGTTAACTAAAGGCTTCACCACTCAGGTTGCTGTGGACATGCACAACGAAGAGATGCAATTTGCTTCACCGATGATATTATTGACGAAACTGGGAGTCGCTTAATGCGCACTTGTTTACGCAAACTCAGTATTTTAATCCTGACATTTTGTTGTAGTGTCATTGCACTGCCTGCTGCCACTGCTGTAGAAATAGCAGAAACCGCAACCAGTGAAACTAGCAATGCAAAAACATTGCAGCAAATTAGCAAGCAACTGCACAAGACACCACACTTACTAGGAAAGTTCAAACAACAAAAAATATTGCCTCAATTGCCGCAGCCACTAAATTCCAAGGGCATATTTGCGCTGTCAGAACAACAGGGTTTAAGCTGGCGCACTCTGGAGCCAATTGCCTCACATACTATTTTTAACGAACAACAAACAACTACCTCTAACTTAGCTCAATCCATTACAACACCCATGTTGCAAATTCTGCGTGGGGACTTTCAAGCATTACAAAAATTATTTTTTATTCAGGCCAAACAAATAAACGATGGTTGGCAATTGATACTACAACCGCGCTCTACCACATTACAAAAGTTCATCACAGCTATTGAAGTGTTTGGCGACCAACAGATTAACCATATTCGCTTACAAGAGAGCAACCAAGCACTGACAGAAATACAGCTTTACGATCTGCGTAAAGTAACGCTTGACGATGCGCAGTTTGTCGCAGAATTTAAATCTCATTGAGTGGTAAGTAGTGTGAAGTTACGTCTACTAATCTGGCTAATTTTGTTCTCCTCGCTGACGCTGGCAGCGGTAAGCCGCTACCAGCCCCACTGGTTACAAACTGATCTTTTGGCACTCGCCGGCACCAATGCACTACCCGCAGCGAATCAACGCGCGCAAGAAAATTTAAACCACCAATTACAACAAAGCCTGATATGGATACTGGTAGCAGAGCGCACAAAAGAGCGCGATCCGGCTGAACAAAAAACACCAGAGCAAAGCTTAGCGGAATATACTCAACAGTTGGCCAACAGGCTACAAGCAGCAAAGATCGTGGACACCTTAAGCTACCGCTGGGCGGATCAACAGCGAGCAAAAAGGGAATGGCAATTGTTACTTCCCATGCGCCAACAATTGCTGACCGATCATGACAAACAGCAAATAGCCCTATCTCCTGGCAAATTTTCCAAGCAGCAACTGGCCTATATTTATGGCCCCCAAAGTAGCGGCAGTCGGCTGAATTTGGATACCGATGCATTTTCCACCTTTCGTCATTTTATGCTCGGCGACTCCCCAAAGAACATTGCTACGATCACACAAACTTCTGCCGAAATACCGATACAGCGTAAGGATACTCAGATCTTTACCCTGCTTAAAACCAACGTCCAACCACTTGAGATGAGCGGCCAAGTTAGCACCCCAGCACTGGATCTAGTGGCGGAATCTAAACAATGGGCGACACAACATGGGCTTCAATTACTGGTAGCCGGTGTACCATTGCATACCGAATATGCCGCTGCCGGCGCACAACGGGAAATACGCTTTATCGGTGGCCTGTCGATGGGTGCCATTTGTCTTCTTTCGCTGCTGCTATTTCGTAGCCCGCGCCCACTAATACTGTCGATATTTGCCATTGGTTGTGGTATTGCTAGCGGCACCGCTGCGGTCATTGCTCTATTAGGGCAAATGCATATTTTAGCTTTTGTATTTGGCACTACGGTAACCGGCCTGGCGATCGACTATTCTTTTCATTTTATCTGTAACCGCATGCGGCCAGGGGAGCCAAGGGATAGTGATATAATGCCGGGCCTAGTGCTGGGGTTGTTATCGAGTTGCCTAGCTTTTTTTGCCCTAGCATTCACACCCTTCCCGCTCTTGCAACAAATGGGGCTATTCGTCGGCTGCGGTTTACTCGGTGCCTGGCTCACAGTGGTGCTGCTGTTCCCCTCTCTATTGAAATTACCGCAACGTAGCCTTGCACTGCCCCACTGGCTTCAAAGTAACCATAGAAGTATTTATTACATTGCACTTATATTCGTTTTGATAATAAGCGGTGCCGCTATAGTAAAAATAAAATTCTCCGGAGATTTACAACTTTTTTACCAAGCTCCGGATTTTTTAACTAAAGATGAACAACAGCTCAATGCTTTACTACCTGCACGTGCTAGCTCCAAATATTTTCTGGTGCAGGGTGAAAATTGGCAGCAACTATTACAGCGCGAAGCGTTGCTCACAACACAACTCAAGCAGGCCATTGACGCGCACGAGCTGCAAGATTTTCAGGCCTTGAGTAATAAATTTCCATCATTAAAACATCAAAGAGAGAACCATGCTCTACTAGAGACGTTTTATCGCAGCGCCGCGGTAAATAACTTTTATCAACAATTGGGCTACACCACAGCGCAGATAGAGAAGCGTATCGCAGATTTGCCGCAACCTTTTAAAACTGTACCACTATCTGCCTGGCTGGAAACGGCAGACGATAACTATCGCAGCCTATGGTTGGGATGCGAAGACGGACATTGCACTTCTATAGTACGTTTATTCGGCCCAGAAGCGGCTTTGCTAGAACGGCAAGTCACACTCCCTGGTGTTACTCTGGTAGATTCACCGCGAGACATTGCCAAAATAATGTCACAGCAACGGGATCTGCTATTGCAACTATTACCACTGATTGTATTGGTGGCATTTGCGGTAATTGCTCTACGTACTGGGCTGCGCAAGGCACTGAGTATTGTTGGGCTACCGCTGGCAAGTGTATTGGGTGCATTAGCTGCAGTAGTCATTACTGGCAATCCCGTCAATTTATTTCATGTCGCAGCACTATTACTAATTTTTGGCATCGGTGTGGACTATGCCGTCTTCAGTCATCTTTGTCATGAACATGATCGCGTATATACCCTAACCGCTATCGCCATGGCTGGCATTACTACCTTACTGAGCTTTGGTTTACTGGCACTATCGCAAACACCGGCAATAGCAGATTTTGGCCTCACGCTTGCCGTCGGGAGCCTACTAACCATGGCACTTGCAGGGCTATATTTTTTAACGCAGAACAAAGGCAGCAACCGGTGAAAGAATACGTTTCAGATGTTGTAATTATTGGCGCTGGCCCGGCTGGCGCCATCGCCGGTGCGTTGCTGGTGCAAAAAGGATGGTCTGTTCATTTAGTTGAGCGGCAACAATTCCCCCGCTTTTCTATCGGCGAAAGCCTGCTGCCACAGTGTATGGAATTTATTGAACAGGCAAACATGCTCGAGGCAGTCTATGCAGCCGGATTTCAGTTTAAAAACGGCGCAGTTTTTGAACGAGGCGGCCTATATACAGCTTTTGATTTTAACGAAAAATTTACTCCCGGCCATAGTACTACTTACCAAGTGGAGCGCGGAAAGTTTGACAAATTACTGGCAGATGAAGCCCAGAAACAAGGTGCTAAGATTTTTTATAAGCACAGTATTAAGCTGGCGGATATCAATGTCGATGGCGCTCGACTACAAGCTGAGAGCGATGGACAAAAAGTGGTATTTAATAGCCGTTTTGTATTAGACGCCAGTGGTTTTGGCCGCGTACTACCGCGTTTGCTTGAACTTGATCGGCCATCACATTTCCCCATCCGCGAATCAGTCTTTACCCATATTCAGGATAATATTTCTGAGCCGACTTTTGACCGTAAAAAAATCCTCATTAGCGTCCATCCGCAACAGCAAGATCTATGGTATTGGTTGATACCATTTTCCGCTGGTCGCGCCTCTCTTGGGGTAGTAGGCGAACGCAGCAAAATCACTGCTATGGGAGATGCTCCACAGCAAATTTTACATACTGCGGTAGCCGCTGAGCCCACGCTTGCGCAAACGCTAACACAGGCAAACTTCGATACTCCAGTACAGCGTATTACCGGCTATGCCAGCAACGTAAGCAGCTTGACCGGGCCCGGCTTTGCTCTACTTGGCAACGCGGGAGAATTTCTCGACCCCGTGTTTTCTTCCGGTGTTACTATCGCCATGAAATCCGCACAGTTGGCCAGCGACTGTTTACACCGTCAGTTAAAAGGTGAGCAGGTTAACTGGCAACGAGAGTTTTCCATACCGCTCAAGGCCGGCGTAGATGTATTCAAAGCCTATGTGCAGGCCTGGTACGACGGCCGACTCCAGAAAGTCATTTTTTATCCCACGGAAAAAACGGAAATTAAACGTATGATCTGTTCCATCTTGGCCGGCTATGCCTGGGATACATCAAACCCTTATGTGACCAATGCCGAGCGCCGCCTGAATACTTTGGCAGAAATATGTTCCGCCGTATAATTGCGAACTGTTTTGGCAGTGTTCGTTTTTTGGCCCTTTGCTGTATTGGGCTGCTGCTCAGCGCTTGCAGTATAGGAGCAGCAAAGCCAAATGTCGCTTTCCCAAGGCCGCTGGCACCATTACTTGAATCTGCACCTCGCCAACTATCACAACAACTGGCAGTAAGCTTTCGCGGTAACAACCACACACTGTTGGCCGCCACACTTATAGAGCCGCAGCAAATAAAAACCTCACTGCTAACACCCCAAGGTGTCAGCTTGGTGGATATTATGTACGATGGCCAGCAAATTGATGCTCAGCAGTATTTGCCCACCGGCAAGAGTATTCCCCCAACGGCGCTGGTAGCAGATTTCCAGTTGGTTTACTGGCCGCTAACAACACTGCAACAAAGCTTACCTGAACAGTGGAATTTGCGGGAATTTTCACGCAATGGTCGACTGATTCGTCAACTGTGGCTGGGTGATAATTTACATACCGAAGTGAGCTACCAGTTTACTGACGACCAAACGACTGCAGATAAGTGGAGCGCCGAGATACACCTGCAACAAATGCGGCTTGGCTATTCACTCGGCATCAAAAACCTATAGCACTATATGCACAATTACTATCTCAACACGCTTGGTGTTGCCTGCGCACTAGGCAACGATCCACAAATGATTGCCCAAAGATTGCTAAACGGCGACATGGGATGGATGCGCTCTGGCTCACCATGGCTCGAAGACTATCCAAGCTATTTTGGTGCGATCAAACAACCCTTGCCGACACTGCCGGCGCACTTAGCCGAGTTCGACTGCCGCAACAATCGCCTCGCACTGCTGGTGGCCACTGAACTAGAGCCCAATGTGATACAACTGCGCAAAACTTTTGGCGCGCATAGACTGGGCGTCGTGATGGGCACATCAACCTCGGGCATCGCCAGCGGCGAACAATACCTCATTGATACAGCAGACTGCACTTACAGCTATCGCTATCAACAACAAATGGCGGCATTGGCCGAATTCGTCGCCCGTTATCTGCAGTTAGAAGGGCCGCGCATTACCCTATCCACCGCTTGTTCTTCCAGTGCCAATGCCTTCGCCAGTGCGCGGCGCCTACTCAGTGGAAATATCTGTGATGCGGTGATCGTCGGTGGAGTGGATACGCTATGTGGTATGACTATCAAAGGCTTCCATGCTCTCGGCGCATTGAGCGCAGGTCGATCCAGGCCGTTTAGCCGCACTCGCGATGGTATCAATTTGGGTGAAGCCGGTGCCATGTTTATTTTGAGCCGAGAACCGGCCACCGTTCGATTATGTGGTATCGGCGCCAGTTCCGATGCCTACCATATGTCGTCCCCAGAGCCTTCAGGCTGCGGTGCCGAAGCGGCCATGAGTGCGGCATTATTAGATGCAGGGCTCAATGCCGGTGCAATCGATTATCTGAATTTACACGGCACAGGTACAGTGCAAAATGATGCCATGGAAGCATTGGTGGTTAACCGAGTACTTGGCAGTGCAACCTTATGCTCTTCGACCAAGCCCCTAACTGGGCATACTCTCGGCGCTGCTGGCGCCTTGGAAGCAGCATTTTGTTGGATGGCCTTGCAATACGGCAGCATTCCACAACACCGCTTTGACGGTGAGTATGACCAAGCATTGGCGCCACTGAAGCTAGTTTTAGACAACCCCAGCGATTACTCGCCTATGGGACCACCGCAGTACGCCATGAGCAACTCTTTTGCTTTCGGCGGCAACAATTGCACACTGATTCTAGGCACTGGGAGATAAATAATGCAGCCTTATTCCGCAGGTGAATTGGTGCCTCACAGTGGCGATATGTCATTACTGGACAAAATAGTAACAGTTGACAAAGAAAGTTTATCTGCACGCTTACACGTGCGTGAAGACGGCATCTTTAGCCGCAACCAGCAAGTGCCTGCCTATGTAGGTATCGAATATATGGCCCAAGCAATTGCCGCTTTTGCCGGTTATCATGCCAAGTGCGCAGGACAAAAAATCAAGCTGGGTTTCTTACTTGGTACCCGTAAATTTAACAGTAATATCGAGCACTACTCCTGCGGCGAATTGCTGACAATTCACATCAAACAATTGTTACAAGCAGAAAACGGCATGGCCGCTTTCGAATGTCATATTGAGGGTGACGGCATTTCGCAACGTGCAAGCCTCAACGTGTATCAACCAGAGAACAGTGAAGAATATTTAAAGAGGAAATTTTAAATGTCTGAATGGGTGATGGTCACTGGCTCCAGCCGGGGCATAGGCCGCGCTATCGCACTGCGCCTGGCCGAGGATGGTTTTAATCTGGTACTGCACTGTCGCAACCGCCACGAACAAGCTACAGAGGTAGCAGAAGAAATTGCTGGCCTAGGGCGTAAAAGCCGTATCCTGCAGTTTGATATTGCCGATCGCACAACAGCGCGCTCAGTGCTATCGCAAGATATCGACGCCCATGGCGCCTATTATGGCGTGGTCTGTAATGCAGGGCTCACCGCTGACCATGCATTTCCGGCCATGCCGGAAGAAGATTGGGACCGAGTGGTGCACACTAATCTCGATGGTTTCTACAACGTGTTACATCCGCTCACCATGCCTATGGTACGGCGCCGAAGTGCCGGCCGTATCGTGGTGATGACCTCTGTCTCCGGAATCATCGGTAACCGCGGCCAGGTCAATTACTCCGCTTCCAAAGCCGGGCTCATTGGTGCCAGCAAAGCGCTGGCATTGGAACTTGCAAAACGCCAGATAACGGTCAATTGCGTGGCTCCAGGGTTGATTGATACCGATATGATCGACGAACAGCTACCACTAGATGACATTATGAAAATGATTCCCGCCCGACGCTTAGGCAAGCCGGAAGAAATTGCCGCAACCGTGGCCTTTCTGATGGATAAAAAAGCGGGTTACATTACCCGGCAAGTAATCTCTGTAAACGGTGGTTTGTGTTAATGAAACGGGTCGTAGTAACCGGAATGGCCGGAATTTCTCCCATCGGCCAAGGTTGGCAGCAAGTGCACCATGCCCTGCAGTCTCGTGCCAGTGGTGTGGTATATATGGACGATTGGGATAAATACGAAGGGTTGAATACTCGCCTTGGGGCGCCAGTCAAAGGGTTCAACAAACCCGCTGAGTACACCCGAAAAAAAGTGCGCAGCATGGGGCGCGTCGCACTCATGGCAGTGCGCGCCACCGAACTTGCGCTAAAAAACTCAGGATTGCTAGGCGACCCACTGGTAACCGATGGGTCCATGGGCATCGCTTATGGATCCTCTGCTGGTACGCCATCGGCAATGGGTGATTTTGGCAACATGTTGATCAACCACCGCACCGATGGCCTGAACGCTTCCAGTTACATTAAAATGATGGCCCATACCGCAGCGGTCAACATCGGCGTTTTCTTCGGTATCTGTGGGCGTGTGTACACCACCAGCTCGGCATGTACTTCTGCCAGCCAGGGCATTGGTTATGCTTTTGAAGCGGTTCGCAACGGCAACCAAATTGCGATGGTTGCCGGCGGCGCTGAAGAACTGTGCGCGACCGAAGCCGCAGTGTTCGATACCCTGTTTGCAACCTCCACCCAAAATGAAACGCCCACAACTGTACCACGGCCCTTCGACCGCCAGCGCGACGGCCTAGTGATCGGCGAGGGCGCAGGCACATTCATTGTGGAAGAATACGAGCACGCGAAAGCCCGCGGTGCAAAAATCTATGCTGAAATCGTCGGCTTCGGCACCAACTCTGATGGCAAACACGTCACGCAACCGCAGATCACAACCATGCAGCGGGCATTGAATCAAGCAATCGATCAAGCCAATATTAATCCAGCACAAATTGGCTATGTAAGCGCCCATGGCACAGCTACTGATCGCGGTGATATTGCAGAGAGCCAAGCCACCAGAGCTGCCTTTGGCCGCGCCGTACCCATTAGTTCACTAAAAAGCTACACGGGGCACACCCTCGGTGCCTGTGGGGTACTAGAGGCCTGGACGAGTATTGAAATGATGCACCAAGGCTGGTTTCACCCGACCATTAATCTTCATTCCATAGATCCAGAGTGCGCCGACCTAGACTACATCCAGGGTACAGGACGCACGATTGATACCGAATATGTAATGAGTAATAATTTCGCCTTCGGCGGTATCAACACTTCGCTGCTGTTTAAGAAAATAGGCTAATCACCTGCGGCAAAAGCTTATCACTTCTTTTGAGCTTACAATTTAGTCAGCAAAAGAGGTTTAGCCGCAGTAGTGTTTTTACTATTAAGGATAAAAGCTGGAATAAAGCATAATGCTAAAGAGCCTTAGCCAATAAATGCCAAAGCACAGAACAAAACGATATTTTCAGCTGTGATTGGGGCGCCCCACTGTATGGCCCCCAATCTTGGCACTAAAGCTTAAGAGGCACACTAAAAGTGTACTCAAGCTCTCTTTCTGGCTGCCTTTAACTCTTGCCGGTTCGTTCCAACAGCAAGCCATTTACGAATTGCATTATCAAGATTATTCACCCAGCGATTGTAGCTTCTGTGGATGGTATTTCGTTTTCTATTGTAATCCAAGTTTTCGCTACTTTTGTAGGTAATATCATAGCTATCAGCATTATAACTAATCAGTGCCACAGCAAAATGATGACGTAATGTGAGCGACGCCTCAATTAAACCTTTACCTATTTTACGGCAACTCCAACCTTTTTCGATGCAGCCAGCCATAATCCCCTGGCGAACCGTTTTTGCCGTTTGCGCACGTCCATCTAAGCGGTCTGGAGGCAAGCTTTCTTGTACGTTCTTCAGAGTGTGACTGGTACTGCAACCGATCACTAATACAGAAAACAACAAAACAGCGATAAGCGAAAACTTATACATACCTACTTCTCTTTCAAATTAACTTAAACCACGATTTTAACTATAAAAAACTTTGAAGTCAGCAGTTTACAAAAAAATGTGCACTAGCAACAACAATGGTAAATTAACGCTTTGTGCGTGCCTCGCAATATATCAAACTTGCGGCTCATCTCCTTAGTCACCTCTTCTTAAAACCTAAATATATGAAGCCCTATTTATGACAGTATGATCCCACTTCTGATAAGCGTTAGCAGGAGAAAATTTAACTAATTAACAAACCATAAGTGAATCAGCACCAATCCCAGTTGATTAATACTAATTATTTTTGTAGCTTTACCAAGTGATACTAGTCCTTTAAAAGCCTTTGTTAGCCTGGGGCTTAGTTGATATCTGCTATCTATTTACCTGGAGACACCCTCGGCTTACGCACATTGGTTTTGCGTAATTTGCGCCGCTGCCGATCAAGTACCTGCTTTTCCACTCGGGTTAGCGGGCGCTGCCCCAATTTGGGCAACCCGGCAGTCAGGCACAGATCGTCGATTTCTTTTGGCTCCATCTCGATCCACTGCCCCACTCCCACATGGGAGGGAATAAATACACTGCCGTAACGCACCCGTTTCAAACGGCTTACCCGCAACCCCTGAGACTCCCACAGGCGACGCACCTCACGGTTGCGCCCCTCCATCACCACGCAGTAAAACCAGCGGTTATTGCCCTCTCCACCGTTATCTACCAGGTCGGTAAAACGCGCCTGGCCATCCTCAAGTGCCACTCCGCTCAATAGGCGCTTGCGGGCATCTTCGCTCAGCACACCCTGAACCCGCACCAAATATTCTCGGTCGATCACCGAAGACGGGTGCATGAGTTTATTGGCCAATTCACCATTATTGGTAAACAACAGCAAACCACTGGTGTTGAAATCGAGCCGGCCAACGGAAACCCAACGCCCAGATTTCAACCTTGGCAGCCGATCATAAACAGTCGGCCGGCCCTCAGGGTCATGGCGGCTACAGATTTCACCCTCTGGCTTGTTATAGAGGATAACCCGCAGTCGCTCGTCGTTTTTATTGGCTAAGCGACGGCCATCAAGCTCAATTTTATCCTGCGCCAAAACCCGCTCACCGAGCTTGGCAACTCTGCCGTTGACCAACACGCGCCCAGCCTCTATTGCGCGCTCCATTTCCCGGCGCGAACCAAGGCCGGCACGCGCCAACACTTTTTGCAGTTTTTCGCCCTCAGGCGCAACATCATTGCTCATCAATCAGGTATTTCCGCCTGTGGCTGACCCCAAAATTCGCCTTTTTTTGCCAATTCATCGCGACCATAGTCGGTTATCGAAAGCAATTGAGCACTGCAACTGGCTAATCGGGGGGAGGGCCACTCTCAAAACGGCGCAGGTTAACATATATTGGCCCATTTGCGGGTAAAGTTACGACACAAGCTCTGGCAGGGGGGTTGGATTACACCGCTTTGAAGCCCAAGCTACCGAGTAACGCCAAGCTGCCGTGTCAGCTCCACTTTTGTACGCACTTTTGCCCTTTGGCGTCATTGAAATAAAGAACACAACATAGCTGCAGTTCCATCTAGTATACATTTGGCGCTTTATACTTAACATATTGTTTTTTATGTCGTCTAACACCTCACCTTTAATTGCACTCTTCAAAAAAAGCGATTAATGTTGAGCGTGCTGCGATAACACTAAAGTAAAATACGGCACAAACGAGAAGAAAGCGTATAAAAACCCGTTTCGTTTACTGGTGTCATGTAGCCCGCGAGAAACCAAGTAACTAAAGCCCTCGCGGAAACCCGAAACATCAATAGCTGAAGAAGAACCACAGCATGATCGTGTGAACTTGAGATAACGCCACCTCCCAGTGCCGATACACCGAGAGATGGCTAACCCCAAAAGATATGATCCTATCTAGAGAGGCTGTCTTGAATGATACGCTACTCACACGCTCGCCTTCAATAAAGTTGTTTGTAGCGCTGAGCAATTTCACCCGCTCTCACCTTTGGTGCCGGAGTGCGTTGTGGTGTGCCGTGAAAATTGGTGTGGTTCTCTACTTCAGCCGCGGCCCGCCCGTCCCCACTGTTCAAACA
>JAHZJJ010000113.1 GCA_022600975.1 Gammaproteobacteria bacterium
CACCACAACGCACTCCGGCACCAAAGGTGAGAGCGGGTGAAATTGCTCAGCGCTACAAACAACTTTATTGAAGGCGAGCGTATGAGTAGCGTATCATTCAAGACAGCCTCTCTAGATAGCTTTGTATCTTTTGGGGTTAGCCATCTCCTGGTGCTGCTACACTGGGGGGTGGCGTTATCTCAAGTTCACACGATCATAATGCGGTTCTTCTTCGTTATCGGTGTTGCTGGTTTTCCGCGAGGGTTTTTGTTGCTTTGGGCCTCGCGGGTTCGGGGACTACATTTAGCGTATTTTTTATACATTTCTTTTTTGCTTATTTTGCTTGCGCCGGTTTACAAGTTGAGCGCTAGGGCAGCACCCGCTAACCTAAACGGTTTTTATGTAGAGTGCAAACTAAATGAATAATTAAGCGCCGGAAAATAATAAGTTATGTGAAAAAGAGGATTTGGGGGTTGTGTGGATCTATTCAATCACACCGGCTTACAAAGATTAGCTTTAAAAAAATAAAAAGCTGGTTTTACTAAGGATGGCATATATGCCATCTGCTCCACTATGGCACATGGAAAAAGTAGCAATATTTAATTCAAAGGAAAGCTTCGATTTATTACAGAATACGATTGATTACTTAATCTGCAAAGGCAAACTTGATAGAGCATTCACCAAAAATTAAAAATCGTTCATGAAAAAGCTCTTTGAAGCTTTATGGTGGGATGGAAAATAGTATGAAAGAGGAAAGGTGAAGTGGCCCCATACTCGGCAGCGTTGCTCAGCGTGGAAAGAGATAAGCAAGCGGGAATAAAAAATAACCTACATCTGGAAAATTTCTTGATGTTTAAGTGAGTTACAGCTGTTTTATGTTTCGATTGAGTTTGCGGCAGCGTCAACAAAGGCAGGTAATATTTAGAATATTTTCCTACAACCGGGAAGCCTACAGTGCCCGTTCTTGTAAAGGTGGGCCGGAGCACCCTGAACAAACAAAAATAACCTACAAATATTGGCGAAATGATTAACTTACGAATACTATGCGATCAACAAGCAAACAGCGCTGGCACTACCTTTAATCTTTGAAAATTATAGTCACTTACGGATACCAAAAAGCACTAGCCAACAAGTCATTAACTTATAGTTAGTATGGCTCTATGACACATCCCAAATTTGCACAGCGCTTCAATCAGGCCGTTAAATATGCCGGCGTCGTGAACACTCAAGTTGCCCTCGGGCAACTACTAGGTGTCAGCTCAGTGACCATATGGGGTTATCGAAACGGCAAAAAATTGCCTCGCATGAATACGGCCACACGCATCGCGGGCATACTCGGCGTGTCCGTCGATTGGCTGCTCACTGGTAGAGGGCAAAGCCCCGGTACACTCACTGAGATTGGGGCAGATAAAAAAACTACGGTTGCCCAGGAGCCGCGGATGCACGGGCGCATACCACTAATAAGCTGGATTCAAGCCGGTACCTTTTGCGAAGCAGTGGATATTTTTGAACTGGGTGATGCCGAAGCTTGGCTGCCTTGCCCCGTTAACCACTCGGATACTGCCTACGCTTTGCGCGTTAAGGGTGACAGCATGGCCAGCCCCCACCCCGGCCAAAAGTCTTATCCAGAGGGCACTATTGTTTTTGTGGACCCGAATAAGCCCCTGACTAACGGCTGCCGAGTAATAGCCAAGTTCAATGGAGAAGTAACATTCAAAACCTATGCTGAGGACATGGGCCGTATCTTCCTACGCCCAATCAATCCCAGCTATCCGGCAATGGATGTCACCGACAAGGAGGTGAGTTTCTGTGGGGTATTGTTAGGGGCATTTACACCAGATTGAGTCACAAAATATCGTACAAGCAGTTTTTAAAGGGAGCTCAAGAAAATATTTTATTGGCTAAGCTTGCTTCAATGAGCCCTCGAGAAACGCACGTCAAGGTTTCCTTCCGATGCTTCCCCTGAACGTTTGAACGAATAACAATTGTGCTATCATCAACAACGACATTAAATGCCACCTCTGTTTTAGTATAAGCAAACCCCAAATAAAAAGGCTCACAATACGCTTGCACTTCAGTCAATTTCCAATTCTTTAGGGCGGTGGAAACATATCCAGCTTCATCATCTGTTGACAGAACCTGAAACCCTTCCAATAATAGCGCCCGCTTGGCTTTGACTAGCATTTGCTCTTTGGTTGAATTGTGCTCTCGTGAATAGATTTGCTTAGCAGGAGGCGTATACTTCGCCACCAAGGTCTCGTAGTAGCTCGCGCAACCACCTAGCATTGTAAATAATATACTAATTGTTATTACAGCTCTAATTTCTTTCATTCATTCTCTACCATTAATAAAGGCATTTGAGTCTATCAAAGCTTCATATTTTTTTAAATTAACTTTCAGGTATTAATTTTGTATTAATTACATATGGCTCTTCGTGAAGCCGAAGCCTCTTCTCATAATCGAATTTTATAATTTCTTGCCGCGTGTTTTGGGTAATGAGAATAAAGAGTTTCTGTCTCTTCTTTTGCTGATGTGTAAACTAACCACACTGATCAAACGCCTTACCGCTCTGTCAAAAACACCACATCAGAACTAATCCGACAAACCTGGGGTGATTCACCCCATAGTAAAGGTTCAAAACCGGGTAAAATAGTGTACCTAAACACTGTTTAAGGTTCTAAAGAAACCCTTAATCTCACATTAAAGTTTGTAAAATCAGGTAGTTATGCCCCAATATAGCATCCACCGTTTCTGCACTGCACCGCTAATGGACTGGAGTGATCGTCACTGCTGCTATATGTGGCGGTTACTCAGTAAGCATGCCCTGCTCTATACCCAGATGGTGACCACCGGGGCCATTCTTTACGGTGATCGCGAGCGCCATCTGCAGTTTGACCCCGCAGTAGTGCCGCTGGCGCTGCAACTGGGCGGCAGCGACCCCGCTGAACTGGCCGAATGTGCTCGTATCGGCGAGCAATGGGGTTACTGCGAAATTAACCTAAATTGCGGCTGCCCCAGCAACCGGGTACAGTCTGGTCGCTTTGGTGCCTGCCTAATGGCCGAGCCGGAGCTGGTTGCCGAGTGTCTGGCGGCGATGCGCGGGGCGGTGTCTATTCCTGTCACGGTCAAACACCGCATCGGCATTGATGATATGGAGGGCTATAGCGATCTCAATCGCTTTGTAGAGGCTCAGGCCGCAGTGGGTATTCGCACTTTTATTGTGCACGCGCGCAAGGCTTGGCTGCAGGGCTTGAGCCCTAAACAAAATCGTGAGGTCCCGCCACTAGATTACACTATGGCATACCGGCTTAAACGCGAGCACCCTGAGCTGGAAATTGTACTCAATGGTGGCATAAGCTCACTGGCTGAGTGTCAACAGCATTTACAGTTGCTCGACGGGGTTATGCTAGGGCGCAGCGCCTACCAGACGCCAACCTTACTCGCCGAGGTTGACAGTCAATTGTTTGACGGCCAGAAAGGCCCACAGCCGGCAGCGGTCGTAACCGCTATGCTGCCTTATATTGAGCGGGAATTATCTCGCGGTCAACGCCTCCAACACATTAGCCGGCATATGCTCGGTTTGTTTCAAAATCAGCCGGGGGCACGCCGTTTCAGGCGTTACCTGAGTGAAAATATGCATCAGAAAGGTGCTGGGGTTGAAGTATTGGAACAAGCCCTGACCTTAGTAGGTTAACAGGTTTCTATTGATATCTCTCATACAACCCTATTGATTGTTGCAGGCAGTTTATGAACAAATTACAACAACTGAAACAACGCAGCCAGGTGGTCGCCGATAGCGGCGACATAGAGGCCATTCGCCACTATTGCCCGCAAGATGCCACTACCAACCCTTCGCTACTCTATAAAGCAGCACAATTGCCGCAGTATCGTGATCTGGTAGAACAATCGCTCATCTGGGCGCAAAAATTCGGCGACGAACAAATTCCCCAAGCAGCGATAAAATTGGCAGTGGCTATCGGCAGTGAAATCCTGCAACTGATACCGGGGGTTGTATCCACTGAGGTGGACGCCCGGCTATCTTTTGATATTCGCAACAGCGTCGATTACGCGCGCCGACTGATCACGCTGTATCAGCAGACGGGTATTTCTCGGCAACGGGTACTGATAAAGCTGGCAGCCACCTGGGAAGGAATTTCTGCGGCCTCCATACTCGAACAAGAGGGAATCCGTTGCAATTTAACTTTGTTGTTTAGCCAGTGCCAGGCCATCGCTTGTGCCGAAGCCGGGGTTACACTGATCTCTCCCTTTGTGGGGCGCATTCTCGACTGGCACAAGACCCAAAGCAACTGTGATACTTATACTGCCGAAACCGACCCGGGGGTTCAATCTGTGCGCGCCATTTATACTTACTACAAATCACGCAGTTACCCCACCATCGTTATGGGTGCCAGCTTTCGCAACCAGGGTGAAATTGAAGCGCTGGCCGGTTGTGATCGGCTCACCATCAGCCCACAGCTGTTGGAGAAATTGCAAGCTGATCAAGCTCCCTTAGAAGGCGGTCTCAACGATGCAATAACCCCCCAAGCGCGGCCAGCAAACAAGCTTGAAGAAGCCGAATTCCGACTGCACTTAAACAATAATGCCATGGCCAGCGAAAAACTGGCAGAAGGTATTCGCAATTTTATTCACGATCAACAACGGCTGGAACAGTTCTTAGAGAAATTCCAGCGCGCAAACTAGAGAACTCCATGTTGCAACAAATTCGTAAATTATTTACACAGATGAATCACGGCAGCAACGTTGAGGTGCATACAGAAACCGATGTACGCATAATCAGCGCTGCATTGTTGGTAGAAATTGCCACAGCGGACCAAAAGGTAGACCAGCGTGAACACAGCACATTAATTGCATTGCTACAACGCCACTACCAATTAGACCTGAAATCGGCCCAGGAGCTAGTAGAACACGCATTGGAAGCACGTCAAAACGCTACCTCCTTGTACGAATTCACCCAAATAGTCAATGAACAGTTTAATCAACAAAATAAATACACACTGGTTCTACAAATGTGGCAAGTAGCCTTTGCAGATGGCGATATCGGCGCTCTCGAAGAACATTTAATTCGCCGTGTTGCAGAGCTAATTTATCTACCTCACGGGCTTTTCACCCGCGCCCGCGCAGAGGCCCGCGAAGATGCAGAGGGCCTTAACAACCCTTAAAAGAATAACTAAATTCGTTAAATCTTGTAATTAGAAACGCTTTTTGCACTACACAAAACGTATGTCTGAGTTTTTTCGAGCTTAAACTTACCTGTGAGATGGGCACGCTAGGTGCGTTTTGGGAATATTCGAAGCTTAGCAAGGGGTTATTGGGCCATTCATTAGCACGTAATGACGGCATGCCCTACGAGGCGTTAGTAAACCAGCATATTCTGAAACCCTTAGGCATGCATAAAAAGTGAAGGTTTATCGCCATTATCGACACAAATAGGAAATAAACAGGCAACTCATTTCAGCAAATTGCAAGGTATACTGGCAGGATTATGAAGGCTATGTGCTGCACCTCATCACAAAAGGAGCATATACCCTGCCAATTTAAGCTTGAACAAATCAGGTACATTCAGAAATTGGCTTATTGGCGGTATAGAGGATTTCGCTGGGGTCCGTTTGCGTATCTTGTTCCAGTGTGCGCACCAAAGTGCGAAAGGTATTGATATTGTGCTCACTCATGTCCATCAGCACTCTATGGGCTTCGAGTACCGTAGTGCGTGCCGCTTTTTCATCGGGAGTTTTACACACTAAAGACGTTACCTCGATAGCATGATTTTGAGGCCGATCACTGATTTCGATCAAGCTGTCAAAACTCATTGCCTGTAGAAGGTGCTGTATACTCTTATTGGCACCGAGTGCCATCGGTTTTTGCCCGCTATGCTTTAATGCCCGCTGGGCAGCCCTAGCACTCAACCCCAGGATCGTGCTGTCAATACCTTCGGCCTCGTGCAAGTCAAACACCAGCTCTCTAAAATCATTGCGTTGAAACATTTCATCGATAAATTGAGCGAATGATTCACACAAGTCGAGCCGTACATCCCCCACCAGTTTAATGATATACACCCCCTGGTGAGCGCCAACTAAAATCTGTCCGAACTGCATAAAAACCTCAAACACATCTCAGGCGGGGAAAAATCCCGTAAACACAAGTATTAAAATATTCAGTGAAAGCAGATATTATGTTAAAGCCCACTCTTCCCCAATAACCTTGGCAAGGTTACTAAGCTTTAAAATAACTCACCACTAAAATTGCTACGCTAAAGTCAGCTGGCGTGACTCTGGCATAGGGTAAGAATGCTTATATCGTCCACTAACATGCTTGCATCGCCGATTTTTAGTGCGCTGCAAAGCCCATTAAGTTCGCCCCTACTACTGCCAATCAAATCCAATAGCTGCGCCTCACGATGCAGTAAATCTCCACTAAGCAGTTCCAAAACCCCATCCGAGCAGGCCACCAGTTGCCAATTTGGCGACAATTGGCACCTCCTGACCTCCCAATCACCTTCGTGAAACAACCCTAATGGCCGCCCCCTGCCCGGCAGCCACTCTGCGCCCGTGGCAGTGATCAAAGCAGGCATCGGTAGCTGCCCCGCTACCGTGTAATAAAGCTGCTGAGTATGGCTGTCAATGACACCAGCAAACATACTTGCATGCTTTTGCAAAGGTGCCGACAACAGCTCCCGATTGATCATTTTGAGGGTATTCAGCAGATCGCCTTCAAGTGCGTCAGGCTGGCAAAACAGCGGCCTTGCACGCAATGAGTAAATTATGCTTTGCTTAATCAATGCAGCTACCAGAGCGGAGGTGACCCCATGGCCGGAAACATCTACCAGATAAAAGGCCACAAAACGCTTGCCGAAAAGACCATAGTCAATAAAATCTCCGCTCAGATACAAAGAGGGCAGTATCTGATAGGCCACCTCAATACCAACCGGGTAACGATAGGGTGTACGCGGCAACAGGCGCTGCTGCAGTAGTTTCCCGGCTTGGTAGTCGCGCTGCAACGATTCAATGTCCCAGGCCGTGTCGCGCGTACAAGCTGCAAGCGAGGTTCGATAAGCGTGATTTTGTTTACTTAAGCTTCGTATTTTTATTATTTGGGTCACAGTGTGCTTGATCACTGTTTCATCGGCAATTGAGTTTAACAGATAAGCATTTGCTCCATAGTGCAGCGCCTGCACCACATCGCTCGCTTTACCGACGAGCACTATCACAGGGGTATCTGGGGAGTGGCTTTTCAGCTTACGCAATACTTCCAGGCCATTCATATCTACTGGGTGCAGATCAATAACGACTATTTCAAACCGGTTCGGATCAAATCTGCTTATAGCTTCAGTGGCACTGCCAAACTGAGTGACCCGATAACCAAGTTGCACCAGCACAGTCGACACTAGTGCCAGTTGGGAAAACCAGTCAGCGCCAGTTAACAGTAGGCATTGACGTTCAGTCACTGGCGCCGCTGCAGCACAAGCACAATACAGTTGCGCCTTTACTGCTCAGGATCACTCAGAAATCCTCATCATCGAAATCACTGCCAAAATCATCCTCTACTACGCCATCTTTGATCAAATATTCCCGTCGCTGTAAATAAGCTCCTCGAATTAACATGTAGCGATCTCCACGCAACAGCTTTTCCTGTTCAAGCACATCAGCACGGCTGCGGGTGATATCGACGCCTCTCAGCCCCCAGCGCAAATCATCGCCATCGATATCCCAATTAACATGCTGATCATCGACATAATTCAGCGGCGCAGTAAAATGATCCACCACTCGAGCGGGAATAGCGCGCAGAGTCGTCGGCCCCAGCAGCGGTAGCATTATGTAGGGCCCTGAA
>JAHZJJ010000114.1 GCA_022600975.1 Gammaproteobacteria bacterium
TGCAGGCATTTACCACAATGGCCATTAACAACTGCGCAGCAACGTGCATTTAGGTTATTTTTCTTATTTGGCTCTGGGTGGAGAAAATAAATCTGGCAAATTGGGTTGGTCACCGGTTGCAGTACTTTTCTGCCGCTTTAATAGCTGTTGAATGAGTGTGTCGAGCCGCTTTTTGTCCAGTGGCTGTGGTGAGGTCAAATAGAGAGTACCGTTTAACAGGTTTTGTATTTCAGCAATCTCTTTAAAATCCAGTACTCGGTTAATTTCACCTAGGTTGTTTCCTTTGGCCTCGGGCCAACGAATATTGAGCCAGTTTATCAGCGCCTTTTGTATATTGATGGGAATCCCATCGCGCAGGGCCTGCTTAAGTTGTGCCGTAACCCGATGCAAACTGGAGGAAGTATTATCGTCAGGTTTTCTGCTGGTTAGTAGCTTTTTGCGTGTTTTAAAAAGATATATTAACCACAATAAATGGGAGGCAATTGCGATGATAGCCAGCGTTCTCCAAAAGCCGAGGTCAACCGCTGCCACCGTCTGGTTTGGAGCAGTTTCACCATTGGATTGTGGCGGAGGTGTGATGACAGCTGCAGCGCCTTTGACCTGAAACTGAAAAGCAGGTAACTCGGTGGTGCGCTGTTGCTGGGTTTTGCTGTCCCACCAGGTGATGCTAATAGGTGGTAGCTGATATTTCCCCGGTTTGGTGGCGACAATCGCAGTGGTCTCAGTACTGCTACCGGTTATACCCTGGCTGCTGGCTTGGTCTTCCTGTTGTGGTTGGTTGGGGTAGGTTTTCAACCCCTCTACCTGCAGAGCTGGCAGCGGCGGTAATTGCGCTGCGCGTAGTCCTTCGGCGCTCAAGGTGACGATGCGGGAAATGGGCTCACCTACTTTGAAGTTTTTGGGGTCATGGCTCCAACTCTGCTTTAAGTTAAGCTCGGCAGCCGGCAGCCATTGGCTGCCGGTGTAGTTTTTAGGCCGTGGTATTACGTTGAGCGTTTTGGCTTTTGAGCGCAGACGAATTCTCTGAGTATTGCGGTTTAGTAGCGAGAAAGGATCGCGAGGGCCGACTATGGCGACATAGTTTAGGGCGGGTATTTGCAATGTACCGGAGCTTTCGGGGAATACTGCATAAATAATTTCATGCACTGCGTGAGCAACTCCGTTAATGCGGCGTTCATAGTTCTGCTCATCGACTTTTTCTATATGGGTATCTGGTATTTGTAAGGGCTCCATAGAGATGTCGTGGAGGCCGACGGTGGTGTAAAGGCGTACTTTTACCAGCAGTTGCTCTTGCACATAAAGTTGTTTTTTATCGAGTTCGATTTCAAGAAAAGCTTGCCGGTTAGGGTCGGTAGAAGAGGGTTGGCTGGCCTTGCTGACTTCGATTGCAATGGCATTGGAGACTTCATTATTTAAATGGAAAGAGGGAATAAAAAGTTTACCTTCTTTTAACGGTACCAGTGACAGAGTCCATTCGATAAAACTTTCGGTTTCGCCGTTGATCATGCGGTACTGATTGGACTGACGCCGGGATAAAATTTCAAAATCCCGCTGCAGCAAATTAAAATCCGGTTGGTTGGCTTTTATGCTGCCCTCGTAGCGCAAACGCAGGGTTAGGCTTTCGTTAAGGGCAAGTTTGTCTCGATCGACCGTGGCAGTGAGGGCATCGGCATGGCCTGGCGCGCTACAAATCAGCACAATAAACAAAAATACACTACAGCAGAGCAATTGGATAAGTTGCTCTTTGGGATTGTTGTTAGAGATATTGGTTTGTTTACAGCTCGTATTTACCATCTTTGGGTGGCTCCATTTTCCGGTGGCTGCCACTTGCCGCTGCGATAATCGCGGCGGCGTTGCAGGCTCTCATATTTAAATTTTTGCCGCATCAAACCGGCGGGATCATCGGGAATTTGTCGCAGCCACTGATCCAGGGTTTGTTGGGTTTCCGGGTCCAGCTGACTCTCTTGAGCGCTGGCACTTTGTTGCTTTTCTTCGCCTTGCTGCGGTTGCGCCTGTTGGGGGCTTTGGGCTTGTTGCTGTTCGTCTTGTTGCTCACCCTGTTGCTGCTCGGATGGCGGTTGCTGTTGTGAATTTTGATTTTGTGTATTTTGGTCAGCTTGTTGTTGTTGGTTTTGGGCCTGGGTATTTTCAGGTTGTTCCTCGGGCGCTTGTGATTCAGACTGCTGCTGTGACTGGTCGCCAGCTTGGGATTGCTGTTGCTCGGAAGATGATTGCTGTTGTTGCTGAGATTGGTCTTGTCCTTCAGATTGTTGTTGCTGTTGAGACTGCTGCTGTTGTTGCAGATCTTTTAATTGCTGGGCAATGTCGCGATTGTGTTTTGCGTCGGCGAGCTCGGGCTTTAATGCCAGTGCCTGATCATAGGCTTTTATGGCTTCATCATAGCGCCCCTGGTGGGTAAGGCTGTTGCCGAGATTGTAATCGGCCTGGGCGGAACTGCCCTGGGCAAAATCCTTTTCAGCAGCGGCAAATTGCCCCGCACGGTAATTGGCAGTGCCGCGCCATTGGGGATCTTTAAATTGCTCTGCGGCCTGCTTGGGTTCGCCTTCTTGTAGCAACTTCGCCGCCCTTTGATCTTTTCGCTGCCACAGTTGGTCCCACTCGAAGGCCTGGCTCGGATGCGGTAACAATAAAGCGGCGGGGATGACACAGGCGAGGGCGCCGCGACGAAATAACAGAGCGGCAAAGGGCAATAAAATCAGTAGTATCCATGGCCCCTCTTCACGCCACTGATCAAACTCCCGCTCACTGCGCTGAGCTTGTTGGGGTGATTCTCCCGGTGGCAACAGTTTGGCAATATCACTGTCATCAACGCTAATCTTAGTGTAGCGGCCAGCACCTGTGGCGGCCAGTTTTTTTAGCGCGCGCGAATCGAAGTTGGCAATAATAATGGCGCCGCTACTATCGGTGATAAAGCCGCTGCCATTGCTTTTTGGAATGGGACTGCCTTCACCACTGCCGACGGCGAGTATTGAAAAGTCGATGCCAGTTTTTTTAACGAGGCTTGTTACCTCTGGAAGCGCTGCTTTATTAATGCCATCGGTGACGGCTAGGATTTCTCCGCGTCCATTGGCGCCATCTTTGAGTAGCCGTTGTGCGGTTTCTATCGCCATTTCTATATTGCTGCCGGGCACCGGCACTATGCTTGGTGACAGCGAGGGCACCAGATTGGCGATGGTGCTGGTATCGTCGGTGAGGGGTGCCACTACATAGGCCTCGCCAGCGTAGGCTACCAGTGCAGTGAGGCCATCGCGGCGCTGCTTAAGGATATCGAGGATTTTAAGCCTTGCCCGGGTCAGGCGGGTGGGCTTTAGGTCACTGGCCATCATCGATGGTGAGAGATCGAGCAAAATTACTAGGGCATCCTGGTTGCTGTATACCGGTGTGGGCAGCTTGCGCCAACTGGGGCCAGCGAGGGCAAAAATCATGCAAGTTAGCAGGGCGAAGATTAAGCTAAACAGCCATGGTCGCTTGTCGCCGCCGCGCAGTAACAGATGAGGTAGTAAATCTGCGTCAATCACTTTCTGCAGGCGGCCAGTGTTCAGAACAGACCGCGCCAGCCCCCAACACAAGAGGGCGACGGGAATAATTAGCCACAGTAACTGTGGGCGTAGAAAATGGAATTGGTTGAGGTCGACAATATTCATAACGAGGAAGATCTCGAAGTAGTTTCGCGGGCGCTGGTTGTGGGCACCGGGCGATTAACCAATCCTAGCAGTAGCGGTACTAGCCCCCAGAGGGCGGCCAATAATAAGGCCAGGCCCAGGGGCCAGATAAACAGAGATTTTAGCGGGCGGTAACTGGCGGCTTCCTGTTCGACCGGCTGTAGGCGATCCAGTTCGGCATAGATGTTGGCTAATTCCTCTGGGTTGTGGGCGCGGAAGTATTGCCCGCCGGTAGCATCGGCAATGGCTTGCAGAGTTTTACTATCGAGATCTCGTGACGGGTTGATACGGCGCGCGCCGAAGCGGCTGCCGAGCAATCCGGGTTGCACCATTTCTGCGGCACCGACACCGATAGTGTAAATGGTAACACCGGCCTGGTTTGCCAATTCGGCGGCTTTGAGTGGTTGTACTTCGCCGGCGTTGTTGGCGCCATCGGTCAACAAAATTAACACCCGTTGTTCCGCTGGGCGTTGAGTCAGGCGCTTGATGGATAGGCCAATGGCGTCACCGATAGCGGTGCCCTGACCGGCGAAACCGATCTGGGCCTCTTGCAACAAGGTGTCGACGGCCTGGCGGTCGAAGGTGAGTGGGGCCTGCAGATAGGCGCGAGAGCCAAATAATACTAGGCCCAGGCGATCCCCTTTGCGGCGTTCAACAAATTCTCCGACCACTTTTTTTACTGCGGTAATCCGTGCTACGGCGCGGCCCTGAAGTAGCATGTCGGGGGTTTCCATACTGCCGGAAATGTCCACTGCCAGCAGCAGGTCGCGGGCGCTGGTAGTTTGAGAGATGGGCTCACCGTACCATTGGGGGCGGGCGGCCGCGGCCACGAGTAGCGCCCACAGTAGCCACAGTAAAATTAAGTTGATCCAGTTTCTAGATGCGCTGCTGCGGCGCTGAGACAGCTGGCCGTAATAGGGCACTTTCAGCGCACTGCCAAGCGGTGCACTTTTGGGTAGCAACAGGCGCGCAAGCAGCGGCAATGGCAATAGGGCGAATGCCCAGGGCTGGCCGAATTCAAACACCCTTAACCTCCACATTTATAGGTTCTTCGATCTCCTTGGGCGTCTGGCGCTGATGCGATTTGACCCATTCTAGCGCATAGTCCCGCAGCTCAGTGAGGGCGGAATAAGTTGTGGGTCGATTGCTATAGAGGCTCTGTAACAAAGCGGTTTTTGCCTGTTGCGGCATGGTTATTGGGGCTGTGCGCTCGAGAAAAGTAATCCATCGTTGGCCAGTCAACTGCGCGCAATTGCTGTGGCCAAAGCTGACTATGGCCACGCGTTTTAATAGTGTGTTGATAGTAAGTATGGCTTCTGGCTGGGCCAGGTTCAGTTCGCGCAATAAGCGCATCCCTTCGTTGCGATAGCGCAGAGCGCGCCGTTGTCGCCGCCAGCGCAATAAGTAGAAGATACCAAGGGTACAAAGCCCAATGAGTAATATTCCAAGCAACCACCAGCCGGGTGCTGGCGGCCACCAACTGATGGTCGCTGGTTGATGAATATCTTTTAGTTGCGTTAGCAATTGTTTCACTTCGGCATTGCCGGGCGCCTGTTGTAGTGCAAACTGCTTCACTGGCCGGCTCCTGTCGGCGACTGCTGGCGCTGACTGTAAAAGCGCAGCAATTCGGGAACAATGGCTTGACTGTTGTCAAAGTGCAGTAATGGCAAATGATGCTTGCGACACAGCTGTACGATTCGCGCGCCGGCGTGTCGCTGTTGTTGGGCAAAATCACGGCGCAGAGCATTGTTAGCCCGGTGTAAGAAACTGCGTTGAACGCCATCGGAAATGGTAATGGACTGGTCGGGCAGTTGCCGTTCCAGCGGATCGTTGAGCCGCAGCACTTGCAGATCGGCGTGGCGGCTGAGCAGGTATAGTGGCTGTTCACAACTGCTGTCGAAATCATGACAGTCAGAGATCAAAAACAATGCGCTGCCCGGGCGGGAGATTCTGCGGGCCTCTTCCAATAATATTTTTAACGGCTGGCTGCCGTTCGTGGCGACAGGGCTTTGGAGGGCGCCGGCAACAGCGACCATACTGTGTATCGCGGCTAGCACCGCGTGATGGCTGCGGCGGGGACGAACAGTTTCTATTTCACTGTCGGAAAACACCAGCGCGCCGATACGATCCCCATGTTGCAATCCGGCCCAACAGAGCGCGGCGGCAATACCGCTGGCGGCGACAGATTTGAAAGCATAGCGGCTGCCAAAAAACATCGGTGAGCGCAGATCCAGGAGGATGACCACCGGCCTTTCCCGCTCTTCTTGAAACAGTTTGGTATGAGCATTGCCGGTGCGCGCGGTTACTCGCCAGTCGATAGAGCGTACATCGTCGCCCGGTTGGTAGTAGCGTGTCTCTTCAAAGTTCATGCCACGACCACGATAGCGGGTGAGTAGATTGCCGGCTTGCTCACTCTTATTGATGCGGGGCTTGAACAATTGCAGTTGACGAGAGATATAACGCAGTTGTACCAAGGGTGGTACCTGTGGGTAGGCGCCACGGAGCTCTAATTCTGTATGAGCGAGTGGCTTTGGTGCTGTGTTTTTCATCAGACTGCGGGCACCAACTGTAATAAGCGGTTGATAACCTGGTCGGCGGTAACACCGGCGGCTTCGGCTTCAAAACTGAGTATCAGGCGATGGCGCAGTACATCTGGCGCAATGGCCATAATGTCATCGGGGGTGACAAAATCGCGGCCGGCGAGCCAAGCATAAGCGCGAGCGCAGCGGTCCAGAGCTATGGTGGCGCGAGGACTGGCGCCAAAATCCAGCCAGGATGCGAGTTCACTGTCATACTGCGCCGATTCCCGCGTGGCTATGACAAGCTGCACTGCATAGTTTTCCACTGCGTCGACCATTTGCATATCTAAAATTTGACGACGTGCGCTAAAAATACAGTCCTGAGAAATGAGTTCGGTAGGGCGATTTTCGCCAAGGCTGGCCTCGGATCTGGCCAGTCGCAGAATTTTTGCTTCCGCCTCGGCGTTGGGATAGGCAAGATTTACCTGCATCAGAAACCTGTCGAGCTGGGCTTCTGGCAAGGGATAGGTACCCTCTTGCTCTATAGGGTTTTGAGTGGCCATTACCAGAAATAATTTCGGTAGGGGATAAGTCTTGCGACCGACACTGACCTGGCGTTCCGCCATCGCTTCAAGCAGCGCTGATTGTACTTTGGCCGGTGCGCGGTTAATTTCATCGGCAAGGATCAGATTGTGAAACACTGGGCCGGGCTGAAAGTGAAACTCGCCGCTTTCCGGGCGGTAAATATCGGTTCCGGTGATATCTGCCGGCAGCAAATCTGGGGTAAACTGGACGCGGTGAAAATTGCCATCAATGGCATCGGCAAGGGTTTTGATCGCCTTGGTTTTAGCCAGCCCCGGCGCCCCTTCTACCAGCAGGTGGCCATCGGCCAAAAGCCCTATTAGAATGCGGTTGACAAGGGTTTGCTGGCCGATAATCTGCTGTTCAAGCCAGCTTCCCAAGCTCTGTATTTGTTGGCGTATTTCCATAAACGTCACTTCTTCGATTTTTAGGTGTTTTCCAATTACTGCTCTTGTTAGCGATTACATTTTACCTTTGGATAATATAGTCACTTACAGGCAATAGTGAGCGTGCTGATTTTAGCGGTAGTGATGAAAAGGAGGCAACCACTACAATGTGATGAGGCCATTTTTGTGAATTTTTTAATAGGTAATGGATTCAGTTGATAGTCATTACAACCATGCCAAAGTAACCTCTCGAAGCCGGGTTTAAACTCGGCCGAAAGAAGACATTTATAATGAGTATGCGCGTGCGGCACTTGGCCGTGAAGCGATAGGAGGTTTTTCGTGAATATGGCGACGGTCATCACCGACAAGCGTGAGGAGTTAGTTGAGCAGCTTAGTGCGCTGATACGCCAAAAATTGGCTGAACAAGCAGAGCCAGTTGTGGTCTTTGCTGAACAGTTTCTCAGCCAGTATCCGCTGGCCGACCTACGGGGCCGGCGTCTTTCCGATGTCTATGGATGTGTCTACACACTGTGGGATCTTATTCAGCAGCGAGCGGCGGATAAAGCCAAAATCCGGGTATTCAACCCACGCTTGGAAGATGATGGCTGGGAGTGTTCACACACGGTGATTGCCTTGCTGCAGCAGGATATGCCGTTTTTGGTGGATTCTGTACGCATGGAAATCAATCGTCGCAATATTGTGATTCATTCGCTCAAAAGTACCAGAATGCATCTGCGGCGCAATAACGATGGCAAGCTGACGCAGCTGTGCCCGCCGAGCCTACAGGGTGCTGAAGCGAACCGGGATAGTGCGGATATTATTGATGAGGCGCTAGTTTATTTGGAAATCAATTTGGACACCTCGGAAGATCATGCCGCAGATCTGGGCAAATCATTGCGGGAAGTCCTTGGGGAAGTCAAGCTGGCGGTGGATGATTATCTACCAATGCTGAACAATTGCAGTGCTTTAGAGGATCAGTTGCGCAACGAGCTCGGTGCGCAGGATGACAACTTGCGGGAAGCCTGCGCTTTTTTGCAATGGATGCGTGATGGTAGTTTCACCTTTCTCGGTTATCGCGAATATGAATTTTGCCAACAGGACGGTAAAAAACTACTGCGGGAAGTGGAACAGCGCCGCCTGGGTATTTTTAAAAATTTGTCTCAGCCAGCTGAAACCATGCCGGAAACAGCCTTCAATGCCGGCAAACAAAAATTTTATACCGGCCCCAACTATCTCACTTTTGCCAAATCTTCGGTGAAATCTCGGATACACCGTGGGGCCTATTCAGACTATGTCAGTATTAAGCGCCATTCTAGTGATGGCGAGCTCATTGGTGAATCGGCCTTTTTGGGGCTGTACACCTCGCCAGTATATACTGAGAGCCCGGTAAAAATTCCGATTATTCGCCGCAAACTTGCCTCGGTGGTAGCGCTCAGTGGGCTAGAGTCGAGCAGCCACGACGGCAAGACATTAAGACGTATTCTCGATACTTTCCCCCGCGACGAACTGTTTCAAAGCAGCACTCAGGAGTTGCTTCGCACTGCTAAGGGCGTGTTCGATATGAATGAGCGGGCCTATTTGCGCTTGTTTATGCGCCGAGATCCATTTGGTAAATTTGTCACCGCCACTGTGTATGTGCCGCGGGAACAATTTAGCAGTGTGGTACGCAAGCAGATTTCTACCCATATCGCTGCTGCTATCAAAGCTCTGGATGTTGATTTTACTACTTATTTTTCCGAGTCTATTCTCGCTCGGGTACATGTTGTGTTTCGCGTTAATCCCAGCGAACCGGTAGATTTTGATGAGGCGCGATTGGAGGCGCAAATTGTGGATATAACACGCTCCTGGGAAGATGTTCTGCAGCAATCTTTGATAGAAAGCAATGGTGAAGAAGAGGGCAGCCGCCTGTTTAATCTGTTTCGACAGGCATTTCCAGCCGGCTTTCGCGAAGATTTTGAGCCTCGTATCGCAGTGCAGGATATTCCTTCCATCCGTCAGCTCAGCAATTCAAATCCTGTGGCGATGAGTTTCTACCAGCCCGTCGGTGCCGCAGCGGGTTCGCTGCGCTTTAAAGTATTCAATTGGGGCGGTGGGCTCACGCTTTCGGATGTGATTCCGGTATTGGAAAATCTCGGTTTACGGGTGATGGGCGAAAACCCCTATGTGATTCGCCCGCGCGGGCAGAATGAAGTGTGGATGCATGAGTTCCACCTGGAATTTGGCTTGCCGACTCGTGTCGATGCACAGGCTTCACGCGCTTTATTTCAGGATGCTTTTGCGGCCATCTGGAGCGGAGTGGCGGAGAGTGATGCGTTTAACCGTATGGTGCTGGCCGCGCGCCTAAACTGGCGTGAGGTGTCGATGCTGCGAGCCTATGCGCGCTATATGAAGCAAATTAAGTTCGGTGCCAGCCATTCGTACATTGCCGCAACACTTGCCAATCATGTGGAGATTACCCGCAATCTGGTAGCACTGTTTGTGGCACTATTTGACCCGCGTATCAATACCGATGAACGTCAGGATCAAGTGAGAATTGAGCGTATCACTAAGAAGATACTTGATGGTTTGGATGCGGTGGATAACCTTAACGAAGATCAGGTGTTGCGCCGCTATTTGGATTTGATTCTCGCTACTTTGCGCACCAACTATTTTCAGCCGGATGAAAATAATAATCTCAAGGATTATATCTCAATGAAATTCAACCCGCAGAATATCACCGATATTCCTGAACCGCGGCCAGAATTTGAGATTTTTGTGTATTCTCCTCAAGTTGAAGGGGTGCATTTGCGCGGGGGCAAAGTGGCCCGCGGTGGCTTGCGTTGGTCTGATCGCCTGGAGGATTTTCGCACTGAAGTATTAGGGCTGGTAAAGGCACAGAATGTAAAAAATGCGGTGATTGTTCCAAACGGAGCCAAAGGTGGCTTTGTGGTGCGCCAGCCGCCGGCGGATAATAGCCGCGAGTCGATGCTGGAAGCGGGCATTCGCTGTTACAAAACCTTTATTCGTGGCTTGTTGGATGTGACGGACAATTTGCAGGATGGTGAAATCCAGCAGCCTATCAAAGTGGTGTGTCGCGATGAGGCAGACCCTTATTTGGTGGTAGCAGCGGACAAGGGAACTGCCACCTTTTCTGATATTGCCAATGGTATCGCCGCTGAATATGGTTTTTGGTTGGGAGATGCCTTTGCTTCGGGTGGCAGCCATGGTTACGACCACAAAAAAATGGGGATTACTGCCCGCGGCGCCTGGGTATCGGTGCAGCGGCATTTCCGTGAGATGGAAGTTAATGTTCAGCAGCAGGACTTCTCTGTTATTGGCATTGGCGATATGGCTGGCGATGTGTTTGGCAATGGTATGTTATTGTCGCAACATATTTGTTTAAAAGCAGCCTTTAACCACCTGCATATATTTGTCGACCCAAATCCTGATGCAATGTTGAGCTTTGCCGAACGCAAACGCCTGTTTGAGCTGCCGCGTTCCAATTGGACAGATTACAAGCAGGATCTAATTTCCAAAGGTGGTGGTATTTTTGCGCGCCGTGCCAAGTCGGTGGCAATTAGTGGAGCAATGAAGTCGGCCTTTAAGATTGAGGCCGACAGGCTGACTCCCAATGAATTGATCAGTGCACTGTTACGTGCGCCGGTGGATTTGATTTGGAATGGCGGTATTGGCACCTATGTGAAAGCCAGCACAGAATCCCATACTGAGGTCGGAGATAAAGCCAACGATAACCTGCGTGTAAACGGTGCACAATTGCGCTGCAAAGTGTTTGGCGAGGGCGGTAACCTGGGAATGACTCAGCGCGGGCGGGTTGAATTTGCCCTCGCAGGTGGTCGCTGTAATAGCGACTTTATTGACAATGCCAGCGGTGTGGATTGCTCAGACCACGAGGTGAATATTAAAATTCTCCTCGATAAAGTAGTACAGAACGGAGATCTCACCGAGAAGCAGCGTAACAACCTGCTAGAAGAGATGACCGACTCAATTTCTAAATTGGTATTGAGCAACAATTATAATCAGACGCGCGCGTTGAGCTTGGCTGAGTCTCAGATTGCGGAGCGCTTTGATGAATATCGTCGCACTATCAATGCACTGGAAGCAGAGGGGCGTCTGCGGCGGGCATTGGAATTTATTCCAGACAACGAAACACTTGCCGAACGGCAAAATCAAAAACAGTATTTAACCCGCCCTGAACTTTCGGTACTGCTCTCCTATGTCAAGGTTAAGCTCAAAGAAGACCTATTGAAGGGAACAATTATCGATAATCCACAGGTGCAGGAAATTGTGGAATCGGCTTTTCCTCCGGCATTGGTCGCACAGTATCGCGAACAGGTGTACGAGCATCATCTGCGCCGGGAGATAGTTTCTACCCAGTTAGCTAATGAACTGGTTAACAGCATGGGGATTACCTTTTACCATCGTATTAGCGGTGCAACTGGGGCAGACATCGATACCATTGTTGCCGCTTACCTCAGTGCCCGAGATGTATATTTTCTGGAAGATTGCGAGCAGGCGGCGTCTGAACTGGATTACCTGGTGCCCGCTGAATTACAAATGCAGTTGATGAACTCATTGGTTGGGCGGGTGCGCAGGGCGACACGCTGGTTTATTCGCAATCGCCGCGGAGATTTGGAACCCGTGCGCGAGCGGGCTCTGTTTCTGGATTCGGTGCAGCGGGTTATCAAGGTATTGCCCAAGGTGTTAAGTGGTGATCCATTAGCCGATTGGCAATCTCGCTATCAGCGTTTGAGAGAGGCCGAGGTGCCGGAAGCGCTGACACTGCTCGCCGCTTCGCCGACATACCTATTCTCTGCGCTGGGTATTTCTGAATCTGCTCGTGCCAGTGAAAGGCCAGTGGAGGAAGTTTCACAGGTTTATTTTCGCCTAGTCGATGAATTGGGTCTCTACTGGTTTGGTAATCAGATTATTGGTCTGCCGGTAGAAAATTTCTGGCAAGCTCAGGCGCGAGATACCAGTATGGATGATTTGGATGGCCAGTTGGGCAGCTTGGCGGTACATATTCTGCGCCTGGCGGACAAGGCTAATCTGGAGGTAGATGACGCAGTGAGCCGCTGGAGCTTGGTGATGGCGCAGCCAATCCAGCGCTGGAACAATCTGATGGGCGAACTGAAATCAACGGCACAGGGAGATTTTGCGATGTTTACCGTTGCCCTGCGCGAGCTGATGTATCTAACCGAGTCGACGGCGGATCAAAAATCCCTCATAGAGCCATCGGTAAGTGGGGAGGCATAATGCCCTCCATTTCAGGTCGGCGGCGTAACATCGAGGAATTGCATGTACCATCAGTTGCGTAAACTATTATTTTCGCTTGACGCCGAATTGGCACATCACCTTGCACTTGATGTTATCGGTGCTGCCGAGCGTCTGAGATTGATATCGTTATTCACCAGGCCGGTAGCAGATAATCCGGTTGAATTAATGGGGCTTACACTACCCAATCCTGTCGGTTTGGCGGCGGGTTTGGATAAGAATGGCCAGGCATTTAATGGGCTCGGGGCTTTGGGCTTTGGTTTTGTGGAGGTGGGCACTGTGACGCCGCGTGCCCAACCCGGCAATCCGTTGCCGCGCATGTTCCGCCTGCCCCAGGCGGAAGCCATTATTAACCGCATGGGGTTTAACAATGAAGGTGTGGATTCGTTGTTAAAAAGGGTTGAACGTCGCCGTTATTCTGGGGTGTTGGGGATTAATGTTGGAAAAAATTTTGATACGCCGGTAGCACAAGCCGCGGCAGATTATTGTCTGTGTATGGAGAAAGTGTATCCTTACGCGGATTACATCACAGCCAATGTATCCTCGCCCAATACCGAGGGCCTGCGTGAGTTGCAGTTTGGAGATAGCCTTGAGCGATTGTTAACAGCGCTTAAGGAAAAGCAACAGCAACTGGCGCAAAGTACCGATCGCTATGTGCCATTGGCGGTAAAGCTGGCTCCAGATATGGATGACGAGGCCCTTTGCCAATTGGCCGAAGCGCTATTGGCCCACGAAATTGACGGGATTATTGCCACCAATACAACCGTTGATAAATCATCGGTTGCGGGCCTTGCTCATGGTGCGGAAGCCGGCGGTTTGAGTGGCCGCCCGTTGACTGAACGATCGACGTTAGTGATTGGCAAGTTGGCCAAGGTGCTTGAGGGTAAAATGCCAATTATTGGTGTTGGTGGCATATTTGATGGGCCCAGCGCGGCCGATAAAATTCGTGCGGGTGCAACGGCGGTGCAGCTGTACTCCGGTTTTATTTACCAGGGCCCCAAATTGATTGAGGAAGTTGCGCGGGCTATTGCCGCGCTGCATCAATCTGAGATTACCTGAGGCCAAAGCTTAAGCTATCGTGATTAAAACCATAGCGGCCGCATACTCACAGCTTGAAATAGATACTGCTGTTACGCTGGTACAAATTCAAGTTTGGGTTTCGGCTGCTTTG
Organism: Gammaproteobacteria bacterium; assembly: GCA_022600975.1. Taxonomy (GTDB): domain Bacteria; phylum Pseudomonadota; class Gammaproteobacteria; order Pseudomonadales; family Cellvibrionaceae; genus Microbulbifer. The sequence goes on from JAHZJJ010000114.1 coordinate 13,613, forward strand.
CAATGGAGCAGAAGACCTGGCAACGCTTAAAGCAGGCTCAAGCTAAAAAACTGCGCTTAGGGTGGCTGAGCTTTATTTTTATTTCATTTTATATTGCATTTTTTAGAGGCTTTGACGCTTTATATTTAACCCATGGTATTTAATGGCGCCTAATACTCTCACTTTAATTGCACTTCTCAAAAAAAGCGATTAATGTTGAGCATGCTGCGATAACACCTAAAGTAAAACGCGGCACAAGCGATAAGAAAACGTAAAAAAACCGTTTACTGGTGTTATGTAGCCCGCGAGACACCAAACAGCTAAAGCCCTCGCGGAAAACCAGCAACAGTACGCATACAGAAGAACCACAGCATGATCGTGTGAACGTGAGATAACGCCACCCCCCGGTGCTGACACACCGAGAGCTGGCTAACCCCAAAAGATAGATAGATATCTAGTGAGGCTGTCTTGGATGATACGCTAATCACACGCTCGCCTTCAATAAAGTTGTTTGTTGCGCTGAGCAA
>JAHZJJ010000115.1 GCA_022600975.1 Gammaproteobacteria bacterium
ACATTCAGTAAAAAAACCTTACATTTAATCTAGATAGATTACGCCTGTGGCGAGCGTGTATTGTAAGCGTGCACGCGTCTTGAAATTTCGCGTCACAGGCTTTTTTAAGGAGATTCTAAAATGTTAGAAGTAGACTGTAAATTGTTGCAATCTGTTCACCTGGGTAGAATTTTCACCGTCACGCCAGTATGGATGGGGGACAATATCGTAAAGCTATACATAGTGGCCCGCGATGGTGGCGAACTGACGATCGTTGAGCAGGCTTTGCCCACAGCGGGTGAAGCCGAGCTACAACAACAAGAAGAAGAGCAGCAAAATGCTCAATCTTCTTCGGATAGCCAGCCCCTTAATGAGCCGAGTGACGATTCAGAGCCAGTGCACTGAAGGGAAAACCCCAAGCCTGGCCATATCCTTGGCCCTAAATAGTAGCCATAGCGCTGGCATCCCAGAACTACCGATGTGGGGATGTCAGTGCGTTGGAACTCGGCCGATACCTTGATGATTGGTGTCGGCTCAAACTATTGGGCAGAGTGTTTAAGTGCAGGAATCAATGTGTAATTTTCGACCTGACGCTGCTGTAAATTGGCTGTAAAATGTATCCTAGATGAATAGCGAGTGCTGGCTGGCTCAGTACTGTTGCTGTTCTGTGGTCATTCGCTCCGGATTTACGCTTCGGCTCGCCAGGAAAGTTTTATGAAACCCATCGTTGTTTGTGCCCTCTATAAATTCGTTACACTGGATAATTTTGAGGCATTGCGCCAACCCTTACTGCAAGCCATGGTCGATAATGCTGTGTATGGCACCTTGCTGTTGGCCCATGAGGGCATTAATGGCACTGTGGCGGGCAGTCGCGCAGGTATTGATGGGTTGCTGGCATGGCTGCAAGCTGACCCGCGCCTAGCCTCCTTGAAGTGGAAGGAATCCTATACCGAAAAGCGCCCCTTTCTGCGCAGTAAGGTGAAGCTAAAGCGCGAGATAGTAACCATGGGGGTTGAAGCTATAGACCCCAACCGCACCGCGGGCAGCTATGTTAAACCGGCGGACTGGAATGCACTAATCAGCGACCCTGAGGTGCTGTTAATAGATACCCGCAATGATTACGAAGTGCAGATAGGTAGCTTTAAAAACGCAGTCAATCCAGCGACCACTAGTTTTCGGGAATTTCCCCAATACGTCGATCAGCATTTGGACCCAGAAAAACATAAAAAAGTAGCCATGTTTTGTACCGGCGGCATTCGCTGTGAAAAATCCACTGCGTATCTTAAAGAGCAGGGGTTTGATCAGGTTTATCACCTTGAGGGCGGTATTCTTAAGTACCTTGAAGAGGTGCCAGAAGAGCAGACACTTTGGCAGGGGGAATGTTTTGTGTTTGATGACCGGGTCACTGTGGATCACCAGTTGCAACGGGGTAGCTATCAACAGTGCAATGCCTGTCGCCGTCCGATTACTGACGCGGAAATGCAGTCTGCACAGTTTGAGCAGGGGGTGAGTTGCCCACACTGCTTCGATGCGGTTTCGGCCGCGGATAAAGCGCGCTTTCGCGAGCGCGAGCAACAGATCCAGTTGGCAAAGCAGCGAGGCGAGGTGCACCTTGGTAAGGATGCACGCTCAACGGCCGTGGCCCGTCGACGCCGCAAACAGCTGGCGCGCCAAGAGCAAGCTATGCAAACCACTACCGCTGGCCGGCCAGAAGCTGCTAAGTAGGGTTGCAATAGGTTTAGGGCGAGCAAGCGCGGTTGGCCAGTGTTAAGTCCGACAGGCTCTTAGGTTATTTCTATCTCTGGTATCTCCGCATCGCCGGCGTTCAACCAAACTGCTGCAGCGACCTTGCGGGCCATCTCTCGATAGTTTTGTGCAATATCGCTTTCGGGTTCTGCTGTCACGGTAGGTTTACCACGGTCAGTTTGGGCCCGGATTGATGCGGCCAGCGGCAGTTGGCCGAGCAAATTGACACCATAGCGCTCGGCGATTTCGGCGCCGCCGCCGGAGCCAAAAATGGCTTCCTGATGGCCGCAGTTTGAGCAGGTGTGCAAAGCCATGTTTTCGACAATACCCAGTGCCGGCACCGAAACTTTTTGGAACATCTCAACTCCTTTGATGGCATCCACCAGGGCGAGATCCTGGGGTGTGGTGACAATAACTGCTCCGGCTAGTGTGACCTTTTGGGCCAGGGTCAGTTGAATATCTCCCGTGCCGGGGGGCATGTCGATGATCAAATAATCCAGCAGTTCGTCTTCTTCAGCCCATAGGGTTTGAGTGAGTATCTGATTTAATGCGCCACTGGCCATGGGCCCGCGCCATACGGCCGGGGTCTGTTCAGTGGTGAGGTAGCCAAGGGACATGGTTTTGAGCCCTAGCGCAGGCACCGGAACAAACCATTTTTGCTGCTTAACCTGTGGTCGCAATCCTTGGGTGCCCAGCATTGTCGGCAGGCTGGGGCCATAGATGTCGGCGTCCAGCAGGCCCGTTCTAGCACCCTCTGCCGCAAGGGCTAAGGCCAGATTTACCGCCGTTGTGGATTTGCCTACACCGCCTTTGCCAGAGGCCACGGCAATCAGGTTTTTCACCTTGGCCAATGGCCCGCTAGTGGCTTTGGCCGATGTAGCAGGGATTTCGCTAAACAGCTCAAATTGCAGTTCGGCGCCTGCCAGCGCGCCCGCTGATAAAAAGGGTGTACACACGGAGCGGACGCGGTCTTCCCAGTGAGCGTAGGCTCCAGAGCATGGGTAGCCGAGTACAATATCAACAAACAGGGTGTCGTCATCGAAACCCACTTCGATATCTGCTTCCAATTGGTCAAGTATTTTGCCACTGGCGGTATCGTGCAGTTGGCCCAGCGTTATGGCTATGTTTTCCAAAGCGGCCTGGTGTGCTGCTGGCAAATCGTCATGGTGATGGTTGTGCACAGGGTTTCTCACTTGAGGTTTGAGAGTTTTTGAGTGGCGTAAGCTTCGAAGATGGCACTCGAACAAGCGCTGTATTCAAGCAGATTTAACCTGCAAACACCATCAGTTCATAGGCCACCAGTTGGGTTTAATGGCTCTTTGTCATCAGGCCTTGCAAGCTCAGTATGGGCGGTCGGCTTGCAATTAACGTTAACAGGGCCGTTTTTGATTGGAGATGCTCATAAAGGTTTTATTGTTATTTTGTCGTTTACGAAACAACTAATTACTTATGCTAGGGTTGGCACTATGTTTTGGCAAACTGTAATAGCGAGTCTCCGTCAAGGCGATAGCCCACCCATTCACTTTGTGCTTTAGCGCCGATAGATTCATAAAACTTTATCGCCGGTTCATTCCAATCCAGAACATTCCATTCAAATCTTCCGCAGTTATTTTCTAAGGCTGTTTGGGCCAAATGTTTAAGCAGTTTTTTGCCGGCACCCAAGCCGCGATACTTTGGAGAAATATATAAATCCTCCAGGTATAATCCATTTTTTCCAAGCCAAGTGGAAAAATTTAAGAAATAAACGGCAAAGCCGATAGGCCTGCATTCACTGCAGCATATAACAGCTTTTGTGGTGGTGCTTTCATCAAATAAGTTTTTTCTAATGGCTTCTGTTGTTGCTACTACTTGGTCTTCGGCTTTTTCATAGATTGCGAGCTCGGTTATAAATTCCAGTATTATTTTACAGTCGGCTGGCGTTGCATTTCTAATGCTGAGGGTTGACAAATTGAACTCCAATATTTATTGCTGTAGTTAAATTAGTTAAGCAGCTAGTATGAATTGAACCTATTAATGGCACAGTTTGGAAGCAATGTTCGCATTAGTGTGCAAAGTATTTCATTCTAATCCTTGGTTAGCGGCGCTTATACAATAAATCCCAAACTCCATGGCCAAGTTGTTGGCCCCGATGCTCAAATTTGGTTTGTGGGCGGAATGGTGGGCGCGGGGTGTAGGGGTGCTCGCCGGCGAGATTTTCTAGCTGCGGTTCTGCCGCTAAGACCTCGTGCATTTGCTCTGCATAATTCTCCCAATCCGTTGCCATATGAACCAAGCCGCCGGGTTTTAATTTTTTACACAAAAGTTGAATAAATGCTGGCTGTACTATGCGTCGTTTGTTGTGCTTTTTTTTATGCCAGGGGTCGGGAAAATAGAGTTGGAAACGGTCTAGGCTGGCATCGAGGATGCAATCGTTCAGTACGTCAACCGCATCGGCCATATACACCCGCAAATTGCTCAGCCCGGCACTGCCAGCGGTGTTGAGTAAGCGGCCGACGCCCGGTGGGTGCACTTCGATACCGATAAAATTTTTATCTGGCTCTGCCTCGGCCATGGAGAATAAAGAATCGCCCATGCCAAACCCCAGCTCCAATACCAGCGGTGCCTCACGGCCAAAAGCCTGAGATGCTGCCAGAGGGCCGGCAAATAATGACAGGCCCAGCTGTTCCCAGTAGCGGTCAAAGGCTAGGCGTTGGCCTGGGGTCATGCGCCCGGCACGCATTACATAACTGCGAATCGGTTTTTTTTTGTATTCGGTTTGATAGGGAAAGGTTTGTGCCGGGTCTTGTTGCATGCTTCTCGATCTCTAATGAGAATTAGCTTTAGGCTGATTTAATTCCACTTGGCAACTTGCAGGGTTTTACTGGGCTGGCTGAGTATATGCGGCAACTAAAAGCGCTACCCAGCCGCCAATTAGCAGCAGGCCACCCAGCGGGGTTAATGGCCCCAGTATGCGCGGGCCGCCGAGGACAAGGCCATAGAGACTGCCGGCAAACAATATAGTGCCCAGTGCAAATAAACCGCCACTGATACACAGGGCTGTGCGTTGCCCCCACTGTATCATTAATAATGCCACGCCCAGCAGTGCCAGGGCGTGAAACATCTGATACTGCACTGCCGTTTTATAGCTGGCTAACAGTGGTTCACTGAGCTTGCTGCGTAGCGCGTGAGCACCAAAAGCACCGAAAATAACCGCGGTGCCACCAAAGAAAGCGGAAATCAGCAGGTAGAGTTTAGCCATATTGTATGCTTGGCAATAGTGGGTTTATGAACGCTCGATGCCTATGGCGAAAGGCCAGTGAATAGAGCAGCACCCGCGAGCAAGCTGGGCCATTTTCGGCAGATCGTGCCTGTGCTTTTATAGAGTTGACGCAAGTTAGCCTTCGCTCAATAGAAAACCGCGCAGTTGCGCGGTTTTTTGTAACGGATGGAAGGGCGTATTACGCTTCCATAGTCGCGCGAACTTTTTTCATGGCATTTTTCTCTAGCTGGCGAATACGTTCAGCGGAAACTGCATATTTTCCGGCCAAATCGTGCAGTGTGGCCTTGGTTTCGTTTAGCCAGCGGGCCTTGAGGATATCGCGGCTGCGTTCATCCAATTGCGCCATTGCCGCCGCCAAATGATCGATATTGCTCTGTTGCCAGTTTTCGCGTTCAACTTGCGCTGCGGGATCATAGCGGCGGTCTTCGAGGTAGTGCGCTGGGGCCTGCCAAGCAGTGTCGTCATCTTCGTCAACACCGGCATCAAAGGCGGTATCGTGGGCGGCTAAACGGCCCTCCATATCGTGTACATGGGCCACATCGACATTGAGATCTGCCGCTACTGCTCGGGCTTCGGCGCTAGTTAGCCAGGACAGTTTTTTCTTTTGGCCGCGCAGATTGAAAAACAATTTGCGTTGGGCTTTGGTGGTGGCGATTTTTACAATGCGCCAATTGCGCAGAATAAATTCGTGGATTTCAGCTTTGATCCAGTGTACGGCAAAGGAAACTAGGCGCACGCCTTTTTCCGGGTTGAAGCGCCTTACCGCTTTCATTAGCCCGACATTGCCCTCTTGAATGAGATCGCCTTGATTGAGCCCATAGCCAGAGTAGGATTTGGCAATATGAACCACAAAGCGCAGATGCGACATAACGAGCTGACGGGCGGCATCTAGATTCTGGCGATAGAACAGGTCTTCTGCCAATTGTTTCTCTGCTTCAGCCGACAGCAGTTCAAACCCACCAACGGTTTGAATATAAGCGCCCAGATTAGCACCGGGAGACAGCGTATGCAGTGGCTGTAAACTGGTTCCCATTCGGTCTCTCCAACAAATTCAGTAAGCGCCCTGGCCAGGGCCATAAATTGCGCTTGACATCAACGCAGGTGGCGGATACCCCAACGCCTGCCATAGTCTAGCATTGGTGCAAAGAGATCAAAACCCCCTGCGAGCTGTCAATCTACGAGTTTTGGAGGGTTCGGTGGGGAAAAGGTTCCAGGCCACGGGTGAAGCTCGCTCCGTCAACGGGGTTGAATTGCTGAAATATGCCGTGCCACGGCCAGCCAGGCTCCCAGTAAGCCTAACAGGCCAGCACCGGCGCCAAGACTCAACAAGTCGCCGAGGTCCGGTCCTTGTAGCGTAAAGCCACTGTCGTATAGGGAGGCTAAGCCGCGCACTGGCCCGGATAGCAGTGTTATTGCCACAGTGATCAATAGCCAGGCCAGCAGCCCGCCAAAGAGCCCGTAGCAGAACCCAGTATAGAGAAAGGGCCGGCGTACGAAAGCATCGGTGGCGCCGACTAGCTTTGCCACCAGAATCTCCTCACGGCGATTTTCGATATGCAAGCGAATACTGTTGACCACTACCAGCAGCACCCCCAATGCCAACAACATGGCCAGGCCAATACTCAAGCGTTGCCCCAGCGTTGTCAGTTGTGCCAGTCTTTGCACCCAGGCTATATCTACCACCACTGAGTCGACAAGTGCAGTGGAATTCACACGCTCCGCGAGTGCAACCAGATTATCTCGATCATTGTTGCGTGGTAGCAGTAGCAAAACTGCCGGCAGCGGATTGATTTCCATGCTTGCCAGCGCATCGCCGAGCTTCGAGCTGTGCTGAAACTCCGTCAGTGCTTGTTGGGGTGAAATATAGGTTACCTCAGCAACGCTTGGGTCGAGGCGCAGTTTGTCGGCAAAAGTTTGCACCGCAGCCTCGCTTGCGCGTTTGTGCAGAAATACCGAGAGTTGCGGTTGGCCCTCCCAACCGGCCACTGCACGCTGAAAGTTTGCCAGCCCCAGTTGTAGCGCAGCGGGCAGCGCCAAGGCTATGGCAATCATAAGAACCGTCATGCCGTTGGCCATGGGGGTGGTAAAAAAGCGCTGCCAGGCCTCAATGGCCATTTGCCGATGATGCCAGCCCCAGCTATAGAGTCGGTCCAGGCTACGGGCACGGATGGTCACGGCGCCATTTTTTCTTGCTCGTGCTTCCGCTGCTGGTCGGCTTGAATTGCGCGACGTCGATGTCATGCCGGCCCCTTGGCGAAGTCACGGTCTGGGACACCGTCGAAAATCAAATGGCCCGCCTCTAAGCTGAGTACTCGGCAGCCCATGCGTGCGATCAACTTTAAGTCGTGACTAGCCACCAGAACGGTGACACCCACGGCGTTAAATTGCCGAAATAGCTGCATAACTTCTGCCGATAACTGTGGGTCGAGGTTGCCGGTGGGCTCGTCGGCAACGAGTAGTCGGGGCTTGTTCACTACTGCGCGGGCAATCCCCACGCGTTGCTGCTCGCCGCCCGATAGCACAATAGGGTTTTGCTTTTCTCTTTGCAACAATCCCACCTTATCTAGCGCTGCGCGCACCCGCCGGCCCAGTTCACGACGGTTGCAACCGGCCACAGACAACGGCAGGGCAACATTGTCGAATACGCTGCGATCAAACAAAAGCTGATGGTTTTGGAACACAATGCCGAGATTGCGGCGATAATAGGGGATCTGACTATTGCGCAAGCGATTGAGGTTATGCCCGGAGACCAAGATAGTGCCGCGGCTGGGCCGCTCAATAGCGGTGAGCAATTTCAGCAGTGTACTTTTGCCGGCACCGGAGCGCCCGGTGAGAAATACCATTTCAGCGCGTTCTATTTCTAGGCTGACACGCCCGAGCGCATCCTGCCCGGAAGGATAGCGCTTGTTGACGTTATCAAATGTAATCATACGACTTTGTAGGTTACGGTATTGTTATGTCACAGCTGTGGTTGCAGTGTAGCTTAGGGGCTTGATTCAACGGTTTCTGTAGTATCTTTGCGAAACAGCGCAGCGACAAATTCTCGAGCGCGAAAGGGTTGTAAATCTTCTGCTTGCTCGCCCACACCAATAAAGCGCACCGGAATGCCAAAGCGTTGTGCCAGCGCAAAAATAATGCCGCCTTTGGCCGTGCCATCGAGTTTGCTCAATACTAGCCCGGTCACCCCCGCAACATCGCGAAACTGGCTGGCTTGGCTGATGGCGTTCTGGCCCGTGCCGGCATCTAGCACCAACAGCACCTCATGGGGAGCACTTGCATCCAACTTTCCCATTACTCGTCGCACTTTGCTCAGCTCATCCATGAGGTTGGATTTGGTGTGTAGACGCCCGGCAGTATCTGCGATAACAATATCAATGTTGCGTGCCTTGGCAGACTGCAGTGCATCAAAAATGACAGAAGCGCTATCGGCACCAGTGTGTTGTGCGACCACCGGCACCTGATGGCGCTCTCCCCAAACCTGCAGTTGCTCTACTGCGGCCGCGCGAAAGGTATCGCCCGCCGCGAGCATGACTGACCGCCCTTCATTTAAAAAGCGTTTTGCCAATTTGCCGATAGTTGTGGTTTTACCCACGCCATTGACCCCCACAACCAAAATCACAAATGGTTGCCCGTTGTTGGTTGGGACCAGTGGTACTTCCATTCTTTCCAGTAGCGTGGTCAGCTCTTGCTGTAAGGCGTTATACAGAGCTGCGCCATTTTTTAGTTCACGTCGTGAGACCCGCGCGGTGAGACGATCGACGATTTCACTGGTGGCCTCCACGCCCACATCGGCCATCAGCAATTGGGTTTCCAACTCTTCTAAGAGCTCCTCGTCTATTTCTTTGGCACCGAGAAACAGCTTGCCCATGCCTTCGGCAAACTGACTGCTGGAGCGGCTGAGGCCGCGGCGGATACGGGCAAAAATACTTTCTTTGGGACTTGGCGCTGGCGGTTTTTCGACAGCCTGAGGCGGCGCTGCCAGCGGGGCTTCATCCACTGCAGTATTCTGCGGTGGCGCCACAATTTCCGGTTCTACCTCGGGTACGATCGGCGACTCCATTTCCTCGGTGGATAACGGCTCTTTAGTGGTTGTGTCGCTGGGGCGGTCATTTTGATCGCTCTTGCGTTTATTTTTGCGCAGGAAATTAAAAATCATCGTGAACATTCGCTGGGTTTAGCTGGCTAGCAGCGGTACAAAGGCGCTAATCTTAGCATTGCTGACAAGCTTGGACACAATTTACCCGACAGATCAACGAGATTATTTTGAGTAACAAACGCGCCCCCAAACCCACAAACAACCCTCAACTGCGCATTATTGGTGGCCAGTGGCGCGGCCGCAAATTGCAGTTTGCACCGATTGAAGGGTTGAGGCCCACTGGTGACCGGCTGCGGGAAACGCTGTTTAACTGGCTGCAGTTTTGCCTGCCTGGCGCCAGCTGTCTGGATCTGTTTGCCGGTTCTGGTGCCCTTGGCCTGGAGGCTCTGAGCCGCGGTGCTGCGGCCGTGGATTTTATTGAATTAGATCGCCGTGCCGCGCGAATTTTGCAGCAACAATTGCACACGCTGGGAGCTGAAGGAGGTAGGGTTTATTGCACCAGTGCGGTGGATTTTTTGCAGCTCCAGCCTGCTCGACCTTATGATCTGGTGTTTGTCGATCCGCCCTTTAGCGCCGATTTATGGGCCCAAACGCTTACCTTACTCGCATCTATGACACTTGCGCCCGAAGCCCTAGTGTACGTGGAAACACCACGTGCGCTACCCTTAAATATTCCCACGGGGTGGCAACTGCACAGGGAAAAGTTTGCCGGCCAGGTCTGCATGCATTTGCTGCGCTGCCCGGGCATAGCTGGTGACGGTGCTTAGCGCTACTACTCGGAATTTCAACAATAAAGGTTGAGCCCGTTTGAGGAAACGGGCCGAGAGTGAGCTATTGGCCGAGAGAAGTCGGTACAGGGGGTGCTTGTTTAACTTTTATTTCTTTATACCCTTTGAGTTGCTCATTAATTTCATCTATCGCACGCTCTAGCTGGGTATCAATACCCCGATTGGTATCCGCCGTTTCCAGTTCGACTTCTATATCAGGAGCTATCCCTTCGTTTTCAATAGCCCACTGGCTTTCTGGGGTGTAAAAACGGAAAAACGGCACAACTAAATTGCCACCATCAATTAAGTCGGGATTGGCTGAAATACCAATTAACCCTCCCCAGGTGCGGGTGCCAATTAACTTGCCAATTTCCAGGCGGCGAAAAGCATAGGGCAGAAAGTCACCGCCAGAACCTGCATCCTGGTCAATCAGCATTACTTTTGGCCCGTATACTGCTCCAGCTGGGGTGTTCCAGTTCAACCCATCGCGCTCTTTCCAGCCCGCTAACTGTTGGCGGGTTAATATGTCGGTGATGTAGTTGGCAACTTGCCCACCACTATTGCGTCGTTCATCAATGATCAATGCCTCTTTATTGATTTGGGCAAAAAACATCCGATTAAAATAGCGGAAACCGCCATCCTGAGTGTCGGGTAAATAGATATATCCAACACGACCGTTGCTTTCTTTATCTACATAGGCCCGATTTTGCTCAATCCAATGCCAGCGCCGCAATTGATCATCTTTAGCGATAGGCTCAACAATCACTTTTTTTGCACCTTTTGGTTGCGGCTCGCTGTTAACGGTGAGTGTTACTTGCTTGCCCACCGTGCCTTCAAAACGTGAAAAAATATTTTCCGTTGGGGTTATTTCAACACCATTGATGGCAATAATATAGTCCCCCTCGTTAATCTCCATACCAGGGGCGGCAAGGGGCGCTTTTAGAAATGGATTCCAACGTTCGCCGGTATATATTTTGTGAATGCGATAGTGTGAATTTTCTACACGGAAATCGGCACCTAACAGACCGATCGTCACCGGCGTTCCCCTGTGTACATCGCCGCCGCTTATACGATTGTGCCCTACCTGCATCTCCGCAATCATTTCAACCAAAAGCTCATTGAGATCTTCTCGAGTGGTTACATGGGTCAGCAAGGCTTCATATCTCTCCCTTATTGCTTCCCAGTCAAGATCATGCATATTGGCAGCATAGAAATAGTCTCTTTCCATACGCCAGGTTTCATCCAAGATTTGTTGCCACTCTTGGCGCGGGTCAATAAACGATTTTACATCAGTGAGATTGAGCGTTTCTGGTTGCAGTTTTTGTTTGATTTTCGCATAGGATACTTTGGCTTTTTCCCCTTGAATTAATAGGTGCTCGCCATCTTCACTCAGAACATAGTCAGTGATATTTTTTTGTACCAACACAGGTTTGCGTGTGGAAAAATCAAAACGGTACAGGGAGTGAGTTGAAGAGGTATCAACATCTGGTAATTCACGGCTGACGCCCGGTTGAGCCTGATCAGTGTAGTATAGGGATCCGTCGTGGGCAACACTCAGTTGAGCATAGTTTCGCAGTGCCATCGGCAGTGCAGTTATACGCTCATTGATGCCATCAAGGTCAACTTTGATGGAAGCCAGTTTGCTCTCTTCCTCCCCTTTTTCTTCTTTGTCCCCCTTGTCCACTTCCCCTGCCTCTTCATCAGATTTTGGCAGCAGTGGAGATTTTTCATCACTAGCTAAGACCACAGCATAGATAGCATTGCGCAGCGGACGCTCCCGGGTGCTCATTTCCAGCCCTGACTGCAGTGGGCCTGCATTATTAGAGGCAGCAAAATACAAATACTTGCCATCTTTGCTAAAGGTGGGAGAATCGGCATGCACCATGCCGTCTGTCAATCGTGCGTGCTCTCCAGTTTCGAGGTTGTGCAGGAAAATATCATTAAAGTAATTATCTCCCGCCGCCGAGTAAGCGAGCCAGCGGCTATCGGCGCTGACCGACAAGGCCATATCGCTACGACGTTTTTCAGTGGCAATAGGTGTACGCTTGCCGCTATCGAGCATTATTGAATAGAGCTTGAGGTGGTTATCCTGATAAATAATTCGACGTCCATCAGGTGTCCATGCCCTCAATGTGTAGTAAGCGGGGTCGCCTAATTCGTAGCGCTCGCTATTTAGCCCCAGTTGGTCAGTAACCACCAGACGATGTTGCGATCCCTGATCGCTGATATAGGCAATTTTGTCTCCTTGAGGTGACCACAAAGCATCTTTTTCTCTGATATTGGCACTGTGTGTGAGGTTGCGTGTGGAGCCATCGCTAATGGGAACAGTAAAAACATCACCTCTGGCCGTCAGCAGGGCGCGTTTGCCCGATGGCGACAAAGCCAGCTTCTGGATAGTGGTGCTCGCATCTTTCCACTGAGCGCGCAACTGGGGTGAGTCGGCCTTTATTGATATCACCAACTCTTTGTTGTCTAAGGTCTCAGTATCAAGCTCTTTAAGGCGGCCCCCAGTCTCATAAACAATATGTTTTCCGTAGGCGTCTGCATTGCGAATATCCCATAGTGTTTCACGGGTTAACTGCTTGATGGTGCGTTTATTAATGTCGTATTGGAACAGGTTGGCAGCGCCATCGTTGCGGTCGGAAATAAAATAAACCTGGTTGCCCAGCCACATGGGATTGCTATCACTGGCCCTCTCATGGGGTATTTTTTCAACTTGCTGGGTTTTGGGGTCAATGATCCAGATTGGTGGTGTAGATCCACCGCGGTGCTGTCGCCATCCTGAAGCACCTCGGTGGGCCATTGAGTTAGGTCTGTAAGCGAAGCGCTCACCATCGCCAGACCAGACACCCTCGGCTACCAGCCCTTCCATAACTTTTTGCGGAAAACCGCCTGCAATAGGTACGTGCCAAGCCTGGTAGCTGCGAGCATTTTTAATTTCGCGTGCGGAGGTAAAGAGAATATTCTCTCCATCGGCGCTCCATCCGTTCACGATATCATCGCCACTGTGCCATGTGAGCCTCTTTGGCTGACCGCCTTCAGTTGGAATGATATACACATCTAGGTTGTTGTCATAATTGGCAGAAAAGGCAATCCATTGGCCATCTGGAGAAAAATGTGGGTTACTTTCTCGCGCTGGGTGCGATGTTAATCGACGAGCCTGTTTGCCTTGCCGGTTGGTCAGCCAGATATCCCCACCATAAACAAAGGCAAGATGCTCTTTGGTTATTGCTGGTTGACGCAACAATAAAGTTTGTTCATCGGCAAGTAGCATTGGGGGTGAAAGAAAAAAAGTTAAAAGCAATAAAACTTTTGTTATTTGTATTCGATGTGCTGCCATGTGATCTCCATGATCAATACTTAAACAACTGATGGCTTTACTGTGTAACTACAAGCATCATTTTTACCGTAGTGATAGAGCCTTTAATCCGAGCGTATACCAACATACCGATTTGAATGCAAATTATCAATTAAAACTTGATGGTAATCAGCAAAGTCTGCGCTTTAAGCTAGTTTGCCCATTTTGATACTACGAGGCTATAGGTTTAACACAGCACTTAAGTTGCAGGCGTTTTTAATAAAGCAATTCATGGACGTTGTTTAAGCGGAAAAAAATTGCTGAGACTTGCAATGCCCGAATCTGGTGTGAATACATTGCCTAAATTAGTGCCAGATAAGTTGCTATTTATTAACCGACCTTGATCGGTTTCTTTTGAAAAATAATTTGACTTCAAACTATAGAGGTAAAGAAAGTGGAATGATTTGGCCAGAAAATGCAAATTACCAGCTCGAGGACGATTGTTATAATTCGCAGAGCCATTATTAGGTCTTAATTCGGACAGTCCTACAAATGAAAATCTATGTTTTACAAGGGTATGGGCAATTGAGAGCGGGATCCTTTAGATGATACTGGTGCATATATATTCCATTGCTTAGGAAAGTCATGTTATCTGGTTGATTTTTTTTACCGGACTTTAAGCTATTTAACTTTCGGATGAGAGGGCGGCCTCAGGAGCTTTAGAGTTCTGCACTATAACTTGGCCGTTGGTGCCAAAGAGGCTATGCTGCCGACTAGAGTTGGTTAGCGGAGAAGAGCCTTGTCATCACTTGACGATTTAATTGCCAATAATCGTGATTGGTCCCTTGCAATGCATCGGGACAAGCCGGATTTCTTTCCTAAACTATCCGCACAGCAAACGCCAGAGTACCTGTGGATTGGCTGTGCCGACAGCCGTGTTCCGCCTGAGCAAATTGTCGGTTTGCTGCCCGGCGAACTGTTTGTACATCGCAATATTGCCAACTTGGTGGTACACAGCGACCTCAATTGTCTGTCGGTGCTGCAGTATGCGGTGGAGGTGCTTAAGGTTAAGCATATTATTGTCTGCGGCCACTATGGTTGTGGCGGCGTACGCGGGGCACTAGAAAATCAGCGCTTGGGTATACTCGACAACTGGTTGTGTCATATTAAAGATGTGCGCGATCAACACCAGGCTTTGATTGATCTCTGTGAGGAGCAAGGTCGATGGGACTTACTGTGTGAATTGAACGTGCTGGAACAGGTGGCTCATGTGTGCCAAACCACGGTAGTGCGCGATGCTTGGGATGCTGGTCAGTCGCTGTCAATTCATGGTTGGCTGTATCGGCTGACCAATGGGTTAATTAGTGATCTCGGGCTTACGGTTGCCAATGCCGAACAATTTTCACAAGCATATCGTATCGTGCTCAATGCTATTTCCAAGCCCAGGCTCAGGTAAGTTTCTAAAAAGCGCTATCGCTTTTGTAGATCCCAGTGGGTTAACTTTATGGCGGTTTTTTTCTAAACTGCAACCTATTACATTTTTCGATAATCTATTTCCGCGGCGCTAAGTGCTCTGCTTGTAGGGTCAATATGTCTGAATACCGTATTTGGGAGTGCCAAGTTTGTGGTTGGGTTTATGATGAAGCTAAAGGCTCTGCAGAGGATGGCATAGCACCAGGCACTCGTTGGGAAGATATTCCATCAGATTGGTACTGCCCCGTATGTGGTGCCCGCAAGGATGAATTTGAGATGATTGCGATGGCCGCTGGGGATGCCCTGAAGCAGCCTGAGGTGGCGTCAAGCCCAGAGAAAAAAAAGGACTCAAACCCAGTAACTGGCGGGACCAGAATCTGGGAATGCATGGTATGTGGTTGGACTTATGATGAGGCACGGGGTTGGCCGGAAGATGGCATAGCGCCGGGCACTCGCTGGGAGGATATCCCATCAGACTGGTGTTGCCCTGAGTGTGGTGTGGGCAAAGAAGATTTTGATATGGTACTGGTAACCCCAGCGCGAGAAACTTCATCAGCAGCACCGGCGGAAGCGGCACCCATAGCAGCTGCGGCGCAGTCTAATCCTCTGGTAATTGTCGGCAGCGGTTTGGCTGGTTACCATCTCGCGCGGGAATTTCGTCGGTTGGATCAGCACACGCCGCTCACGATTATTACCGCTGACGATGGCAGTGCCTATTCCAAACCACTGCTTTCTACCTCACTGACGCACGGCAAAACGCCGCAACAACTTGCTAGTGCCTCCGCAGCCGAGATGGCGCGGGAGTTGAATGCAGAAATTCTAGTGCATACCCAGGTTATCGACTTAGACACCAGTGCCCGCAGGCTGGATTTGGACAGTGGCGGGATCCGTACTCAATTGCACTATCGCCAGTTGGTACTGGCAACTGGCGCAAATTGTATAACGTTGCCACAAATCGCTGGAGATGGGTTGCAGCGGTTGTTTCGGGTTAATAGCCTAGAGGATTATCAGCGATTTCGCACCGCCCTGGTTAATCGAAAAAAAGTGTTGCTGCTGGGTGCGGGTTTGATTGGTTGTGAGTTTGCCAACGATTTGATTCAGTCGGGTTTTGCGGTGGATGTTGTCGATCCGCAGCCCTGGCCTTTGGCTTCGCTGTTGCCAAAGGGGGTTGCACAGGATCTTAAGCAGAGCTTGCAACAAGCTGGTGTGCGTTTTCACTGTGGCACACAAGTACAGGCGATCAACTGCAGCGGCTCAGGTATCGCTGCGCAACTGAGCGATGGCGAGATTATTCATGCTGATCTGGTTCTGGCGGCACTGGGCCTGCGTGCCAACACTAATTTGGCCGCAGCGGCTGGGTTGACGACGCGTAAAGGGATTGTAGTGAACCGTCAATTGCAAACCAGCGATGTCAATATTTTTGCTCTCGGGGATTGTGCAGAGGTAGATGGCCATTCGTTGTTTTTTGTAGCGCCGCTGAGTCAAAGTGCGCGGGCTTTAGCTAAGACATTGAGTGGTACTGCCACAGAGGTGTGCTACGGTTGCCTTCCGGTGGCGATAAAAACCACTTTGCGGCCGACAGTGGTCTGTCCACCGCCGGCGGGCGCCGATGGTGGTTGGCAGGAAACCACTGATACCGATGGTGTGCGGGCAGAATTTCGTCAGCGTGATGGCAGCTTGCTAGGATTCGCGCTCAGTGGTAGTGCCATCGGTAAGCGGGAACAGTTGGCGGACGCCTGCGCGCCGCTCATGGGTAAACGGCCACCTAAGTTTGATGACAAATAATCTGTATGGCTGTAACAGCTTGCTGTAAAGTGCCTTTGGGTGTAAATCTTAATCAAGAATTCATTGAAACTATGACGTTAAATACTAGACTCGACACGATTGAGCAAAGTCGAGCTCTGCGCGATGCGCTTGGAGAATTTGCCACTGGAGTAGCTGTGGTCACGACTCATAGCAGCACTGGAGAACCGGTGGGTATGACTGTCAACAGTTTCAATTCAGTCTCCTTGGAGCCGCCGTTAATCCTTTGGAGTGTTGCCAAAGAGGCTTTGGGCTACAGCAATTTTACCGCGGGCAAAGGTTTTGCGGTGCATATTTTAAAAGGCGATCAGCAGCATATCTCCAATTTGTTTGCCGGTTGTGGTGCGGATAAGTTTGGCCAGGTGAAATGGCACGCGGACGCCGATGGGATCCCTATATTGGGTGACTGTGCGGCCTTGTTTCGCTGTCGCCGGGTGCAGTGTATAGCGGGTGGTGACCACACCATTATACTAGGGGAGGTGTTGCACTTTAATGCCAGTGGCGCTGAACCATTGATTTTTCACCGCGGCCGCTATCGTTCCCTGTCGGGTGATTGAGAGGCACCTTTAGACATCTGCTGGGGTTTTAATGCAAGCTTGCCCAGTATTCGACTTAGAATTTTCAACTTTAGCCATGAGCGCTAGCTATGGAAAAGGCCAAACCACTTTTTTGCTTTGCCCATAGAGGTTATTCCCAGCGCGCTACAGAGAATACTTTGCAGGCTATTAGCCACGCTCTGGAATATGCCATCGACGGTATAGAGATTGATGTTTGGAATGTGGGTGGGCAATTGTTGGTTGTGCACGATAGACGCTTAGGGCGTTTGCTCGCCGGTCGGCAATTGATTACGGATATGTCTCCAGAAATTTTGCAGCAGATGCCGCTGCCTTGCGGTGACACTATACCCAGTTTGCGTGAAGTGCTTGAGTTGGTTGGCAGCCAAGTACAATTAAATTTGGAATTAAAAGGCAGCGATTGCGCAGCTTTGGTTGCCTCGGAACTCGAAGCCTATGTGCGCGACTGCGGTGGCTGCTTTGAACAATACCTTGTATCGTCCTTTGACCATCGTCAGCTCTACCATAGTTTGCAATTATTGCCCCAGGTGCGTCGCGGGGTGTTGCTGGCAAGTGTGCCGCTGGATTTGGCTAGCTGTGCAGAAGCTTTGCAGGCTTATTCGGTGCACTTAAGTTTAAATATTGCGTGTGTGGAGATGATTGAGGATGCGCGTAAGCGCGGCTTTAAAAATTATGTCTTTACCGTAAATGAACTTGAAGATTTACAGTTAATTGCCACCATGGGTGCGGACGGTGTTTTTACCGATCAACCGCAGCTGGTGATAGAGTATAACGCCTCAAAAGCGGTACCATTCTAGACCTATAATGGTCGAGCGTGGGTTTGAGCTATAGATTTTCGAGCTTAGGCTATCCGTAAAGCTTAGTGGTTGGCTGTGTATTTTAATTTCCCCGCGACCCAGGTTTGTAGAACCTGAGTTTTCCAGATGTCTTCTCGCTTGCCGTTGATAATATCTCGATCCACCAGTATAAAATCCGCCCATTTTCCGGCCTCAATAGAGCCCAGGCTATGTTCCTGGTGGGCTGCATAAGCGGCATTTAAAGTGAAACTTTTTAGTGCTTGTGATGGTGTCATACGATCTTCCGGGAGCCAGCCTGTAACCGGTTGATTATTTCGGTCTTGACGGGTGACGGCGGCATGCAGTCCATAAAAGGGGTTGGCCAGTTCAACAGGAAAATCAGAACCAGAAGCAATTAAGGTATTTTGTTGTATCAGCTTTTGCCAAGCATAGGCGCCCTTCAGGCGTTCAGCGCCAAGGCGCTCTTCAGCCATGTTTTTGTCACTGGTGGCATGACTAGGCTGTACAGAAGCAATTATATTTAAAGCGTTGAAGCGGGGTATATCGTCAAGTGAAATAATTTGTGCATGCTCTATACGATTTCTCAGTGCCCGGCCACCTACTTTTTTGTAGGCTTTTTCAAAGGCATCTAAAGTTAAACGATTGGCTAAATCGCCAATGGCATGTACGTTAACTTGAAATCCTCGATCTAGAATAAATTGTATGCGTTGATCTAGCTTTTCCGGTTTGCTTAGCAGCAGCCCGGTATGATGTGAAGCATCTGTATAAGGCGCGAGTAGTGCGGCTCCGCGGCTACCTAAAGCACCATCAGCATAAAGCTTAACGCTGCGAATCGACAGGCGATCTTCTGGGTCTGAAAGGATACCTTGTTTTAACCAGTGCTTAAGCTTGAGGCTTGAACCGGATAGCATGCCGTAAATGCGCACAGGCAGTTGGTTTTCTTTCAGTCTTTGTTTATAAATGGATAAATCTAGTTGATTTACGCCTGCGTCATGAACGCTGGTTATGCCCAGCGACAGGAGGTGAGAAAATGCTCTGTCAAAAACGTAAGTTTGTTCTTTCAGACTGGGTTTGGGAATTTTCACCGTGACCAGATTGGCGGCATTATCAATTAGCACCCCAGTTGCTCGCCCTTTATGATCACGCTCTATTTTTCCTCCTTTGGGGTTTGGGGTTGAATCAGTGATATTGGCTATTTCAAGGGCCCTGCTATTCACCCAAATGGCATGGCCATCAATACGCTCTAGTACTATAGGCCGAGTGATGTCGCTTGCATCGAGAGAGGCAGCGGTTGGAAAGCTTTTCTCAGGCCACAATGTTTGATTCCAGCCACGCCCAAGAATCCATTTCGTTGTTTGGTTGTGCTTGGCAAATTTTTTAACGGCTTCAACAGCCAAAGTTTCTGAGCGGGTATCTCGCAGCTGAACCCTGAGCATTTCGTTACCAAGATTGGAGATGTGGCCGTGGGCATCAATTATTCCCGGTAGTAAAAAATTATTGTTCCCATCGATGCGGTTACATTTTTTATAAGCTTCAGTGATTTCTTGATTGCCAGTTGCGAGTATCCTTCCTTGCTTAAAGGCCATCCAAGAGAAAGCGGTGAGCGTTTGTTTTTCTGCTGTAGGCGTGATGCCGTTAATGTTATAGATTAATTGGCAGCTGGCTTTTGTTTGCAATGCGGTTAGAGCGGATAAAATAGTGAAAATAACTTTTGTCTTTATTGCAAGATTCATAACTTTCCCTTTATTGTGTCTATTTTTTTAATTGTTACTGGCGATAACTTTTATATTGACCTGCCACGTTAGTGGCAGGTATTAGTCGACAAGAGCACCTATACAAATCAGACGGAAGGTTAAACCCTCTGTGTTGCCCACAAGTTATTGTTGGGCATTAAATTGTTTGCCATTGACGTCACGGCTAGCATCACCCATTAGATATAGATAAGTGGGCATAATGGACTCTGGTGTGGCCACAGTTTTTGGGTCTTCAGCGGGGTAAGCGCTGGCGCGCATATTGGTGCGGGTGGCACCGGGATTTACGCTATTGGCGCGAATTTTAGAAACACCATCCAGTTCGTCGGCCAATACCTGCATCATACCCTCGGTGGCAAATTTAGAAACTGAATAGGCGCCCCAAAAAGCGCGACCCTTGCGGCCCACACTGGAACTACTAAAGACAATGGAGCCAGCCGCTGACTGTTCTAGCAGTGGCAGCAAGGCTTTGGTGAGGCCAAATGTTGCATTGACATTAACTTGTATCACCTGTTGCCAGGTGGTGTAGTGGTAATTGCTAAGGGGCGTGCGCTGGCCCAGCAGACTGGCGTTGTGCACTAGGCCATCGAGGCGGCCAAACATATTTTCGATGGCTTCAGCCAGTTGCTCAAATTGTTCCATGGATGCAGTGGCGAGGTCTAGGGGAAAGATAGCTGCTTGAGGATTGCCCGCAGCCTCAATTTCATCATAAACCGCTTCCAATTTGGCGCTGGTGCGCCCGAGTAAAATGACGGTTGCACCATGTGCAGCAAAGGTTTTTGCCACTGTTTTGCCGATGCCGTCACCGGCACCGGTGATCATAATGCACTTGTCTTTGAGTAAGTCGGCTGAAGGGGTGTAATGATTGATAAACTCTGACATGGCGTTTCCAGATAATGAGTAGTCAGGGACAGTATAAATCTGTACGGTTATTACTATTAGGGCTGCTGTGCATTAAAGAGATAGTTTTGCTTTAGTAGCGGCCAGATGTCTGTGGCACAGGCAACCGTGTGATCAGCCCGCCAGCTCAGTGGGTCATCACCACTATTGATATAGCCGTAGGTGCAAGCGATGGTCGGAACCCCAGCGGCACGCCCGGCACTGATGTCCCGTTCGTGATCGCCGATATAAATGGCTTCACTCGGGGTGCAGTCAAGCTGGCGGCAAGCCAATAAAATGGATTCTGGGTCGGGTTTGCGGTTGCGGACATGATCCGGGCAGACAATTGTGCCCGGGGCAGGTAGATGAGAAAAAGCCCGCATTAAGGGTAAAGTGTAAACGGCGGGCTTGTTGGTCACTACGCCCCAGGCAATGCCGGCCTGGGCCAGTTGTTGCAGCAACGCTTCTATGCCGGGAAAGGGGGCAGTATTGGTTGCTAGGCGCAGCAGGTATAAATCCAGAAAAGCCTGGAGAATGACATCGAATTCCGGTTCCCCTCGTTCTTTATTAAAAGCCAGTTTGATCATAGCGGCCGCACCATTGGAGATGACGTCGCGAATATCTCCCTCTGGTAATGGTGGAAGACGGTATTGTTGACGCAGTTGATTGAGAGCGAGAATAAATTCTGGTGCGGTGTCAAACAGGGTGCCGTCGAGATCAAACAGGACTGCTTTCATGGTGTGATGGCCGGTTTGCTAGCGTGCAGCAGATAGTTGACATCCACATCTCGGGGGGCGAGCTTGTAGTTGCGAGTTAGTGGGTTGTAAGTCATTCCGGTGATATCGTGCAATGCGAGTTCCGCGCTTCTAAGCCAGCCGCCAAACTCTGAAGGACGAATAAATTTGCGGTATTCGTGGGTGCCTTTGGGTAGCATACGCAGTATATATTCTGCGCCGACCACGGCGAGCAACCACCCTTTTGGGGTACGGTTAATAGTGGAAAAAAATAGTTGCCCCCCGGGTTTTACCAATGTGGCGCAGGCCTCGATAACCGACTTGGGGTCAGGTACATGTTCAAGCATCTCAAGGCAGGTGACAATGTCGAAGCTGTCGGGCTCGGCTGCAGCCAATTCTTCTGCCGAGGTGTGACGGTAATCGATGTCGAGCTCGGATTCTAGCGCGTGCAGTCGAGCGATATCGAGTGGCGCCTGGCCTAAATCGATACCGGTCACGGTGGCGCCGCGCTGGGCCATGGATTCGCTAAAGATGCCGCCACCACAGCCCACATCGAGCAATTTTTTACCGGCAACTGGAGCTCGTTCGTCAATATAATTGGCGCGCAGGGGGTTGATTTCATGCAGCGGTTTGAACTCGCCATGGCGATCCCACCAGCGGTTGGCCAGTTGTTCAAATTTGGCGATTTCCGCCGGGTCTACGTTATTCATGAAGCTCTCGAAGAATGATAACTTTAATGTCCACGGCCGGCCATTTTAGCACGCCAGTGCTGGGCCTGATGGATCAGTTCCTGTTCATTTAGTGTTTGTAAAATGCGGTTTTTCAATAAGCGTCTGCCAGCTACCCACACATCGCTGATGTTGGGGCCGCTGGCGGTATAAATCAGCTGGGATAGAGGGTTGTGCAGCGGCTGTTGCTCCAATGCATCCAGTTTAATGGCGGCGAGATCGGCGTTTTTTCCAGCCTCCAGACTGCCGATATGTTGTTCTAGCCCCAATGCTCGGGCGCCGCAAATGGTGGCCATGGCCAGCGCCTGGTGGGCGGGTAGCGCGCTGGCATCACCAGTGGTGGCTTTGGCGAGCAGCGCGGCAATATTGGCTTCAGCGAATAGATCGAGGCTATTGTTGCTGGCTGCGCCATCGGTACCGAGCGCCACATTAATACCAGCTTCTTGCATTTGCACTACCGGACAAAAGCCAGAGGCCAGCTTAAGGTTGGATTTGGGGCAATGGCTAACGTGGGCACCGCTTTGTTGCAAAAGCTTGATATCAGTAGCATTCGCCACCGTCATGTGCACGCAGAGAGTTTGTGGTGTGAGCAGCCCGAGTTTTTGCAGACGTTCGGTTGGCCGCATATTAGTCTCGGCGATGGCCTGGGTAACCTCGTTTTGAGTTTCATGCAGATGTATTTGTATCGGCATTTGTAGTTCTGCGGCGTAGGTGGCGATTTTTTTTAATGTGGTATCGCCAACGGTATAGGGCGCATGAGGCGCAAAGGCGAGACTGATTCGCTCGTGGGAGCGGTAGGTGTCACGCAGTGCCAGTCCCTTTTCCAGGGCAGCATCAGCATTGTGAGCCCAGGCGTTGGAGGCATCGAGTACCGGAAAGGCGATTTGCGCGCGTATGCCTACATCCCTTGCGGCGCTGACAATGGCTTCGGGGAAAAAATATTGATCGGAGAAAGTGGTGGTGCCACTACGGAGCATTTCTGCCATTGCCAGACGGCTACCGTCGGCGACAAACTCGGCGCTGAGCCAGCGCTTTTCCGCTGGCCAGATTTGCTGTTGCAGCCATTCCATTAGTGGCAGGTCGTCGGCGTAACCGCGCAACAGACTCATAGCGCCATGGGTATGGGTGTTGACCAGCCCAGGGATAAGCACCTGATCCGCAGCTAGCTGGATTTTTTCTTTGGCAACAAAGCGTTGATCGGCTTCATCTGCCGGTAGTAGGGCGAGGATTTTACCCGCATGAATGGCCAATGCACAGTTTTCGTACACCTTCTGATCAGGGATTACTGGAATCATCCAGGGTGCCTGTATCAAGGTGTCGATAGGCTGCGGTTTAAGCAAGTCTTTGGTGTGGGCTGATCTGTTTGCGTTGGACATGTGGCTGAGCCTTTTTTGTGATTAGAGCCGAGATCGACTTTAATCATCGCGGGCCGCGGGGGCAAGCTTCTTCAGGGCGTCCTGGCCTGCGCCAGTTATGGTAGAATGATTTGTTTGACTGGAGCTGTATCCGAGGCTCCGTTTGACCTCATTACTGTTGAATCAGCTTAATCGGTGACTCAATGATAAGGAATGCCGGAAAACTATGGGCGAATTAGCTAAAGAGATCTCTCCGATAAACATCGAAGAGGAGTTAAAGCAATCCTACCTCGACTATGCCATGAGTGTGATTGTGGGTCGCGCCCTACCCGATGTGCGTGACGGACTTAAACCGGTACACCGCCGTGTACTCTTTGCCATGAGCGGGTTGAAAAACGATTGGAATAAACCCTATAAAAAATCTGCCCGGGTAGTGGGTGATGTTATTGGTAAATATCACCCTCACGGTGACAGTGCGGTTTACGATAC
This sequence comes from Gammaproteobacteria bacterium, assembly GCA_022600975.1. Taxonomy (GTDB): domain Bacteria; phylum Pseudomonadota; class Gammaproteobacteria; order Pseudomonadales; family Cellvibrionaceae; genus Microbulbifer. The sequence continues at coordinate 23,730 of JAHZJJ010000115.1, forward strand.
CATCGTGCGCATGGCACAGCCGTTTTCATTGCGCTACATGTTGATAGACGGCCAGGGCAATTTCGGTTCCATTGATGGCGACAGTGCAGCGGCCATGCGCTATACCGAAATTCGCATGGATAAGTTGGCTCATGAGCTTCTATCGGACCTAGATAAGGAAACCGTCGATTTTATCGATAATTACGATGGTTCCGAGCAGATGCCGGAAGTGATGCCATCGCGGGTGCCCACTCTGCTGGTCAACGGTTCCTCTGGTATTGCTGTGGGCATGGCCACCAATATTCCGCCGCACAATTTGAGTGAAGTAGTGCGGGGATGCCTGGCACTTATTGATAATGCAGCGCTGACCATTGATGACCTGATGGATATTATTCCGGGTCCAGATTTTCCTACAGGCGCCACTATTAATGGTCGGGCAGGGATTTTACAGGCTTATCGCACCGGTCGTGGGCGTATTTATATTCGCGCCAAAGCGGAAGTAGTGCGAGATGATAAAAGCAACCGTGAAATCATCATTATTACCGAGATCCCCTATCAGTTGAATAAGGCACGTTTAATCGAACGAATCGCCGAGTTGGTAAAAGAGAAGAGAGTTGAGGGTATTTCTGAGCTGCGCGATGAGTCGGACAAAGACGGCTTGCGGGTGGTGATCGAACTGAAGCGTGGCGAGCTGGGTGAGGTGGTGTTGAATAACCTCTACGCCCATACCAAGCTGGAAAGCGTTTTTGGCATTAATATGGTGGCGCTGGTCGACGGCCAACCAAAGCTGCTCAACCTTAAGCAATTACTTGAATATTTTATTCTTCACCGCCAGGAAGTGGTGACCCGACGCACGGCCTTTCTGCTGCGCAAAGCCCGCGAGCGCGGCCATATTCTTGAGGGGCTGGCAGTGGCTATTGCCAGCATTGATCCGGTCATTGAGCTGATTAAGTCCTGTTCGACACCAACAGAGGCCCGCGAAGCATTGCTGAGCAAGGGCTGGCCGGTGGCTAAAGTGCAGCAGTTCCTGGAGCGTGCCGGCGCGAATGCCTGTCGTCCGGATGACTTGCCGCAGGAGTTTGGCTTGCGTGGTGATGCCTATCATCTGTCTCCAGCCCAAGCGCAAGCTATTCTCGAATTGCGTCTGCATCGACTGACTGGGATGGAGCACGATAAATTACTGGCCGAATACACTGAGCGCCTGGAGCAAATTACGGGCTATATGCATATTCTCGCCAGCCCTGAGCGTTTGATGGCAGTTATTCGTGAAGAGCTGGAAAACCTGGAGCAGGAGTTTGGTGATAAGCGCCTTACGGATATTACTAGCTCTCAGTTAGATCTCTCGACAGAGGATTTGATCACTCCGGAAGACAGGGTGGTGACCATATCCCACAATGGTTATGCTAAGAGCCAACCCTTGGCGGATTATCAAGCTCAACACCGCGGAGGCATGGGTAAATCCGCTATCCAGGTAAAAGATCAGGATTTTGTCGAGCAGCTGCTGATCGCCAATTCCCACGATACTATTTTGTGTTTTTCTAACAGAGGCAAGGTCTACTGGCTCAAAGTGTATGAGGTGCCCACTGCCGGGCGGGCGTCTCGTGGCCGGCCAATGGTGAATATGTTGCCGTTGGAAGAAAGCGAGCGAATCACGAGTATTCTGCCGGTATCTGAATATGATTCCGAGCATTTTATTTTCTTTGCCACCGCCAAAGGAACGGTGAAAAAGACGCCGCTATCTGCCTTTGCTCGCCCGCGCGGTGTGGGGCTGAAGGCGATTGAGCTGGAGGAGGGTGATCGGCTGATCGCTACAGCGATCACCGATGGCAGCCGCGATGTGGTGTTGTTTACCAGTGGTGGCAAGGCTGCGCGTTTTGCCGAGAGTGCGGTGCGTTCAATGGGGCGGGTGTCGCGTGGTGTGCGTGGTATTCGCATGCCAGAGGGCAAACAGTTGATCGCCATGGTTATTGCGGAAGTAGGCGCTACAGTAATGACGGTATCTGTCAATGGCTATGGCAAGCGTACAGCAATTGAGGATTTTCCCGCAAAAGGGCGCGGTACCCAGGGTGTTATTGCCATGGCGGAGAGTGCTCGCAATGGCGAACTACTAGGAGCTTGTCAAGTTCACCCGGGTGAAGAGATTATGCTGATTTCTGATCGAGGTACCTTGGTGCGAACTCGGGTTGATGAGGTCTCTGTGATGAGCCGCAATACCCAGGGTGTACGTGTAATTCGTCTTAAAGCGAATGAGCATCTAGTTGGAATTGCGCGAATTGAGGAAAGTGAAGTGACCAGGGGAGCAGCCGAGGAAGAGGTGGGTGATACATAACAACCTGCCGGGCAGGTTAAAAAAGGCCGCAATCATCGCGGCCTTTTTTAACTGCGGTGCGCGCAGTCGTAGTCTGTCGTGCTTACGGCAATGCGTACAGCTTGAGATGAGTTAATGGAAATAAAAAGATGAGACAATTTAATTTCTGTTCTGGCCCCGCGGCATTGCCGCAATCGGTCTTGTTGCAGGCGCAACAGCAATTGCTCGACTGGCAGGGTCGCGGTTGCTCGGTGATGGAAATAAGTCATCGTTCACCGGAGTTTATCGCTGTAGCGGAGCAGGCCGAACAGGATCTGCGAGATCTATTATCCATTCCTCGGCATTATAAAGTGCTTTTTTTATCCGGCGGTGCCACGGCGCAATTCAGTGCCGTGCCCTGGAATTTGTTTGGCGGCGATAGTTTTCGACGTGCGGATTATCTGCAAACTGGCCACTGGAGTAACAAAGCGATTGCCGAGGCGCGCCGCTATGGCGAAGTCAATGTGGTGGCTACTAGTGCTGAGCAGAATTTCAATTATGTACCCGAAGCGGCAAGCTGGCAGGCGAGTGAAGGCGCGGCTTATTTACACTATACGTCTAATGAGACCATTCACGGGGTAGAGTTTCCCTATGTGCCCGAGGTGAGTTGCCCGCTGATTGCTGATATGTCTTCCAATATTTTGTCTCAGCCGCTGGCGGTAGAAAAGTTTGGGGTGATTTATGCCGGGGCGCAAAAAAACATTGGCCCCTCGGGTATTTCAGTGGTGATAGTACGCGATGATTTATTGGATCGGGCTGTGGCTGAGATTCCCCGCAGTTTGAGCTGGAAAGTCGCTGCTGATGCCGGATCAATGGACAATACGCCAGCAACTTTTGCTTGGTATTTGTCGGGTCTGGTATTCAAGTGGCTGAAAGCTGAGGGCGGAGTGACAGCAATGGCGGCGCTGAACCAGCGCAAATCCAGTTTGCTCTATGATTTTATCGATCACAGCAATTTTTATCATAATTCGGTGGCACTGAGTAGCCGTTCGCGTATGAATGTCCCCTTTACGCTGGCTGACAATAAGCTGGACGCGCTTTTTGTAAATGAAGCGACGGAGGCAGGGCTGCTCAATCTGAAGGGCCATCGTTCGGTGGGGGGTATGCGGGCTTCCCTATATAACGCAGTGTCACTACAAGCAGTGCAAGCATTGGTGGCTTTTATGGGCGATTTTGAACAACGTAATGGTTAATGCATAGGCGATTTTATGTCTCGACAGAAGGGTAGCCAGACACGGCGGCTTTTGGAATTGCGCGATCGCATTGACGCGGTGGACGGAAAAATAGCGCAATTGATTTCTGAGCGTGCCGAATGTGCACTGGAAGTGGCGCAGGTCAAAAAAGCCGCTGGCGAGGATGCTCACTACTATCGACCGGAGCGCGAGGCTCAGGTTTTGCGCAAAGCAATGGAGCGCAACCAGGGGCCCTTGACTGATGAAGAGATGGCGCGGTTATTCCGCGAAATTATGTCTGCCTGCCTGGCGCTCGAAGAGCCAGTTCGGGTTGCCTATTTGGGGCCAGAGGGAACCTTTACTCAGCAGGCGGCGATAAAACATTTTGGCCATTGCGCTGAGTCTAGGCCGCTACCGGTGATCGATGAAGTTTTTCGCGAGGTGGAAGCGGGAGCAGTCAATTATGGCGTAGTGCCAGTGGAAAATTCCACCGAAGGCGTGATCAATCATACCCTCGATAATTTTATGACCTCCAACCTCAACATCTGCGGTGAAGTGGAGCTGCGCATCCACCACCATTTGATGATTGCAGATATAACGCGCGAAGATGCAATTAGCCGTATTTATTCGCATGCCCAGAGCTTGACCCAGTGCCGCAAGTGGTTGGATGCCTATTACCCCAATGTGGAGCGCATAGCGGTTTCCAGTAATGCGGAGGCCGCCAAGCGGGTGAAAAGTGAGTGGAATGCAGCGGCAATTGCCGGAGATATGGCCGCCGAACGATACGGCTTGAAGATGCTCACTGAGAAAATTGAAGATCGCCCGGACAATGCCACCCGGTTTTTGATTATCGGCACGCAAACTGTTCCCGCCAGCGGCGATGATAAAACGTCATTGATGGTGTCGATGCGCAATACACCCGGTGCACTGCACGATTTATTAGAGCCTTTCCAGCGTCATGGCATTGACCTAACTCGAGTTGAAACGCGGCCCGCGCAGTCTGGTAACTGGACTTATGTGTTTTTTATCGATTTTATCGGCCATAGAGAAGTGGGGCATGTACCTGAAGCGCTAAGAGAGGTTGGCGCTTGTGCTGCGGATCTGAAAGTGCTGGGTTCTTACCCCCGCGGAGTGCTCTAGGTGCCGCAGCTGGTGGCGGGTCGCCTAGTAGTGGTGGGTCTGGGGCTAATAGGGGGCAGCCTGGCATTGGCGCTCAAGGCCAAGGGTGGCTGTGGCGAAGTGATCGGTGTGGAGCCTTGCCAGCAGACCTGTGAGCAAGCGGTTGAGCGGGGTGTGGTCGACAGTGCGATGACCGAGCTTGAAATGGTACTGCCATTGCTTGAGCCTGGCGATATAGTTTTTGTGGCGGTGCCGACCTTGGCGATAGCATCGGTATTTGCGTCTTTGAAAAAGTCTCTACCCGCGGGTGTCACGGTTACCGATGGTGCCAGTGTCAAGGGCAGTGTGGTGACCGCGGCGCAAAAAATTTGGGGTGGCGTGGTGCCGGATTTTCTGGTGCCCGGACATCCCATTGCCGGTTCGGAACAAAGTGGTATCACTGCGGCGCGAGAAGATCTTTACACCGCCCACTCTATTATCCTCACTCCGTTGGAGACTACCGCGGCAGCACATCGGCTTCGGGTGGAGAAAATGTGGCGTGCGGTGGGCGCTGAAGTGTTGATTATGCCGGTGACAGAACATGATGAGGTGCTGGCGGCCACCAGCCATTTGCCCCATGTGATTGCTTTTGGGTTGGTGGACACCTTGGCCCATGATGCCGAAAATGAAAATATTTTCCGCTATGCTGCCGGGGGCTTTCGCGATTTCACCCGCATCGCCTCCAGTGATCCGCTGATGTGGCGGGATATTATGCTTGCCAACCGTGATGCCATTCTCAAATCCATAGATCTCTATACGACCAACTTATCTCAATTACGCACGGCGATTGCGGCAGCAGACAGCCAGCATTTGATGGGTGTATTTACCCGGGCTAAGGCGGCACGGGATCACTTTGCCAAAATGTTAACGAAAAGAGCTTACACAGAGCTTATGAATACTAAAGAAATTACTTTTATCGCTCGGCCGGGTGGCAGTGTGAAGGGCAACTTGCGCCTTCCCGGCGATAAATCTATATCCCATCGCGCTATTATGTTGGGTGCATTGGCTGAAGGGACGACGGAAGTGCAAGGCTTGCTCGAAGGTGAGGACGTGCTCGCTACCTTGCAGGCATTCCGAGATATGGGGGTGGTAATTGAGGGGCCTTTGGCGGGTCGGATTGTGATCCATGGCGTGGGAATGCAAGGTTTGCAGGCGCCGCCAGGGCCTATATATATGGGTAACTCCGGTACCGCAATGCGCTTGCTGGCAGGCTTGCTGGCGGGACAAAGCTTTAACGCTACCTTGATCGGCGATGCATCGTTATCACAGCGGCCAATGGATAGAGTGGCGGAACCTCTTAGGCAAATGGGTGCGAAAATTCAAACCGATACCCAGGGCCGACCACCATTGATTATCGAAGGTGGCCAGCAATTGCAAGCGATTGATTACAGACTGCCAATGGCCAGTGCTCAAGTGAAATCCTGTGTGCTGCTGGCGGGGCTCTATGCTCAGGGAATAACCAGTATTACCGAGCCGGCAGCGACGCGTGATCATACCGAACGCTTACTGCAGGGTTTTGGCTACCCGCTGATGCGCAATGGTGCTCGGGTAAGCATAACGGGCGGTGGCAGTTTGCGAGCATGCTCAATTGAGGTGCCGGTAGATATTTCTTCGGCAGCCTTCTTTATTGTCGCGGCGACCATTGCGCCGGGCGCGGATGTATGGTTGGAACATGTGGGGATCAATCCAACCCGTGAAGGTGCGATCAATATTCTGCAGGCCATGGGTGCTGATATTGTGCTCAGCAATCGCCGTCAGGTAGGTGGCGAGCCGGTGGTGGATATTCGTGTGCGTCATGCGCGGTTGAAGGGGATTCAAATTCCCGAGGATCAGGTGCCTCTGGCTATTGATGAATTTCCGGCGTTATTTATTGCTGCTGCCTGCGCCACAGGGACAACAGTGTTGACTGGCGCGCAAGAGTTGCGGGTAAAAGAGTGCGATAGAATTCAAGTGATGGCTGATGGTCTGCAGGAGCTTGGGATTAAAACCGAGGTGAGGACTGACGGTATTGTCATCCAGGGCAAGGGAGAGGGCAAGGTATTTACCGGTGGTCAGGTGGAAAGTTGTGGTGACCATCGCATTAGCATGTCATTCGCAGTGGCCGCTCTGCGCGCTGAGGATGAGATCCGCATCCTGGGCTGCGCCAATGTAGCTACTTCGTTCCCAAATTTTGTTGAGCTGGCGGGGCGTGCGGGAATGTATTTGAGCAGCCTAAGCTAAATGCTGTTGATAAATGACAATGTCGTCCTGGGTATCCCCGGCGATTGTCGTTAGAGCTGAATTAAACTGCGCACAGTGAAAGCGATGGGTGTGCTCTGGAATATGAGAAGATTATGATTGGAACTGAGGCGCTGCCACCGGTAATCACCATTGATGGCCCGAGTGGCTCCGGTAAGGGCACAGTTGCCAAGTTGCTTGCCGATACCCTTGGCTACAAGCTGTTGGATTCGGGTGCGCTCTATCGTTTGGTCGCATTGGCGGCGCTGAATCGCGGTGTGGACTTAAATGATGAAGCTGCTTTGGAGCAAGTTGCCGCTGGCCTGGATGCGCGCTTTGCAGTGGTCGATGGCGAAGTGACCGCGATCTTAGAAGGTGCTGACGTGAGCCGCGATATACGTATGGAGCGGGTGAGCATGGCTGCTTCACAGGTGGCTGTAATGGCGGTAGTACGTGTGGCGCTGTTGCGGCGGCAGCGCGAGTTTCGTTGCTTGCCGGGGCTGGTGGCGGAGGGTCGGGATATGGGCACAACGGTGTTTCCCGATGCCCGGGTCAAAATATTTTTGACAGCCAGTGCAGAGGAGCGCGCAAGGCGGCGTTTTGAGCAGTTGCGAGCGCGGGGCGTTTCTGTTAGCCTCCGCGACCTCCTGGGGGATATCCGCGCCCGAGATGCGCGCGATAGCAGCCGTGCCGCTTCGCCGCTGGCAGCGGCGCAGGATGCTGTATCGTTGGACAGTACCAAACTTGGTATTGACGACGTGTTGCAACAAATATTGATATTGGTGCGCGAGCGCATCGATTGAGCAGGGTGTTCGAAAATCGCTATGGTAATTTGGCGATTGCACAATGAATGCTTTGTCATGTTTGCTTTAGAAAAGATTTTTAAAGACTGTGGTTGGGATCAGCCAGAATTGGCCGGCCACAGTTTCAACTCAACCCGCGCGCTGGCAGCGTGGCGAGGTTGGCGCTGAAGATTGACCACATCGATGGTTATTGCCGGCCCGCCTCAAATACAGGATATAGGTATTGTAATGAGCGAGAGCTTTGCTGAGTTATTTGAAGAGAGCCTTAAGAGCGTAGAGATGGCGCCGGGTGCTATTGTTACCGGTGTTGTAATCGATATTGATAAAGATTGGGTTACGGTACACGCAGGGCTAAAATCTGAGGGTGTTATTCCCGCATCCCAGTTTGTTGGTGACCGCGGCCAGATGGACCTGCAGATTGGCGATGAAGTACAGGTTGCTCTGGAAGCGGTGGAGGACGGTTTTGGTGAAACACGTCTGTCCCGCGAGAAAGCCAAGCGCGCAGAAGCCTGGGAGATCCTTGACGCTGCCCACTCTGCTGATGAAGTGGTCAAAGGGGTTATCAGCGGTAAGGTTAAAGGTGGCTTTACGGTTGATGTTGCCAATATTCGCGCCTTCTTGCCTGGCTCTTTGGTAGATATCCGGCCGATTCGCGATACCGCACACCTGGAAGGCAAAGAGCTCGACTTTAAAGTTATTAAACTGGATTCCAAGCGCAATAACGTTGTTGTTTCCCGCCGCGCGGTAATGGAGGCTGCTAACTCTGAAGAGCGTGAAGCACTGCTGGCCAGCCTGCAGGAAGGCATGAGCATTAAGGGTATTGTTAAGAATCTGACTGATTACGGTGCCTTCGTAGATCTGGGCGGGATTGATGGCCTACTGCACATTACTGATATGGCCTGGAAGCGCATTAAGCATCCGAGTGAAATTGTTAATGTTGGCGACGAGATCAACGTCAAAGTGCTCAAGTTTGACCGCGAGCGCAGTCGTGTATCTCTGGGTCTAAAACAGCTGGGTGAGGATCCGTGGGTTTCCATTAAAGCGCGCTATCCGGAAAATAACCGCGTTAAGGCGGTGGTTACTAATATTACCGACTACGGTTGCTTTGCTGAACTCGAAGAAGGCGTGGAAGGCCTGGTACACGTTTCCGAAATGGATTGGACCAACAAAAATCTTCATCCATCAAAAGTTGTCAATGTCGGCGACGAAGTGGAAGTAATGATTCTGGATATCGACGAAGAGCGTCGTCGTATCTCTCTCGGTATCAAGCAGTGTAAGGAAAATCCATGGGATGCTTTCGCGCGTAAGTTTGCCAAGGGTGACAAGATTTCCGGTAAGATCAAGTCGATTACCGATTTTGGTATATTTATTGGTCTTGAGGGTGCTATCGACGGTTTGGTGCACCTGTCTGACATCTCCTGGAATGAAGCCGGTGAAGAAGCGGTGCGTAAATTCAAGAAAGGTGATGAGCTGGAAAGTGTTATTTTGGGGATCGACTCGGATCGTGAGCGCATCTCTCTGGGCATCAAGCAGCTAGCATCTGATCCCTTTAGTGATTATGTTACTACCAATGATCGTGGCAGTATTATTAAGGGTGTGGTTAAAGAGGTGGATGCCAAGCAGGCGGTGCTGACGCTGGCCGACGAAGTGGAAGGTATTTTGCGTGCCTCTGAAATTAGTCGCGATAAGGTGGAAGACGCCCGCAATGCGCTGAAAGAAGGTGATGAGGTGGAAGCCAAAATTACCAGTGTTGATCGCAAAAACCGGGTTATCAGCCTTTCGGTTAAAGCCAAGGATCAGGATGATGAGAAGCAGGCGGTCAAAGATCACACCAAGAAGCAGTCTGAGCAAGTACAGCCAGCGACAATCGGTGATCTGATCAAGGCGCAGATGAACAACAAGGACTGACGAGCCTTTGTTGCTAAATTTTCTTGGGCAATTTGCTTAAGAGCACTTAAAGCCGGACTGGGGTTGCTCAGTCCGGCTTTGTAGTAGATGATTGCAGTTGATTTGGGAAATGTGCGAGTGGTGGTGCTATAGGTTTTCCTGGTGGGCGCTATACAGCTGCTGCTCAGATAAGGTATAAAGTTACCGAGGCCACTTTACAATAATTGACCCTTTAGATAAAACTGCGGAACCTATGACCAAATCCGAATTGATCGAAAAAATTGCCTTGAGGTTGGATCAGTTGGCGGTAAAAGATGTGGAGTTGGCCATAAAGGTGGTATTGGACACTATGTCTGGGGCGCTGGCTCAGGGTGAGCGCATAGAAATACGCGGTTTTGGTAGCTTCTCACTACATTATCGCCCGCCGCGTACTGGGCGCAATCCAAAAACCGGTGATTTAGTTCCTTTGGCCGGTAAGTTTGTGCCGCACTTTAAACCGGGCAAAGAATTGCGTGTTAGGGTTAATCAGCGGTTGCAGCAGCCTCTGCCTGCGGTATAAGTATTGGCCGGCTCGTAGAGCCCTAAGCTTATCGATCGTTTATGTTCTGATGGAACCTGGAGGTTTCCTTGCTCTTTCTGAGCTGGCTGTCACGAATTTGTTACGGGCTGCTTGCACTGGTGTGTATCGCTGCCGGAATGTGCTTTGCCGTTGATAATCCACAGAATATCTCACCAAGCTTTGCCGGCTATGTGCTATTTTCTGGTAGTGTTGGATTTTGGTTAATTGGATTTTTGCTGCTGGGGTTATCTTTGGGTTTTGCTGCGAGCTTGATGCCCTTCTACATTGAGCGGCGCCGTGTGCGCGGTCTGGAACGTCAATTGCAGCGCGCCGAACGGAAGCTAGAGGGCCTGCGCCGCCAGGTATCCGGAGATTAATTTGGCAGATCTCACTTTTTTTATTTTTGTGCTTGCGGCAATTATCATCGGTTGGTATTTAGGGCGCAGAAGCAACAGGAAAAAGGTTAGCGGCAGCAAAGAGCAGCGGGCTCTAGTGCGTTCTTACGCTCAGGGGCTGAATTATCTGTTAAGTGAGCGTCACGATGACGCTATCGACAAATTTATTGACGGATTGGAAGTCAGTAGTACCACGTTTGATACTCACCTCGCTTTTGGCAATTTGCTGCGCAGGCGCGGCGAGCACGAGCAGGCGATCCGTGTCCATCAAAATCTGTTAGCCCGTCCTAGCCTCAACCTGATCAGTCAGCAAAAAGCACAGCTGGAGCTGGCGCGAGATTATATCGCCGCCGGCTGGCTCGACAGAGCCGAGCGCTTGTTGCAAGAGCTGGTGGAGGCTTCTTCAGAATTGCGCAACACTAGCCTGGAGCATCTGGTTGAAGTGTATCGCGATGAGCGCGAGTGGGCCAAAGCAATTCATGCGGTAAGCTTATTGCACGAGCGGCGTTTTAAGCGTTTGTCGGCAGAATGGGCGTCAATGCAGGCACATTTTTGCTGTGAGCTGGCGGAGGAGTCTGTTAATGCCAAGGATTATCTGAGTGCGCGAAAGCACATTGATGCGGCACTCGGTTATGATCGCAACTCTGCCCGAGCCAATCTGCTCTGGGGACGGTTGGAGTATTTGTTGAATCGACCGGTAGAAGCGATCAAAGTACTTGAGCGGATACCTCGGTACAGTCCTGATCATATCCCCGAGATCCTCGATTTGTTGATTGCTAGTCATGAGCATATCGGTGATCACAAAGGGCTTGATAAATACTTGGCGATGCTGCTGCGAGATCACCCTTCGAACAGTGTATTGATTGCTTTGAGTGAGCGTATTAAGCGTCAGCAAAGCGAGACGGAGGCTGCGATTTTTTTGGGGGAACAGCTAGCCTTGCGCCCCTCCCTGCGCGGGCTCAAACATTTCTTGACACTGCATATTAATGGTGCTGAAGGGCGGACGGGAGAATACTCCTCGCTATTGAAAGCCCTAGTTGATCAATTGATTTCCACCAGGCCACATTACCGTTGTAGCAACTGCGGTTTTGCCGGCAATCAATTGCACTGGTTGTGCCCCAGCTGTAAGCGTTGGGACTCGGTGCGCTCTGTTAAGGGTGTGGAGGGAGAGTAGCTTGCAGATCTGAACTTTTTCTGTCGGCGCTGCTTGGAGATTTGTTAGCCATTTTAATGATTGTTGACGCGTATTATGCATATGAAAGAGGTATAGATTGGTTGCTCAAGTTTCTTCCCCCGTAATTGTCGCATTGGACTATAGTGACCCTCAGTCAGCCCTGAATATGGCAGCAAAGTTGGATCCGCGATTGTGTCGGGTGAAAGTAGGCAAGGAATTGTTTACCGCTGCTGGACCTGAAGTGGTACGCAGGCTCGTTGCACGGAAATTCGACGTATTTCTGGACCTCAAGTTTCACGATATACCGAATACGGTGGCGTCGGCAGTTAAGGCCGCTGCAGAGCTGGGAGTGTGGATGGTTAATGTCCACGCCAGTGGCGGTGCGCGGATGATGCAGGCGGCAGTCTCGGCACTGGAATCTTATGGTGCGAGTAAACCGTTACTTATCGGGGTGACGGTGCTTACCAGTACGGCACCGGAAGAACTAGCGGAAACAGGTGTCAGTAACTCCTTGGAGGAGCAGGTGATCGCACTGGCGCAACTGGCTGCCTCCAATGGCCTTGACGGGGTAGTATGTTCAGCCAGAGAGGCGCGGGTATTACGCCGGGTGTGCGACGAGAAGTTTGCGTTGATCACACCAGGTATCCGGCCTGTTGGGGCAGAGAAGAACGATCAGAGGAGAATAGTAACGCCAGCCGATGCCTTAAATTTAGGGGCTAGTTATTTAGTGATTGGCCGTCCGATTACTACGGCAGACAATCCGCGGGGGGCATTGGAGGCTATTGTGCAAAGTATCAAACAGAGTTTATAACCTAGTCGAAAGGGAGTTAATGGGTATACGAGTTGCTGCTTGGTGGGTTGCAGTGAACGAGTGAGCTGGTAAAGTACGCGGACTCGAGGTAATAAGGAAGTCTCGAGCAATATGATAAACATAAGGAGAAATCTGATGCGTACAGCTCGTTATTCTTTTCTGATGATGCTCACTGTCCTATTGAGCTTTAGTTCTATATTCGTTGTAAGCATGGTTGTTGCGGAAGTTCAAGAGGCCGAAATAGAGCTTGCTGAGCAAAAAACGATCAGCGTAAATATAAATAGTGCTAAAGCAGAAGAATTATCTGAGAAGCTGGTTGGGGTGGGTGCGGCACGCGCTGAATTAATTGTGCAATATCGCGATATGAATGGGCCCTTTACTTCGATAGAGCAGTTGTTGGAGATTAGGGGTATAGGTGCAGCAACTCTGGAAAAAAATAGAGATAAAATTAGGCTTTAATAGGGCTTATATTGAACCCAAAGCGAGGCCTTTTGGCATCGCTTTGGGTTTTGCGACGAGTTATTTTCACTGAGCAGCGTCTGCTCCACTGTCTTGGTAGGCGTTCCCATGTTATCGAATTTGCGTAAAACCCCGTACTTCTAGTGCGGGGATGTAAGCGAGGCTTGCAGAGCAAGCCCCTTGTGGTATTCTTTTCTTGTCGGACGTTTCCAGCGATTACGCTATCCGACAGGAAAAGTAAGAATACCACCGCTTTCTGCTTGTGTTTCTCAACCATCCGAAAGGTAGAGCAGATTGTCGAATAAGGTTTAACTCGCTTTGGTTAGAGTTAAACTGCGGCAGGGCATTGCCGTCTAGTTGTAGGAATCCCCGTCCTTTAGGGTGGGGAGGATGTCAAAGCTGCTGACGCTGTGAGTGTATTGAGCCGCTTATATTAAAGGCGGCAGCTAGAGCAGTTGCAGTTTAAGTATTCTAGGCTGTGAGCAAGTTGGCTTTTCTGGGTTATAATCTGTTTCTAGGCGATATCTCGTGGTGTGTTTGGGTGAGTCATCGCGTAAGCTCTTTTGGCTGTTGCAAGTAAATTATTCGCTGGTACTGTCATTGTCAATACTATGGTTTATTTTTGGCAGTTGTGATGGCGGTTTTGTTTTAGCAGGTGCGACCTAATAATGTGGGCGGAAGTGAATATGAATAGGCAGCCTGTATTGACTTTTTCTGTAGAGATGTTGATATCTATAGTTTTGTTGTTTTTCTGTACATATTTTTGGCGTATAAGTTACGCACTTTATGGTTTTTTACTGCTGGTTTTTTTGGTTGGTTGGTTTTGTTGTTATCGGCGTTCAGTAGTATTGTTGGAATATTATACCCATGTGTTAACGGTAAGCCTTTACTTTCTTGCGGTAAGCTGTGTTTTAGCTTTCGTGTTAAAGGATGAGCAGGTTTTTAAGCTTGGCTTGTTTACGGGCTGCTTCTGGTTAATTAGTGTTGCAATTCTCCGATTTTTTATAATCAACAGGGTTGAAAAGCCCTACAAAATTGCTATTCATCCAGGTCTTATGTCTTTTGTGGCCGCTAGTAAAAAAGTTGATTTGGTGGTTAGTGAGCGCGTTTTTCCAGGGATCATCAAGTGTGTTCAGGCAATTATCATTGAGCCTGGGTTTGTATATAACGACACTTGGGAAAATCTGATTAATCAAGCGGGCCAATATAATATTCCAGTGCTGACTGTGGGCGAATATAGAGAATTGGTAGAGCAGCGTTTGCCTTCAAGCCATTTCAGCGAAAATCGGATATATACTAATTTTAATGTTTCGCAGTGGTATCTATGGGTCAGAAACCTGCTGGAGTTTTTTGTGGTGTTAATTATGCTTCCAGTTTTGCTGTGTTTATTTTTGATCGTAGCTTCAATTATATTGATCACAATGGGTGGGCCTGTCTTTTATGCTCAAGAGCGTATCGGAAGAAATGGTAAAACTTTTAAGATGTATAAATTTAGAAGCATGATGGTGAGTTCTGAAAAAAATGTTGCTCAGTTTACTGTTGAAGGTGATAAGCGGATTACACCTTTTGGCGTCTTCATGCGTAGATATAGAATCGATGAGTTGCCGCAATTTATTAATATCTTAAAGGGCGATATGAGTTTAATTGGCCCCAGGCCAGAGCAGCAGGCTTTTGTTAAGGGGTTTGCGGAAAATATACCTTTATACACATTAAGACACTTGGTTAGGCCTGGCATTACAGGATGGGCTCAAGTGATGTCCGGGTATGCGGGCAATGAAGATGAGACAAAAACTAAACTGCAGTATGATTTGTACTATGTGAAACATTTTTCATTTATTATGGATTTAAAAATTCTGCTAAAGACAATTCAAACCGTTATCATCGGTTTCAAAGTGCGATAGTATCGTGAAATATAAGCAATAGTGATTTTAATTGTCGATGGTAAGACATCGGGCCACTCTATTTTTCTGCCTGGATTTAAAACATATTACTCATGACAAGAATAAACACATAAACCCCTAATGTGGATAGTTTGGATGTGCTTAATAAGGAGATGCAAATATGTGTTGTTTGTTGCGCTTATTCATTGTTTTGTCCGTGATGTTGACTGTAATAAGCGCAGTTGCAGGCGATGTACAAACCAATATTAAAGCATCCAATTGTTTTGTCGATGGCTGGCAGGAGCCGTTGCGTTGTTATCGGGTCCCAGTTGCCAATGGTGGTGAAGCTATTTCCGTATTGGTTGCCCCCGAGATTGCTGCCAGCGGACGCGAACCACTGTATTTGCTGGCAGGCGGGCCGGGGCAGGCGGCCAGCGATTTGGCGCCGCTGCTAAATGCGTTTCGGCCGATCAATCGTGAGCGTGCCATTGTGTTGGTGGATCGCCGTGGCAGTGGGCGTTCACATGCGTTTGATTGCGGTTTTAACACCAAAGTGCCCACAAACCTTCAAATTCTAATTCGCAAGTTAGAGAAATGTTATACGGCACAACCTGAGCTGGCGAGAAGCCTCAATAGCCGCCTAGCGGTTGACGATCTGGAATCAGTGCGCAAGTTTCTCGGTCACAACAAGATTATCTTGTGGGGAGGCTCCTGGGGTACGCGTACGGCATTGCTTTATCAGCAGTGGTATCCGCAGGCGCTGGAAGCATTGGTGTTAGATGCGGTAGCGCCAATTGAAACCAAGGTGTTTCTGGCCGCGAGTGCCGCGGAGCAAGCATTGTTAAACCTGCAGGAAGCGTGTAAGAGAGATGCAGTGTGCGTCAGTTTTGGCGATTGGCATCGACAACTGAAAAACTTGCTGAACAATTGGACTAAAGAGCAGGCTCAAAACTTTCCCGATCCTTTGACCGGTTTGCCTGCAGTTCAGTCGATGGAGGCTCCGGTACTAGCTAATGCGGTGCGTGCAGCGCTATATAATCCCACTACGGCGGCGCAATTGCCGTTTGCGATTCAGCAGACAGAGAGGGGAAATTTTTTACCCCTTTCCGGTCTTGTGGGGCTGGTTAGTGAAAGCTCTGAGGCTATGGCCATGGGGCTCACGCTTTCGGTAGCTTGTGCCGAGGAGGTGCACCGTATCAGTACGGCAGAAATTGCTGCAGACACAGATGACAGCTTTGTTGGCAAGGCTTTTATTGATCCATTTGTGCAGGGTTGTGCGGTGTGGCCGGTACCCAAACAAAAGTATGCCAAGCCGCAGCCACGAGCACATCCGGTGTTGCTTATCTCTGGCAGTGCCGATCCCATTACACCGCCTCACTATGCGCAACAACAACTTGGCTATCTCGCCAACAAGCAGCATTTGATTGTTGGCGGTGGCGGTCATATTAATTCTATGCGCGGTTGTATTCCTGATTTGATTGCTGAGTTTCTCGATGCCCCTCTGAAACCACTGAATGATGCTTGTGTCGCAGATATTCAACGGCCTCCGTTTATGGCAGGTACTTTTGGCCCGATATTAGCTGTTGGTGAAGTGCTGTCAGGGGCAGAAAAGGGGGCGATGCAGTGATTGCAGTAGAAAAAATTAGCAAGGATTTTGCCAGCGTGCCAGTGCTGAGTGAATTGCAATTTATTGTGCCAGATGGGCGAATAACCGCATTGCTGGGGGCCAATGGTGCAGGTAAAACTACTTGTTTGCGGATTGTTACCGGTTTGCTGAGAGCGGCTTCGGGCAGGGTATTGGTCGGCGGCATAGATGTTGCGGAAGATTTGCAGGCGGCGCGGCGCCAACTGGGCGTTGTAGGTGATCGTGAGGGCCTGTATGAGCGCCTGACAGTGGCGGAGTATTTGAAGTTTTTTGCCGAACTGCAGGGGCTCACTGGCTCAAAATTACGCTCAGCATTAGATTCGGTACATACGGAACTCGAGTTGGAGGCTTTATGGTCGCGTCGCATGCGAGGGTTTTCTCAGGGAGAGCGCATGAAAGTGTCGTTGGCGCGCGCGCTAGTACACCGGCCCAAGCATTTGATCTTGGATGAGCCGACACGAGGCCTTGATGTGCTCGGGGTGCGTTTGTTGCGTAAAACTTTATTGAGTCTGCGTGCTGCTGGCACTTGTATTCTATTTTCCAGTCATGTGATGCCGGAGGTGGCGGAGTTGTCAGATTCGATACTGGTCATGGCCGCGGGTTGTATTGTCGATCAGGGCACATCGTTAGAGCTGATGGAGCGCACCGGCAGTGCTTCGCTGGAGGATAGTTTTGTGGCTTTGGCTTATGGTCGCAAGCAAATACTGACGGAGGGGGCGGCGGCATGAGCCATCCTGTGCAAACTTGTTTTCGGACACAAATGTTGCCGTTATTGTCGAAGGAATTTCTCGAGGCCTGGCGGGATAGGCGTGCACTGATGACGGCAATACTGGCTGCACTGATATTGCCGTTGATACTGACTGGATTGACAGTGTTTATGGTGAAAACGCAAACCGAAAAAGCTGTGCGGGTAGCGTTGTTGGGGGCGGAAACTGTACCGCTGTTGCAGCAGCAGTTGCAATCGGAGAGGCTGCGGTTGGAATTGTTAGATGGCGGGCAGCCACAGCAATTATTGCAGCAGGGTTATGATCTAGTACTTGAAGTAGGTGCGAATTTTAATCGCGATTATGAGAGTTTTCGTTCCCCCAGCTTGTATCTCTATACTGACAGCTCTAAATCTAATACCGGACGCGCCCAACGGCGCTTACAGGTGGGCCTTAATAGATTGCAGCAGATGGTACTGAGTCAGCGTCTCGCGGCACGTGGTGTGGCAGCACAATTATTGGTGCCCTGGAAATTACAGCTGCGCGATGTGAGCACCCCATCCAAGCGGGGTATGCTTTTGTTGATGATGGTGCCCGGCCTGCTGATTATGACCTTGGTTTTTGCCAGCCTTGCTACAGCGGTAGATACTTCTGCTGGCGAACGTGAGCGCTTGAGTCTTGAAATATTATTACACCAACCTATACCAGCGTGGCAGATCATGTTTGCCAAGACGCTGGTGACTGCGAGTTTCGGCTGGCTTGGCGCCTTACTTTCACTTGTGGCATTGGTCTTGTTGATGCCTCTGATGCCGCTTGCTGAGCTTGGTATACAGCAGGCTATTAGTGTAGCGGGTGTGATTGTCATGGCCGCTATATTATTGCCGTTGGCATTGTTACTCGCTGTATTGCAAATACTATTGGCGTTGCGTTCGCAATCCTTCAAAGATGCTCAGGCTCGGTTAGGTATTTTTCAGGTGGCACCACTGCTGCTGTTAATGGCATTGGGTATTGCGGAAGTTGAGTTGGCGGGATATTGGCAGTTGTTGCCCTTAGTGAGTCAACAGCAATGGTTGAAAGTGCTGTTGGTTGGCGGTTTTGTGCCCTTAGGATGGACTTTGGCCGGCTCGTTTGTGTGCCTGCTGCTGACGGTTGTGGCAGTTTGGGGTGGCGCCCAGGCGTTGCGTCGGGAAAGTTTACTAAATGCTGTGTAACCTGGAAATTAAGCATTGAACCTAGGTTGAGCGCGCAAAAGCTGTGTAAGTTATTGGTGTGCATGGCGAGTTTTAAAAATTCGTGGTCATCTTATTGGTGATGAGAACTATTTAAAATTGGCTGGGTGCATCAAAAACTTGTGCAGATTTGCGTGATTTAACTGCGCTTTCTAGGTTGAAGTGTTTAATTTCGTATACATTGGAGTAATTTGTCTGGAATGTGGGCATTTAAGGTGTGAGTAAGTTTTGCAGTTTTATCAACAGAGCTCTATGAGAAAAGCACATGGATAGTAACGCACAGGAAGGGTTACTGACCGTCGATCTAAAGGCATTGGAGGATAACTATCAGAATCTGTGTGCCCGCTTGGCCGATGGCAGCAATTGTGGTGCAGTGGTCAAGGCCGATGCCTACGGTTTGGGTATGGAGCGGGTGGCGCCAAAGCTTTATCGATGTGGCTGTCGGGATTTTTTTGTTGCCACTCAAGCGGAAGGTGAGGCGCTGATCCCACTGTTGCCTGCTGATGTGCGAATAATGGTGCTCACAGGGGTGCGGGATGGCTGTGAAAAAGCCTGTGCCCAAGCGGGTTTGATTCCAGCGTTATTCACATTTCAGCAAGTGAACAACTGGGTGAAGTATACTCAGATCGAGGGCAAAGCGGCGCCCTGCGCCGTGAAAGTAGACTCGGGTTTGACCCGCCTGGGGATGACTGGGGCGGATTTTAATAAGTTGCTGAGTGATGAGCGCCTGCTTTCGGCTGCCAATATCCAATTGCTGTTTAGTCATCTGGCCTGTGCCGACGAGCCGCAGCGCCAGCATAATGGCGTGCAGCTACAGAATTTTCAACAATTTGCCGCACAGTTGCGAGCCCAGAGCCCAGGAGTACGACTGAGCTTGGCAAATTCCTCTGGCATTTATCTCGGAGACCGCTACCACTTTGATCTTGCGCGTCCAGGCGCTGCACTCTATGGGGTCAACCCGAAGCCTGGACAACTCAATCCAATGCGAGCGGTGGTGAACCTTCGTGTGCCAGTGATACAGCAGCGCAGGCTACATGAATCTGCTTATGTGGGCTATGGCGCAACCCAGCAGGTGGCTGCGGGCAGTTGGCTGGCGGTTGCGCGCGCTGGCTATGCAGATGGAGTGTTGCGCGCGCAGAGTGGGCGCGGCTGGGGTGTGGCTGGTGACGTAAAGGTGCCGATGGTGGGGCGTTTATCCATGGATACCTGCGTATTTGACGTCAGCGGGCTCAGCTCGTCACAGCGTGAATCACTGGTGCATATAGAACTGCTTAATCGACAACTGAAGCTGGATGAGGTGGCGAGCTATGGGGGTACTAATGGTTATGAGGTGCTCACCAGTCTGGGGCATCGTTATGCTCGCTGTTACCTTGATGATTAATGAAAGCTAGTAGAGAAGAGGAATAGCAGTGCGACAAGATGTTTCTACCGCCCTGTCGCGGTTGCGCCCAGTGCTCGAGTTGCTTGCCGACGGTGCTTTTCATTCTGGTGAATCTCTCGGGTTCACTTTGGGAGTGAGTCGCGCTGCTGTGTGGAAGCAGTTGAAAAAATTGGAGACATTTGGGCTTGAGTTGGAAGTAGTGAAAGGGCGTGGTTATCGTTTATGCGGAGGGCTCGATCTGCTGGATGCTAAGCGGATTCAAGCGATGTTGACACCAGTTGCCCGCAAACTACTGGGAACTGTGACAATACTTGATCAGGCGGCGTCCACGAATATTGAGCTGTTGGAGCAACTGAAAATCGGCAGCGGCCATGGTTGCGTGCTGCTGGCGGAGTGGCAGAGCGCTGGTCGCGGACGCCGGGGGCGCAGTTGGGTGAGCACGCTTGGCGGCGGCATCAATTTATCCTTGGGCTGGCAATTCGGTGGTGGGGTGCACTTACTAGAGGGCTTGAGCTTGGCTGTGGGAGTGGCGCTGGCGCGGGCGTTGGCAAAATTTGAAGTGCCGGATGTCCGTTTAAAATGGCCCAACGACGTTTGGTGTCGTGGGCGCAAACTCGCCGGGGTGCTGCTGGAGTTGACGGGAGATCTTACAGATTGCTGTGGGGTGGTAATTGGTATTGGGTTGAATATGCGCTTGCCTAAGTGCAGCGGGGCAGCAATTGACCAGCCCTGGGTTGATTTGGAGCAGGTGCGGCCGGGGATAGGTCGTAATCAGTTGGTGGCGGCCGTGGTCGATGAATTATTGCCGATGTTACAGGCGTACCCACACCGTGGATTTTGTAATTGGCAGCAAGAGTGGCAGCAACTCGACCAATTTACCGGGTGTGAGGTGCAGCTCCACACCAGTCGTCAGCAGTGGAGTGGTGTCGCCTGTGGTGTTGATGAAACTGGCGCGCTGCTATTGGAGGTTGATGGTGAGACCCAGCGCTTTCATAGTGGTGAGGTATCGCTGCGGGCTAAGTGTTAATTGGTGAAGTATTTTATGTAGAGACTGTGCATGACTATTTTGGAGTTGGATCTTGGAAATACCCGGTGTAAATGGCGTATTTTACAACTGCAGGAGGTTCTGGCGCAGGGTGTGTTTCCTACGCGGTCACTGCAGAGTATAGCGTTGCCGAAAGCTTGGCATACGGCTGATGTAGATCGGGTGCGGATTGGCAATGTGGCGGGTGAGCAGATTGCCGCGGTGCTCACTGCACGCTTGCAGCAGGAATTGGAGTTGGTTGCGGAATTTGCTGTGGTGCAACCGTGCTGTGCTGGCGTTGAGTGTGGCTATGAACTACCTCGACGCTTGGGGGTGGATCGTTGGTTGGCGGTATTGGCCGCTTATCAGCGCGATCCCAGTCCGGCGTTGGTGGTGGATTGCGGCAGTGCGATTACCCTTGATGTGCTCGGCCCGGCGGGGTGCCATCAGGGTGGCTATGTGCTGCCGGGATTGAGTTTGATGCGCCGTGCGCTTTATAGGGAGACGGATGCCGTTATCGTGCGCGAATTATTTGCCGAAAATATGCCACTGACGCCGGGGCACAATACGGAGGACGCGGTTAATCGAGGCTTACCGCTAATGGTGTTGGGGCTTATTGAGCGCGCGCGTGACAATTTGATTGACCAGCTGGGTATAGGTGCCGAGCCAGTTTTGTGGCTTGCCGGTGGCGACGGTCAATTACTTGCTTCGCTGTGCCCTTGGTCGCACCGGTTGGAACCCGATTTGGTGTTGGATGGTCTGGCGTTGACGAATCCCTGAAAAAAATGGATTGATAGTTGATGGCAACAGAAACTGATGGGGCAGGGAGATACCAAAATGAAAAAGTTAGCTGCCAAATGAAAAGCTTATGCGTTGGATAGTTTTGATATTGGCAGTTGCCAACCTGAGTTTGTTTGGATGGTTTTATTTGTTTGATGAGACTGTGGCGCCGAAGGTGGAGCTGCAACTGCCATCATCTTCCAAGGCGGAGGCAAGAATAGATTTGGCGCGCAAAACCGATTCGACTTTTGTGCCCAGGCCAGCTGTTCTGCCGTCTGGAAGTGAGCCGCTGTGCACGATGCTAGGCCCTGTTGATCAGCCATTGCAAGGTGAGAATATAGTACAGCGGCTTCAAGCTTTGGAGTTGGAGGCGCGCCTGCAGGATATCGAGAGGCAAGGGCAAATGCATACCTGGGTGTACCTGCCCCCATTGAGGTCGCGGCGTGAGGCTTATCGCAAGTTGCGAGAGTTGCAGGAAGCGGGTTTGGATAGTTATGTTATTCCTAAAGGTTCGTTCGCCAAGGGCATTTCTTTTGGTATTTTTTCTGAACACGAACGTGCTGAAGCTTTGGCCAAGAGACTGTACGAGCGAGGGATTAGTGTAAAGCTGCATCGAAAGCCACAGCTTTACACTGAGCGTTGGGTGGTGTTACCTGCTGATGGCCATGATTATTTAGCAGCAGATTTTTGGCAGAAGTTGCAGCGCGAGTTTCCTTGGGTGCATCGAAGGCAGGAGCCTTGTCAGCAGCTGCAATCGCCCGAGATAATATAGAGCAGGCGTGGTCGGTGAGGCTGTCTGCGGATAGCTGGCAGCAGGTGGCAGAAAATTCTTTTCTAGATGGTGATATTGAAGGTTGCTTGTCGGCGTAACTTCCCCTAGAATCCCGCCTCCACGTTGCGATGGGGTGAGCAATCCCAGAGTGGAAACTTAGAGCTGGCGTAGCTCAGTTGGTAGAGCAGCTGACTTGTAATCAGCCGGTCGGGGGTTCGACTCCTCTCGCCAGCTCCATTTTGTTTATGGCCTTGTATAGTTTGTTTGCGGTTTTTTGAGAGTTCATGTAGGTCTGTGAATTTGATAGAGATTTGTTGACAGCAGCAAGGCTCGTGTAGAGAATACACGCCGCTTTCGAGCAGGGGTTCCCGAGTGGCCAAAGGGATCAGACTGTAAATCTGACGCGCAAGCTTCGGTGGTTCGAATCCACCCCCCTGCACCAGTTTGAGTTGAGGTTGAGTGAGTTTAATTCGATGTTATGTCGGCCGGCAAGTTGTTGGTTTTGGCTCGGAATTCCTCTAAGCGGGTATGGTTCAATGGTAGAACCTCAGCCTTCCAAGCTGATGATGCGGGTTCGATTCCCGCTACCCGCTCCATTTTAAAGTATAAATTTTAAAATGGCAGCTTAATAGTTTTTGCCTGGAGTTAGTGGCGCCCGAGTATTTTAGAGCTCAGCGGCCTTCTTCTTCAGGAAGTTGAGTGAGGCTCATGTAGCTCAGGGGTAGAGCACACCCTTGGTAAGGGTGAGGTCGACGGTTCAATTCCGTCCATGAGCTCCAGTATTTGATAGCCGCGGATGTTAGCGCATGCGCGGTTGCTCGTATCCGGTGGTTTTGCTTTGCGATGGACCTGGATACAAGGTGTTTTTCATTAAAATCGCATGTTAGGCACGCCTGTAAATAGGAGGCTCGCAATGGGCAAAGAAAAATTTGAACGTTCCAAGCCCCACGTCAACGTGGGCACTATAGGTCACGTTGACCATGGTAAAACCACACTGACAGCCGCATTGACGCGGGTGTGTTCAGAAGTCTGGGGTGGTGATGCGGTCGCTTTCGACGGTATCGACAATGCACCGGAAGAGCGTGAGCGCGGCATTACTATCGCCACCTCCCACGTGGAATATGAGTCCCCGATCCGTCACTATGCCCACGTAGACTGCCCAGGTCACGCCGACTATGTG
>JAHZJJ010000011.1 GCA_022600975.1 Gammaproteobacteria bacterium
GTGGGGTGTAGGGTTTAGTATGGTGTTGTATTCTCTACTTCCGCCGCGGCCCGCCCGTTCCCGTTTTTCGAACATTCAGTAAAAAAACCTTACATTGAATCTAGATAGATTACGCCTGTGGCGAGCGTGTATTGTAAGCGTGCACGCGTTTTGAAATTTCGCGTCACAGGCTTTTTTAAGGAGTGTATAAAATGTTAGAAATAACGTGTAAATCGTTGCAAACGGTTCACCTGGGTGAGATTTTCTCTGTTACGCCGGTATGGATGGGAGACGGTAGTATAAGGCTATATATTGTGGCCCGCGATGGTGGCGAACTAACTAGAGTTGAACGGATTTTGCCCGCAGTGGATGAATCCGAGCTCCAACAAGAGGGCCAGAAAAACAGTGAGCCTCCCTGTGGTTAGCCAGCCTTCTAACGCTCCGGGCGGTGGTTCAGGTTTGCTGTACTGAAGGGCAGAATGCAAACTTGGCCATATTTTTCCTAAGCCGTATAAAAGCACTGACATCCCTGCACTACCAATGTGGGGATGTCACAGGCTAGGTTGCCTGGATGCCGCATTTTTTTCGAGGCAGCACACAACCTCAGTAAGCGAGGGCGTGGATTTCTTGACCCTAGATTTGAATTGTAAAGCTTCTTGTGCTTGCGAGTTAGTAAATTGTTTTTAAGCACCAACAATTAAACGTACTTTGTGTAGTTTGGAGGCCTCAAATGCTCTTATTTTTGGCAACCATCAGCGGCCATAGGCGGTCCTATAACGAATGGTTTTTTCACCTTTGGCCGGGACCTTTACTTCTATTCTTGAATTGCCTTTCAAGCTTCCTCCTTGCACATCGGTTATTTTAATTAAATTATGTTGCCGGTCATCAAGGATAAATGTGATGGGGCTTTGCCGATCGTTATACACGGTAGTTTTCCAAGCAATTTGCAATTCATTTCCGCTTTGCTGACTCGTGGTTTTTTCTCTGTCTACGCGCACAGTCAGCGCCTTTCCCAGTAGCAGCCGGGCCTGGTCACCTTTGATGGTGGCCGCAAGCTGAGCATTGCCGCTTTGCAAGTTGGTACCATCTTTGTTTTGCTCAAATACTTCAACCTGCCCGGCGGCAAGATCTGCCTTGGCTTCAAAGTGTAGTACGAGCCGGGGGTTTTCCAGCACTGCGGGGCCGTTGCCGTAAGCACCACCGTACACTTCTAGCAGATAATGTTCATCAAACTTGATATTTTCTTGTTTGAACTGTGTAATTTGGGCGCTGGTGTGGGCCTGTAGTGACCATGTGTTATTTAGTGGCGTTACCAAAAGTTCGCCTACACGTTGATCTACAGGGCCGGGCTGCCCATCAGACATTGCGGTAAGCTGTGATTTTTCCAATCTTAACCTGGGGTTTTCGTTAATATCTCCAGCTACTAAGGAGATGGTGGCATTTTTATAATCGATATCTGAGGTATTTTTTAGCGTCAATAGCCGTTCTAACCTGGATTGATTCTTGTCTTCCCGGGTGAGGCGGTAAAGGCTGGTGTAATGCAATAAAGGGCTGATATACGTTAGGGTCAAAGCCCCTTGTGGGTTTTGTTCGCCAAACTCTGCGGTTATAAGGTTGGTGTAGTCTTGCTGTTTGAAAATGGCTTCGTTGAAGGTTAACCGAATGCCCTGTGCATCGTTTAAATCAACAATGTATTGACGCTTGTCATTCCCCTGAACCAAGCCGACGCCGGTATTGTAGGCCAATAGTTTTCCTTGAACCGGCTCGTTAATGGTTGCACCTGCTAATTCAACGCTCTGCCCAACTAGTTTGGCATAGAGGCTATCGCGGTTGAGGGTGTCGTTGTGCCACCATATTCTTTCGGGGAAGTAGCGTTTGTTAGCACTGGTGTATTGCAGTAAAAATGTACTTTCCTGCCAATTGCTGTCGAAACCTTCTAATACCAGTTTGCCTTTTTTATCGGGGAGCTCAATAAAAGTTTGTGTAACCAATGCTTTATTGGTGTAGAGCGTAATCTCGTTGCTATCTGCGTTGGCCAAATTTAAGCGCCCAGTATCACCTGCGGCTGTAGTGGGTAAGCACAGTAATAGGTTGATTAGCAAGGGCAGTGAGGAATACTTTAGCATCAGGGTAACTCCAGTTGGCTGTAGTTGGGCATAGGGATTGGTGACGCCTAATTTTCCTTTAATGCATAGGTTGTGTAGCTGTTCCCCAAAAGCTCACGGGCATAAATATTTTTAGACAACTTTGGTAATAATTTAGCTGCTGTCCGAGCATACAGGAAGTGAATGGAAACGGTTGTGTGGCCAAATTCTTTAATTCAAACATTATTTCACGAAATACGGGCTTTTCCAGCCCCTGTGGTTGTGGCCAATAACTACAGAAAGCTCCTAGCTTTTTTGCTTAAGTTGAATATTGCGTCAGACAGCCAAATATTTATTCGCTTTAATACTGTATGACTAACTATTTGACCCCTCAAAAAAAGCTCACATTACAGGCATTACTCAGTTTGGTTTTCTGGGAGAGGGAAACGATTGCAATAAGCTTTTAAACCCTAAAGCTTGCAGGTAACTTTGCAGCTTTTCTTCGATTTGCTCCGGGCCGTGCATCTGCATAACCTGTTCTAGCAGA
Organism: Gammaproteobacteria bacterium; assembly: GCA_022600975.1. Lineage (GTDB taxonomy): Bacteria > Pseudomonadota > Gammaproteobacteria > Pseudomonadales > Cellvibrionaceae > Microbulbifer. The sequence continues at coordinate 2,611 of JAHZJJ010000011.1, forward strand.
CGTTTGAGATCAGTTTTATTTGTTGCCCGCAAAACAGCTTTTACCCGCGGCAGGTTGGTGGCACTCATCGATAACTCATCGTAACCCATGGCTACCAGTAGCAGGGCGCCGGCGGGGTCTCCGCCGAGTTCGCCACAGATGCAGACTTGAGTGTTGGTTTCACGAGCAGCGGTGACCACTTGCTGTAAAGCCCGAAGTACCGCTGGATGAAAGCTATGATAAATACCCGCCACGCGGCTGTTATTGCGATCCACTGCCAGTAAATATTGGGTGAGGTCGTTACTGCCCACGGAGATAAAGTCTGCCCGCTGTGCCAGTTCTCGGGCTTGATACACTGCTGACGGCACCTCAATCATAATGCCTAGGGGCGGGCGCTGTATGGTGTAACCTTCGTCGAGTAGTTCATCAAAAGCTCGGTTTACCAAATTGCGCGCTGCTTCCAGTTCGCCGATACCACTGATCATTGGCAGCATAATACGTAGATTGTCGAAACCGAGGCTGGCTTTCATCATCGCGCGCACCTGGGCGAGGAATATCTCCGGGTGATCGAGGGTTACGCGAATACCGCGCCAACCGAGAAAGGGGTTGGTCTCCTCGATGGGGAAGTAACTGAGAGATTTGTCCCCACCGATATCCAGCGTGCGCATAGTTACTGGGCGGGGCGCAAATGCCTGCAGTTGTTGGCGGTAGATTTCCCGTTGCTCTTCTTCCGAGGGAAACCGGTCGCGCAGTAAAAATGGCACTTCGGTACGATACAGGCCCACGCCTTCAGCGCCGAGATCCAGTGAGCGCACTACGTCGGCCATCAATCCGGTATTGACCCACAGGTGTACCTTGTGGCCATCGGTGGTTTCACCAGGCAATTCGGCAAGGTAATCTAGATTGCGTGCCAATTTATGCTCTTCGGCGACGATTTCTTTGTAGTGGTGGCGCAATTCAGCACTGGGGTGAATGTAGAGTTCACCGCGATAACCATCTACCACTAGATCTACGTCATTTACTTGTTCCCAGGGGAGATCCTGAGCGCCCATAACAGCCGGTACGCCCATGGCGCGGGCGATAATAGCGACGTGGCTGTTGGCGGAGCCTTTTACCGATACCAATGCGGTAAGTTTTTCCCGTGGCACTTCAGCTAGCATTGCGGCGGTGAGCTCTTCGCCAATAAGAATGGTATTTTGTGGGTAATCTTGCGGGCTGTTGTGTTGTTGATACAAGTGCGTCAGTACGCGCGCGCCGAGATCTCGTACGTCCGCAGCGCGATCGCGAAAGTAACTATCAGACATGGCTTCAAATTTGCGCACATGCTCAAGCATAACTTCTGCCCAAGCACGGCTAGCTGAAAGTTGCTGGCGGATGCGCTCATAAACCTCTACGGCAATGGAGTTATCATCGAGCATGCTGAGGTAAGCATCGAAAAGTGCGCGCTCTTCGCGATTTAAGTCATGTTTTAAGTGTTCGCCAGCGGTGCGAATTTCTTTGCGCGCAGAGGATAAAGCCTGTTGAAACTTTGCCAATTCGTCATCGACGTTGTCGCATTGGGTGAACGGTACGGTAGCCAGGCTGATCGATGGTGCAACAATATGGGCGCGCCCTATGCCGATTCCTGGAGAGGTGGCTAGGCCATTAAATTTGGCTTCACGGCGTTGTCGGCTTATAGAGTTTAAAGCCCCGGTTGCTTCGGCGTGGGCTATAACGCCAGCAAGTTGCGCCGATAAGGTGACTAAAAAGGCTTCTTCACTCTCATCGAATCGACGTTTTTCGGTCTGCTGAATCACCAGTACCCCAAGTACTTTACGATGGTGAATGATGGGGGTGCCGAGAAATGCGGAAAGGTGCTCTTCGCCAGTAGTGGGGAAGTAGTGGTAGGCGGGGTGCGTTTCGGCTTGTTCGAGGTTGAGTGGCTCCGCCCGTGAGACAACCTTACCCACGAGCCCTTCATCAGCCGCCAGGCTTACCTGGCCCACCGCATTAGCATTCAGCCCTTTGCTGGCCATTAAAACGTAACGCCCGGATTGTTTGTCACGCAAATATACCGAACACACGCGGGCATCCATCGCGGCGGCTACCCGATGGACAATAATTTCAAGTGCCGTGGCTAAATCTGTGGCTGCATTGACCTCTTGCACGATACTGCGGAGCAAACCGAGCAATTTGTCTCTCCTTGTTGAGCTTTACTATGACTATTTTTTGCGCGTTCAACCTTTATGGGGTTTGCTTCAATAATAAGGAACTGCTGTTTAAGCTTTATTAACCTGAGTCAGTGATCGAGATTATAGAATTGTTTTTGTTGATATATCTGCTTTGGTGCCAATTCGACCAGTGCGCGTCGGTAGACTTCACATTTAAATGCCACCACCTTGGTTAGGGGGTGCCAGTAGTTCACCCAGCGCCAGCGATCAAATTCTGGTTTATAGCCATTGTCAAAGCTGATATTGCTTTCTGCCGCCTCTAGGCGCAGGAGGTACCACTTTTGCTTCTGGCCAATACACAACGGTTCCGAGTGCCGGCGTACTAACCGCTGTGGTAGGCGGTAGCGCAACCAGCCGCGGGTACAGGCAAGTAGGGAGACTTGGTTGCGGGTCAGGCCGACCTCTTCGAAAAGTTCACGGTACATGGCTTGTTCTGGCTCTTCGCCTGAGTCGACACCGCCCTGAGGAAACTGCCAGGCATCTTTACCGCCTATCCGTCGTGCCCAAAGTACCTGGCCGCACTCATTTAGCAAAATAATGCCAACATTGAGGCGAAAGCCTCTGTGATCAATGTTGTTGCTACCATGGAGCTTGTTTCCCTCCTTGGACCGTTTTTTACGCACCACTGGCCCATTGGGGCTGCGGCGGTTTTTTTGCCCGGCGCTTACTGTCTTGCCGTCGCCCAAAATACCGTCCTCGAATCGTTTTGCGGCTCCAGGCCGCCTGTGGATGTTATATTCTTCCACAGTGTGCGTCACTACTGCAATGGCGTGTCGATGTCGACGTCTAGGAGCCTGTCGGACTTAACCGGTCTTTTTCGCAGTAGGCCAGTGTTAAGTCCGACAGGCTTTTAGTGCCTACCTATTCAAGCAAGCTTAAGGGGCTTAGAAGATAGGCCCTTAAGCTATGTGATTTTTTCAACAGGATGGTGCCGGTATGTATTGAGGACATCTTCGACATTGCCGCTTGCGATGATTTTGCCGTGTTCAAGCAGTAAGGCTTTATTGCAGAATTGATGAATGACTGCATCAGCGTGAGAGGCGAGGACAATAATTTTACTTCTATTGATAAATTTGTTGAGCCGTTCTTTAGCCTTTTTCATGAATGCAGCGTCACCTGTGCCGATCACTTCGTCCATCAGCAGTATATCTGAGTCCATCGCGGTAACCGTGGCGAAGGCAAGCCGGGTTGCCATTCCGGAAGAATAAATTCTTACCGGCATGTCGAGGTATTTGCCAAGCTCAGTAAATGTGGCGATCTCATCTAACTTTTGCTTGATTTCGGCACGCTTCATGCCAAGCAATAGTCCGTGAATAAAGATATTTTCATAGCCAGTGGCCTCTGGCTCCATACCGAGAGAAATATTTAGTGTAGAAACAATGCGGCCACTGGTTAAAAGTGTGCCACCTGTCGGTTGATAGATACCCGCGAGCACCTTGAGTAAGGTTGACTTCCCTGCTCCATTGTGGCCGATAAGCCCAAGCCGATCGCCTTCTTTTAGTGAAAAGTTAATGTTTTGTAGTGCGTTGACAACCGGAATGGCCTCACCGGAGGCAATTCGGCCCCCAGTTGCGGCACCTAAAACGTGGTTTTTTAAAGAGCGGTTGCCAATGCCAACAAGTGGGTAATTAAGTGTAAGCTCGGTTGCTTTAATAGAACTCATGGCCTTACCTCATACCCAAAAAGCGATGCGTGCACGTTTGTTTTGATATACCCATATTGCGATAATCGATGAGATTAAAAGCACTAATAAGGAAGCGCCCCAGGAGGCCAGTTCTGGGAGCTTCCCCAACAGAGGGGAGCGCACCAGATCCATAAAATAACCAATCGGGTTTGCTTTTATGATCCAGCTATTCTCCCCAAGTAAACGCGGGAACCAGAATATAGGTGTAATAAAAAACATTACCTGAAGAAGGCTTTGAACAATTTGCGCAAGGTCACGAAATCTCGCACCGATAACACTTAACGGTATGCTTATGGCTAAGAGATTCAATACTACTAGCAAAAAGCCGGGGATTACCAATAATACATTCCAGCCAGGCCAGATGCCAAAATAGAGATAAATTCCGATGACGATGAGTAAATTGTGGCCAAAGATGATGGTGTTTCTAGCAATGGCACGGAGTAAAATGCTCAATGGATTGATTCGTGTGTTTTGTATATACGCAGTGTTATCGACAAATAAATTGGCCATCTCGCCCAGGGTGCTTGATATATATACCCAGAGAACCATCCCAATGGTCAAATATGGTAGCAGTTCAGCAATGTCTGCTTTGAACAGTCGGCTGTAAACGGCCCCTAGAGCCACACAAAAAATGGCAGTGCTGATGGTTATCCAGAAAGGCCCTATTTTGGAGCGTCGGTATCTTATTTTGATATCTTGCCATGCCAAAAAAGACCAGAGGTCGTGAGCGGCAACAGCCGCAAACAAGTCGCCTTGTTTGCTATTGCTCGTATTCATGAAATCATCCCTACAGCTTGTCTCCTTGTAAGCTCAAGCTCGTTATTTTGCAAGCTCGAAGTCAAGGATCTGATGACTGGTATAGTAAGAAGTTGAAGCTTCGCATTTGATGTGGGCGGGGATTATAGCCGTTGTCAGCACTTGAGGGCAATTGGTTCGCTTTGTCCACCGAGGGCAGATAAACATTGGTGTTGTTTGCTAAATGGCCCCTGGTTCTTCAAATTTTACAAATTGATTAGTTGGCAAGCTGCTCATGTTCGATGTGCAAAGGGGGTTGTTCTTGTTCCACAAGTAGGTGAGGTCGATTGGTTGTATACAATCTGACTGCCAGCAGTAGGGTAAGCATCTCGGCAATAGGAATGGCGATATAAACACCCATGTCCCCCAACCAGTGGGGCAAGGTAAACAGAAAGATCAGAGGTAGGGCCAGGCTTCGACATAGGGCGATGGCAGCGGAATGGTAAGGCTTGTGCATGGCGGTGAAATAGGCAGAAAAAGCAATATTTACTCCATTAAATAAAAATGCTGGCCAAAACCCGGCAATAAATTCTCCCGTTATTCTCAGCACGTTGCTACTTTCCGGGGCTAGAAATAATCTCATAAAGGCGTCGGGGCTGCTCAGTAGCAACACGATAATGCTGCAACCAATGATCAGGATAGTTACGCTTGAAATTTTCATTAAACTTGAAATTCGATCTGCCCTGCGGGCGCCGAGATTGGTGCTGATAAGTGGCTGTAGAGAATCACTGATAGCATAAACAATCATTAGGCCGACAAACAAAATGTAATTGACTACAGCAAGTGCCGCCACACCCTCGCTACCCAATCGCGTAATCATTATCCAGTTAAAAATAAATGCGGTGACTCCCGCAGACATTTCGTTGACAAATTCTGAAATGCCGTTAATCGATGCACGCCACACCTCGCCCCACTGCTTTTGGCGCAAGCTAAAGCGCAAACGGCAATGCTTGCTAAAGAAATGTGGTAATACGATGGAGAGCATCACTACATAGCTAATACCTGTAGCCCATGCCGCTCCCTCAATGCCCCAGTTGAGCCGGACAATAAACAGCCAATCGAGAGCGATATTCACCAGCGCACTCAATATTAGCGAGGCGCTGGCTAGGTTGGGTCGACCATCAACCCGGACAAAATACGATAAGCTGAAAGCGATGACCAACAAAGGCTCAAAGGGGAGAAAAATAGCCAGATAACTTCGGGTCAAGGGCGTGAGTTCTTCGTTTGCGCCCAGCAAGGCGATTACTTGGTCGATAAAAAGCACCATCAAGGTGCATAAACATAAACTGAGCACCACCATAACAATGGTGGTTTTACTGAAAATACCTGAAGCGGCCGCGTAATTCTGTTGCCCCATATATTTACCGGCCATTACCATGCCGCCAATGGCAAGCATCAACGATAAGCCAAAATATAAGGCGCCAATAGGAAGGGTGAGATTCAGGGCGGCCAGGGCATTGGCGCCCACGTAGTTGCCGACGAAAATACCGTCTATGATTCCCGCTGATGAAGCGGCGACGAGACCGATAATGGCTGGCATGGCATAGCGCAAAAAGAGGAAGGGTATGGCCTCTGTCAAGATGCGGTTATCGTTTGATGTCGAATTGTCTTGTACTTGCATAAAATCAACTGAGGGTTCAGAAGGCGGCAACTGGGTGACCGGGTGCATCACTTAAGCCATAAATATAATAAAGTGGTTCTTTTGAGTTTAATGAAAATAATGGGAGCAACACTAACTCTATGATTTAACAGCAGGGTGAAATATCAAGATAATCCTGTGCAAAATTTAGAATAATAATCTTGGTTTTGTTCGCAATTGCAGGCTATTTGTGCTTGCGTGCCGAAAATTTCAAGGGTATCTTAACTCAGGATGAAATGGCAGTGAAAGTTACAACTCGCAACTATAAGATTGTTATTTTTTGATTGAATAGTATTAAAAGTTTGAGATGGCAATCAGACGGCTTATGTAAAAAATAAAAAAGTTTATAGGTGGGCTCAGAGCCGATCTGACAACTTGAAATAAAGCCGATAGTTGAGTGTTGATTTCATTGCGCAGAATGTTCAAACAAACGATTAAAGCCATAAAAATGCTAATGTAAAAGGTCAAATAAGATGGAAGGATTGAAGCAAAACACAATAGCGCTGGCAGTTGCCACAGCAATTGTTGCCCCGGGGGCCCTGCCTCAGGCCCAGGTTGTGGATCAACGCACCGTTGATGATCAACTTGAAGAGGTTATTGTTACCGGTACGCGAAGGGAGGGGGTATCGCCGACGGAAGCCCTGTCTCCGGTGGATGTGATCGGAGGCAGTAACCTGGGTAATCAGGCCGCTTTTGATTTAACTGAAGGGTTAACAAAAATAGCGCCTTCTTTTAACACCCAGCGTTTCCCTATTGCCGATGGTACAGCATTTATTCGCCCGGTATCGCTACGGAACCTGTCGCCGGATCATACTCTAGTGCTGGTCAATGGGAGCCGCCGCCACCGCTCTGCGTTGGTGAATTTGCAGCTGCCGCCGATAGGTACGATTAATCAGGGGGCCCAAGCGGTGGATTTTGCTGCCTTACCGTCGGCGGCGATTGAGCGGGTGGAAGTGCTGAGGGATGGGGCTTCGGCACAGTATGGTTCCGATGCCATCGCCGGAGTGGTTAACGTTGTTTTAAAAGATGCCGCTGAGGGCTTTAGTCTGTCGGCCCAGACTGGAGAATATTTTGATGAGGATGGTGAGCGCACAACACTGGCCGCTAACGCCGGCTTTGCTTTGAGTGATCGCGGGTTTGTGAATACCACCGTGGAGTACTCTACCAGCGACAAAACCTGGCGCGGTGTGGCGGCTGAAGATGCGGGGCAAATCGCACAAGCCATTGGCGAAGAGAATGTGCCGCTGCGGGGGCTCGGTTTACGTTGGGGCGACCCGGAAGTAGAAGCGCTGAAGCTGTTTGTAAACACTGGTTTTAACATTACTGAGAATACCGAAGTCTATGGCAATATTGGTTACACTCACACCGAGACAATATCTGATTTTTTCTTCCGCAATCCGGTATTGGATCCCGAGTTTGGCGTAAAGGCTCGGGGGACCTTGCAAGTAGATAGTGGCACCATCAAAAAAGCCTCTTACATGCCAAAGCATGCGACCCAAGCACAGGTAGATGCGCTTCTTGCCCAGGGGTTGACTGTCGACGATTACCTTGTTGCAGACGCTTCCAGCGACAGTGGTTATATTTTGCGTAATCCGATCTATGACCGCTTTCCTGGGGGTTATAACCCAAATTTTGGAGCGGATATCACTGATTTGTCGGCAGCATTTGGTATGCGTGGCGAATGGGCCAATGGTACCAGCTGGGACTTAAGCGCCCGCATCGCCGAAAGCGAGGTCGATTACATACTTGATAACACCATTAACCCAAGCCTGGGCATCCACTCCCCAACTAGCTTTAAGCCGGGGGTACTGGGCCAAGTAGAACACGGCCTCAACGCTGACTTCGTGAAACCAATTGAAATTTCAGGGCTAAATTCACCGCTTAACCTGGCATTTGGTTTGGAATGGCGTGAAGAAATCTACGAGATCGGTGCTGGCGATCTCAAGTCGAGGGAGGAGGGTCCCACCGCAAGAATATTTGGCGTTGGCTCTGATAGCTTTCAAGGGTTTCCACTTGCGGCAGAAGGTGAGTTTAGCAGTGAGAGTTGGGCGGCTTATGTGGATCTGGAGGCAGAGGTAACAGAGCGCCTGACCCTGGGAGGGGCACTGCGCTTTGAAGATTACGAAGAATTCGGTAACACTTCCGACTGGAAACTTTCTGCGCGTTTTGATGTAACAGAGAATTTTGCGTTGCGGGCCACTGCTAACACCGGTTTTCGCGTACCGACGCCGGGCCAAGTAAACACGTTGATGGCCACCACATCACTGGATGGAAACGGTGATCTGATTCCCACGAGTACGTATCCTGTCGGCCACCCGGTGGCGGCGGTGTTTGGCGCTAAAGCGTTAACGCCAGAAGAGTCCCAAAGCTTTACCGTGGGCGCAGTCTTTTCTCTTTTTGATAATACTAGCCTGACCCTGGATTACTACAAGATTGATATTGAAGACCGCTTGGCCTTTCGCAATATTAAGCTGGGAGATGAAGAGCTAGAGCAGTTGAATGCAGCAGGCATAGATGAGGCTGGGCTGCCGAAAGGTAGTAATGTCAATTTTTTCACCAATGCCTATGACTCCGAAGTATCCGGCATTGATTTGGCGGTTACTAGCAACTTTGAACTTGCAGGCAATCTGTTGACGGTGGATTTGCGTCACAACCACAACAACCAAGAGGTTGCTGATGTCGCGCCCAATACAATTGATGAAAATGCTGTTTTTGATCTTGAGCATTACGTGCCCAAGGATCGCACAACACTAACGCTTGATTATGATATCGGTGGCCAATTCGGCGGCTACCTGCGTTTGAACCGCTATGGCGATTGGGGGAGTACCTGTGGACAATTTTGCAAAGAGGACGAAGCTACTCCTATTGCGCGCTATGGTTCTGAGTGGTTGATTGATTTAGAAGCCAGACTCATCATCAAAGAGAATTACACCCTGGCGTTTGGTGGCGAAAATATTTTTGACGTGCGCCCGGAGGATGAACAGAGCTCTACGTTGCAAGGGATGGGGGTAAAGTATGCGCTGACTTCGCCGTTCGGTTTTAATGGTGCCTTTTGGTATCTGCGAGCCAGCATGCAGTTTTAAGTAGTACTTGATGTCCGGTTAAATCCACAACAGCCAGCATCTTCGGAGGCTGGCTGTTTTCGTTGGCGCTTTGCTATTCTTGAAAGGAGATCGATAGTAGAATTTGGTTTTGTCACTGTGTGTTAACAGCAGGGGTTTGAGAGGGTAAAGAAGATGTCGCGATTGAAAGTTTTGAGTTGTTTGTGGTTAATTGGCTTTAGCTTAATTGCCTGTGGGAGTGAGGATGAAGAAAAAGGCAAAGACCAGCAAATGAGCTTGAGCGAGGCGCGGACAAACATTGCCGATGGCCGTCATTTGAGTGCCATTCCCAAGTCTATATGGCGCCAACTATTACCCAGGAAGCAGTATGCTGTGCTCTGGGAGAAGGCTACAGAGCCCGCGTATACGGGTAAATGGCTGGACAATAAGGTTGAGGGGGTATACGTCAGTGCCGCCTGCCGCCTGCCAGTGTTCAGTTCCAAACAGAAATATGATTCAGGTACCGGTTGGCCGAGTTTCTGGGATGTGGCCTATCCGCAAAATGTCGTGCTGAAAGAGGATTATAGTTGGGGTATGAAGCGCACCGAGGTGCTCTCCCGCTGTGGGGAACATTTGGGGCATGTGTTTAAAGACGGCCCTGCCCCCACCGGTTTGCGTTACTGCCTGAATTCACTGGCGTTGGATTTTATTCCGGCATCAAAGAAGCCTGAGTAACCTGTCAGCGGACGCTTTTCTTCTTTTAAAATTTGCCATGCACACCAATATTTCACGTAGCTTTTGCGCGCTCAACTGCGGTTTCTAGGATCATTGTTACTGCTTAAGTAAAAAGTCGCGCAAATAGCGAAAGAGTTTACGTTGGTTACTCGGCGCCTTGTTATTGGTGCGCTCCTTGAGAGATTCGCGTACGAGTGTACGCAGTTGTTGGTGATCGATGTTGGGGTAGTGGTCAAAAAAGTCCTTTTGTGATTGTTTGCCCTGCTCGCTATCCAGTAGGCGCTGGCGCCAGTCTTCCGCTAAATGATCAAAACGCAGCCGTTGCTGATCCTTTTCTTTATGTTTATTCAGTGCAGACTGGATCGCCTCGCAATCTGCACTGCGCATCAACTTGCCGATAAACTGTAACTGGCGGCGCTTGGCTTCGCGAGAGTTGATGCGTTGCAGCGTTTCAATCGCATCACGCAATTTTGTGTCGAGGGGCATGCCGATCAGCTTGGTGGCACTAAGCTCGCTCAGTTGTTTGCCCAGCTGCTGTAGTTGATGCATTTCCTGCTTGATTCTGGTTTTGCTCTTGGGTTGCTCTGCATCAAAATGCTCAATATCGTGCATGGGAAGCCTCTCACTTTAATTGCTGGTGTCTGCGCAGAATTCATAATAAAGGTGTCGGGGTTTAGGCAAATACCCAGGTGGCGAGGCCGAGAAAGGACAAAAAACCCACTACATCGGTTACGGTGGTCAGGGCTACGCCACCGGCCAAAGCCGGGTCTATGCGTATAGCGCGAAGTACCACCGGCAGTATGGTGCCGGCTAGTGCCGCGGTGATCAAATTGATTAGCATGGCGGCGATAAGAATCCAGGCAATGCGCGGGTCGCCAAACCAGAGCCCGGCAATTCCACCCATTACGAATGCCCACAATAATGCATTGAGGGCGCCGGACCCCAGTTCTCGATTGAGTAGCCAACTTAAATTGCTTCGACCAATTTGGCCTAGAGCCATACCACGAATAACTACAGTGAGGGTCTGGCTGCCGGCGACACCGCCCATACTGGCGACAATGGGCATCAGCACGGCCAGCGCCACCACTTTGTCGATAGTGCCCTGAAATAGATTGATCACCGACGACGCCAGCAGTGCGGTGAGTAGGTTAATGCCCAACCATACAGCACGCCTTGGGGCGGTGCGAACCACTGGTGCGAAAGTGTCTTCCTCTTCATTAAGACCGGCGAGGCTCATCAACGAGTGATCGGCGTCTTCACGAATAACATCCACCACGTCGTCGATAGTGATACGCCCTAACAAGCGGCTATTATCGTCTATGACCGGTGCTGTTATCCAATCGTATTTGGCAAATAGTTGTGCCACCTCGGTATCGGCAAGGTTCGCGGGGATTGCCTCGCGATCAGTATTCATGATTTCGCGTACGGTGATTGCGGGGTCTGAGGTGAGCAGTTTGGTGAGCGAGAGCTGACCGATATACTGGTCTTTACGGTTGACTACAAACAGGTTATCGGTAGCGTCCGGCAGTTGTGCATGACGCCGTAAATAACGCAATACGACATCGAGGGTGAGATTGGGGCGCACTGATACCGTATCAGTGTTCATCAGCCCACCGGCAGTTTTCTCATCAAAGGGAAGTACGTGTGCCACTCGCAGGCGATCGCGCTCTTGCATTGCCGCGAGGACCTGCCCCATGACCCGCTCAGGCAGTTGTTGGAGGATATCGGCGAGGTCGTCGGCGTCGAGCCCCTTCATTACCGACACCATTTCCTCAGTGTTCATCGTGGCGAGGATCTGGCTCTGAACGTCATCGCTGAGATCTTGCAGTACTTCGCCTTCTACTGCCTTATCAATCAGCTGCCACAATACCTGACGGATATGCGGTGGTGAACTTTCCAGTAGTTGGGCGATGCTCGGCGGTGTTAGGGTGCTGAGCATACGCTTCACTTCGCGGCCGGTGCCGCTATCAAGTGCCGCGTAGAGTTCGCTCAGTTGATTTTGTGCTTCAGCCGCCGGGGAGTGGGACACGGTATTTCCTGACGTGTTGCTAGGGTGCGAAGGGACATTATAGCCGCGATACTCTTTGGGTGATATTAGCGCAAAAGAGTGAGTCGGGTAGCGTGTCGATTGCAGATTTACTCTTGCTCGTCGAAGCGATTTTCAATCAGCTTGGAGATGGCTTCAAGTGCGGCTACTTCGTCTTTGCCTCTGGCCTGCAGTTCAAGTTCGCAGCCCTTACCAGCGGCAAGTAACATCAGTGCCATAACACTTTTGCCATCTACTAGTTTACCTTTGTAGCCCACTTTGATTTCAGATGAAAAGCGGGTGCAGGTTTGAGCAAATTTACTGGCGGCACGAGCGTGCAAGCCCAATTTATTGATGATGATGATCTGGTTTGTTTGCATCGAGTGGTAATTTCACGTTAATTCTTGTTGCTCGCGGTGACGAACTTGTATCTGTTTAAAGTGTACGGCGAAAACCTTGGCCAATTGCTCGACCATATATACCGAGCGGTGACGCCCTCCAGTACAACCAATAGACACACAGGTATAGCTGCGGTTGCTTTTCTGATAGGAGGGCAACCATCGTTGAAGAAAGGTTGTGATGTCTCGTTGCATGGCTTCTGTTTCATGGTGTGAGCGCAAAAACTCGGCGACTTCCTGGTTGAGCCCAGTTTTATTGCGCAGTCCGGTTACCCAGTAAGGGTTGGGTAGGCAGCGTAGGTCAAACATCAGGTCTGAATCTATCGGTACGCCATGCTTAAAACCAAAAGATTGGAATAGCAATGCCATGCCTGGGGCATCTTTGCCCATTATGCAGGATTTTATTTGGCTGCGTAGCTGGTGCAGGTCGAGGTTGCTGGTGTCAATGACCAAATCTGCCATAGCTGCAACTGGGGCGAGTAATTCTTTTTCTTTGTCTAAAGCTTCCAACAGATGTGTATGGTCGTCGCTTAGGGGATGTTTGCGACGTGTTTCACTGAAGCGTTGTACCAAGATGGGTGAGCGTGCGTCGAGATAAATAACGTCGCAATGGATACCGGTATCACGCGTTTGCTGAACAACTCTGGGAGCATGTTTTACGTCATGCCACAGATTGCGTGCGTCGATACCAAGAGCGAGTTGTGTTTTTTCATTCGTTGGCTCGGCGGCCACGCGTTTGATCAACTCGGGGACTAAGCTTGCCGGCAGGTTGTCGATGCAGTTAAAGCCTACATCTTCAAGTAGCTGTAATGCGGAACTTTTACCGGAGCCTGAACGGCCACTAATAATAACCAAGCGCATATAAAAAACTCCTTTTTTCAGCTTTTATTGTACGCGTGTGTAAAACTTTCCCCTGCTACGCCTTAGGGTTTTTACTTGTGGATAATAGCTTTAAATATGCATAAATTGCTTCGTTGGTAGTGAAATTTACAAAGTAATGACCTGAGAGGAAACCAATTAAAGTTTAAACTGAGGCACTTTGGGCCGGGGTATTTTCATTTAGGCGGCAATGCTGTTGACTGCCAGTGTGTAGAGGGCGTCATCACTTTGTGCATTGCGTAGCTTTTGGCGTACCTGACTGTCGCGAAATAATGCTGCAATTTCAGCCAGCGTTTCCAGATGTTGTTGTTCATCATTTTCTGGTACCAATAAGGCAAAGATTAGATCTACCGGTTGACGGTCAGCAACGCCAAAATCCACGCCTGGTTGGATAGTACAGAGCACACCGATAGCATGATCAGATCCGGGCAGGCGGCAGTGAGGGATGGCGACACCATCGCCAATCCCTGTCGAGCCTAGCCTTTCGCGCGCCAGTAATTGATTGAAAATCGTATCTGCGTCCAGTTGTGGATATTGTGCGACAATTGCCTGGGCAATATTTAGTAGCAATTTTTTCTTGCTGCTCCCGGTCAGATGACACAGGCTTAGGCGGGGAGATAATAGTGCTTCCAAGGTCATAATTTAACTTAGCGGTGACTGCGCAACTTTCCCTTATGTTTCAGTAATTGACGTTCGAGCTTGTCGGCCAGAGCATCGATTGTAGTGTACAGGTTCTCCGATTCTGCATCGGCAAATAACTCCAGCTTATTGCCACTGAGGTGGGCTTCAGCTCTATGGAGCATTTTTTCGACGGATAGAGTGACCTGAATACTGTGAATAAGGTTGTGGTGATGGAGGGCCTTGTTTAGTTTGCGGCGGCAATGATCGCCAATAGCTGGAGTAACGTCTATATGGCGGCCAATGATAGTGATTTGCATAAGCTACTCTCCGGTGAGGGTAAAGTGCAGTGGCGCATTGCCGATCAAGCGCGGCAACTCTGCCAGAAAGAGCATTCGAATGGAAGCTTGCCATTAAAATTTTTATCCTGGTCGCTCATCGGCTTGATTTTATAACTTTTTACAATAACTGCTAGACCAATCTTTTACGTTCGCTGGAGGAGAGGATGCCCATGGATTCACGGTACTTGGCCACAGTGCGCCGCGCCACCTGAAAGCCCTGATTGTCGAGCTCTTGGGAAATTTTACTGTCTGATAGTGGCTTGCGTGAATGTTCGGTCTCCACCAGCTTGCGAATCAGGGCGCGAATTGCTGTAGACGATGCGCCTTCACCTGAATTGGTGTTAACTGCGCTTGAAAAAAAGTACTTAAGCTCAAATACGCCTCTGGGTGTGAGCATATATTTTTGGGTGGTTACCCGGGAAATCGTCGATTGATGCATGCCGATTGCGCTAGCAATATCTGTTAGTACCATCGGTTTCATCGCTTCGGGACCAATTTCGAAAAAATCCTGTTGTTTTTCCACAATTTTATTGGCGACTTTGAGTAGAGTGTCGTGGCGGCTTTGCAGGCTTTTTAAGAACCAGCGAGCTTCCTGTAATTGTTCGCGCAGGAAATTATTTTGACTGGAGTTGTCGGCACGTTTAATCAGAGCGGCGTACTCATTATTGATGCGCAACCTGGGGATGGTTTCGGGATTCAGTTCCACTTGCCAGTACTGTTGATGGCGACTGACGATCACATCGGGTATCAGATATTGTGGCTCCTGGCGAGAAAAAGAAGCACCAGGGTAGGGCGTAAGCGTCTGGATCAGCTGCATGATTTCTTTTAACTGAGCTTCAGCCAGGCGGGTGCGACGGCTTAATTGGCGGAAGTCCCGCTTGCCTAATAGCGTCAAATACTGTCCGACTATGTCTTGTGCTTGAGCTCGCCAGGGAGTCTCCGGAGCAAGTTGATCTAGTTGCAATAACAAATTTTCGCGCAGATCGCGGGCGCCGCAGCCGGTGGGGTCGAATTGCTGAATAATTTTAAGTACAGCAAGAGCTTCGTCGTTTTCAACATTCAACGCTACGGTCAGCTCATCGAGTGGTGATTCGAGAAAACCATCGTCGGAGATGGCATCGATGAGAGTTTCGCCAATCAGTTTGTCTTCGCTGGAAAGGCTAGTGAGGTTGAGCTGCCAAAGTAGATGGTCGCGCAGACTCTGGGGGGCTGAATTTTGCAGTTCAGGGAGAAAATCATCGTTACCTTGATTGCCACCGGAATCGCTGTTACGCCAATCTGTATGCGTTGAAAAGCTTTCAGAAGCTGTTTGCTCCCAGTTGTTATCATTGTCGCCAAAGTCAAAGCTTTCTCCTGGCTGCTCATTACTATCTGTGGTGACGGTAGTGTTGCTAGCTGAGACACTGGAGGGTGTATTTTGATCTTGCTTGGGCTCGTCGAGTGTCTCCACTTCGGTTTCTAGCAGTGGGTTGCTTTCTAGTGCTGATTGAACTTCCTGTTGCAAGTCCAGAGTTGACAGCTGCAGCAATCGAATGGCTTGCTGTAGCTGCGGCGCCATCGTCAATTGAGTGCCAAGTTTTAACTGGAGTGACTGTTTCATAGTTTAAACATGCAGGTTTTCCGCAATTTAACCCCCCCCAATTTTTTTCAGCCTACCGCGCGGGTATGTAGAATACAAGGAGTAACGGTGCCATAAAAAGTGCGCGTTTTTTGTCGTACTAAGGAGGAGCGCTCTGGGCTTGTATTAGAGCTAAATGCTAAATTCGTGTCCCAGATAGACTTCGCGTACCTGTTGGTTGGCCAATACTTCAGCGGGAGTGCCGGAGGCTATAATATGCCCTTCGCTGACTATATAGGCTGTTTCACAAATATCCAGAGTTTCACGTACATTATGATCGGTGATCAGTACGCCAATGCCTCGATCCCTTAAATGACGGATAATCTGTTTAATATCGTTCACCGAGATGGGGTCGACACCGGCGAATGGCTCGTCGAGTAATATAAACGCTGGGTCGGTAGCTAGAGCGCGAGCGATTTCCACTCTCCGCCGCTCTCCGCCAGACAGTGCCATACCGAGACTGCCTTCTATGTGAGAGATGTTAAATTCGCAAAGCAGCGCATCCGTCTTGGCCAGGCGCTCGTCGCGGTTTAATTCCTTGCGCGTTTCTAGAATTGCCAGGATATTATCCCGTACCGAGAGACGGCGGAACACTGAGGCTTCTTGAGGAAGGTAACCTATACCTTTGCGTGCGCGGCCATGCATCGATAACCTAGTAATGTCCTGGTTGTCAATGAGCACTTGGCCAGCATCGGCGCGCGCCAGTCCGGCAATGATATAAAAACAAGTGGTTTTACCCGCACCGTTGGGGCCCAGCAGGCCGACGACTTTTCCGCTGCTAACGCTGACGGAAACATTTTGTACCACTTTGCGCTTTTTGTACTGTTTAGCGAGGTGTAACGCTTTGAGCGTGGGCATAGTGTGATCCGTAATCGCAGCCGTAGCCATAGTGGCCGGCCATGGTTAATATCTCAACAAATTGAAGCCCAAATTACAGACA
>JAHZJJ010000012.1 GCA_022600975.1 Gammaproteobacteria bacterium
GAAGGGACTGAAATGGTCATGCCAGGGGACAACGTTCAAATGTCTGTCACCTTGATTGTACCGATCGCGATGGAAGAGGGTCTGCGCTTTGCTATTCGCGAAGGTGGCCGTACTGTTGGTGCCGGAGTGGTTGCCAAGATTGTTGAATAATCGCGGCATTTAAGAACGCCACAGAGCCTTTCTGTGGCGTTTCTTCAACTAGCTGGTCTCTTGCCAGCTAGTTGCTTTTAGTTTGGATGCCTTTATTTTGCTGCTGGCATAGTATCGGCTAATAAGAAATATTTCTGGGCAGGCTTTAGCGATACAGACCAAAATAACCGCAGCTAAGCTTTTGCATTTTGAACACGTTCACCTCCCAAGTTTTCAATTCTGTGCCTATAGTGGCGATTTAGCACCTTCGGCGGGAATTTCACGCACTAATCGTGGCACCAGATAACCGGGCAGTTGATTGCGAATTGCTGCTATGAGTTGGCGGGCGCGCTGGTCACTCACTTCAAAATGTGCCGCACCTTGCACACGATCTAGTTGGTGTAGGTAGTAGGGGAGTACGCCACTGGCAAATAAGCTTTCCGAAAGGGACATCAAAGCCTCTTCCGAGTCGTTAATGCCTTTGAGTAGTACCGCCTGATTGAGTAAGGTAACCCCAGCATTGCGCAATTTTTGCAGCGCCGCGTGCACCTCGGTATCAATTTCATTGGCGTGATTGCAGTGTATAACCAGGATTGGTTTTAGGCGTGTGCCACAGAGCCAATCTAGTAATGCATTGGTAATGCGGCTGGGGGCAACAATCGGCAGCCTAGTGTGTACTCGCAGTTTATCCAGTTGTGGAATACTGGCTAGCTGGTTGCTCAACCAGTGGAGTTGGCGATCGTTAACGACCAATGGATCGCCGCCACTTAAAATGACTTCGCGTAATTTTGTTTGGCTGCGAATGTAGGTGATTGCTGAGTCCCATTGCGTTCTACCCAAGTGGTTCTCAGCGTAGGGAAAAGCTCTACGAAAGCAATAGCGACAATTGACAGCGCACTGGCCGGCGACAATCAATAACAGGCGGCCGTGATATTTATGCACAACACCAGGCAGCGGGTTGGCTGCAGCTTCCTCTAAGGGATCAGCGCCGTAGCCAGGGCTGGCCACCAGCTCTGGTGCGCCGGGTAAGATTTGCAACAGCAAAGGGTCTTGTGGATTGCCCGGTTGCATGCGACGGATGAACGATCGGGGTACCCGCAATGCAAATGCTTCTCCAGCAGCTCGAACTGAGGGCAGCTGCTCAGGGTTGAGTTGTAGTAATTGTAGTAATTGTTGTGGATCAGTGATCAGATCCGCAAGTTCATCCTGCCAGCGGCGGCTGGGTAGCTCGTGGATGAAGAGACTCGATTGGGCCATAGTTGTTCCAACTTACTGCCTGGATTAACCAACGTTACCGAACCCTGTTTTTTTGCGGATTGCTATGCAACTTGTGGAAATAAGGTATCAAGCAGCGGTTATCAGCGAACGCGAACAGGATTGCAATTTTGCGCTGATGATAGATTGGAAATGGCCCGGTTGTCACTTTAATCTAGCAGCCGCAGTTGAGCGCGCAAAAGCTGTGTAAGTTATTGGTGCATCAAGAACTTGTGCAGACACTTGCGTGATTTAACTGCGGTTTTTAGGTTTAAGTTTTATCCCTTTCTTTGGCTGAATGGTTATCGCTTAGCCAGCCTTCGGTTAAAGTGCCTGCAACCATGGAGCCATTTACATTGAGGGCCGTTCGCGCCATATCAATCAGCGGTTCAACCGAGATCAGCAGTGCGACAATCGTGATGGGGAGGCCCATAGCGGGAAGTACAACCAGCGCGGCAAAAGTGGCGCCACCGCCAACACCAGCAATGCCAAATGAACTGATTACTACAACAAGGACTAAAGTTGCCAGCCATAAAGGGTCCAGTACATTGATACCCATTGGTATGGCAACCATAATCGCCAACATTGCTGGGTAGATACCGGCGCAACCGTTTTGGCCAATTGTGGCGCCAAAGGATGCGGAAAAATTGGCAACGGCGGGAGAATTGTGCAGCTTATCAATCTGGGTTTCTATGTTGAGTGGAATGGTGGCAGCACTGGAGCGAGAGCTAAATGCAAATACTAGCACCGGCCATACTTTGGAAAAATATTCCAGGGGGTTGCTTCGATTAACCAGCAGTAACAATAAGCCATGGACAACGAACATCACCAGAATAGCGGCAAAGGAGGCGACGACAAAATTGAGTAAGTTAAAAATATCTGCCCAGCTAGAGCTGGCAATTAGCGACGCTACAAGTGCCATAACCCCATAGGGTGTAAATGCCATAATCAGGCGAACGAGTTTCATAACCCAGGCCCGCGCGATGCCCACAAATTTTTCTATCGCAGCTCCCTGCTGAGGGTTTTCCTTACCCACAGCCAGTGCAGCTAAACCTAGCAATACCGCAAATATCACCACGGCGATGACCGAAGTATCACGGCTACCGGCAAGGTCGGCAAAGATATTTTCAGGAATAAATGAAATGAGGATTTTGGGAATACTGAGATCGCCCACCTGCCCTATGCGTTGATCGAGCACTTGAATCCGTGCCGCTTCCTGGGCGCCTGCTACCAGACCCTCGGCACTAAGGTGAAATAGTTGTGCCATCCAGATACCGACCAAAGCTGCAATGGCCGTGGTGCCGAGCAGAATTGTCAGCACCGAGAGGCTGATTTTACCTAGAGAGCGGGTATTGCTAACTTGCACTACGGCGCCGAGAATGGACACCAGCACCAGCGGCATCACCAATAGATGCAGCAGATTGATATAACCATTGCCGAGTACACCAATCCAGCCGAGTAACCAGTTTTTATCGCCAATCCATCCTGCGGCTAGTTGTAACGAAGCGCCGTACAATACCCCCAGTGACAGGCCGAAAAACACCACTGGTGACAGCGTGGAACATTTGCGGTGCCAAAGGGACAATGGCCATAGCAGGGCTAGAAACAACAGTAGGAATAATAGCGCGGAATAATGCATGATTGTGAGGACCCATGAATAGAGCGGCGTAAAGCATCTTAACAATGGTGTTATGGCGGCAAAAATATTTCCTGGTTATAACGATATAAGAGGAAATGAGGGCTATTTTTCGCTCGCTTTTTTAAGCTTCCGGTGTTTTGTCGGCAGCTGGATGACGGTTTGCAGCTTTGATTGCTGCCTGCAAACTCTGTTTTGTTTGCGGGCCTATCAGAGTAGTTTGCCAGTGGCCGGAAGCATTGATCAATAGAGTGCTGGGCAGTACTTGAGGGCGAGTTTGCCCCCAGTGGGCTGCCGGATCTTGAGGTAGGCTTGCAAAAGCAATGCCGAGTTTTTCGGCCTGCGCTTGAACCTGTAACGGCGGCAGCTGATCGTAGTTAACCCCGACCACCACTACTTTGCCCTGCTGTTCGCTGGCAAAGCGATTGAGTTCGGGAATTTCTTCGCGGCAGGGCGCACACCACTCGGCCCAATAGTTGATTAGTAATAGTTGGCCTTGGGTTTCAATCTTTTTCCCATTGAGGTCGATGGGTTCAAAGGTTTGCTGCGAAGTATCACAGCTGTTTAGCACCACAACAATTAGCCACAGCCAAATCAGCCTTAACCAAAAGTTTAACGGGTTGCCTGAGGTCGAGCGTTTGGATTTATAGCGCCAAGCTATTGGCCATTTTATTTTAATAGAGCGCGGCTTACTCACGGGTTGTTTTTTGCTCCTCGAGCAGGGCCTGACGGAACAGCTCGCCAAGGTTGCTTCCCAGCCGTTCTTGGGTAAATTGATATACCTCATTAAAGCGTTGGCCAATGTGTAAAAACCAGCGCTGTTGTCGCAATTGTTGCAAATCATTTGCTGATATGGGTCCAGGGTACAGCCAATGGGTTACTTGTTGCAAAGTTATTTGGTTTAGATCTTGGGTTAACACATACTCATCCTGTCCGGTTTCTGTAATGATTTTTTTGTTGAGCAGAATCTGTAAAATACGTTGCCATTGATCCGCAGAGATATTTAACTGCGCAACGTATTGTGCTTGCAAGGGCAATCCGCGTTGATGGTGTTGAAAAAACTGCCACAGTAATGCCAAAGCCGCGAGCAAATCAGATTGTTCCCGCCCTTGAATTTGTGGTTGATAGATGGAAAAGCTGCGCACTAAAACGCAGCCCGCGAGCACGATAATCCACAGCAAATATACCCAGATCAAAAATAGAGGAACAAAGGCAAAGGCACCATAAATTGCTTGCAGAGAGCTTTTTGCAACAATGGAGCTAAACAGGTTTTTTGCCACTTCAAAGGAAATTGCGGTAATAACACCGCCAACTAGGCCATGACGTAAGGGCACTCGGCAATTGGGTACCGCGATAAACAACAGCGTAAAAGCGGCGGCGGTAAATAGCCAGGATAAAATACGAAGGGTAATAGGCAGCAGCCCAGACGGATAATGGCCACCTAAAAACAATTTTTGTGAAAATAAGTAGGTGGATGCAGCCATACCCGCGCCCAGTAAAATAGGGCCGAGGCTGAGGATTGCCCAATACAATAGAAAGCTGGAAATTCCCCGTCGCCCTTTGGCGACATCCCAGATCGAATTAAAGACACCTTCAATGTTGCGCAGCATTAGACCCGCAGTAAGGGCTAGAACAGCGATACCAACGCCAGTCAGGCGTTGAGCCTGAATGGAAAAGCTATTGATGTAATTTTGTATTTCACGGCCGCTTTGAGGCACAAAATGTGAAAAAATCTGTTGCTGTAGCTGACTTTCCAAGCCGGCAAAATCTGGAAACAACGACAGCATGGCATAGCTCACAGTGGCCAGAGGCACTATGGCAAATAGAGTCATATACGTGAGTGCGGCAGCGTTCTGGCGGCAGTTTTTTTGCGCAAACAGGGTTAACGCTGAAATAAAAAAAAGCCGCCAGCGATGTAGCCTTGCAAGCATGTTGCCGTCCAGTAGGGAGTCTGAGCTAAAAAAATGCCAAACTTACAGCGTAGGCGCTGTGCAGCAGTGCTGTTAGAATATGCCAAACCTTAACAGGATGCTGCCTTAATGTGGACAATTTATCATAATCCTCGCTGTTCCAAATCTCGCCAGACCTTGCAGTTATTGCAAGGCCGGGGTGTAGAGCCGGAGGTAGTGCTGTATTTGCAGACGCCACCTGACAAGGCTCAGCTCCAAAGTCTGCTAAAAAAACTTAACCTGACAGCACGCCAGTTACTGCGCAGCGGCGAAGAAAGCTACAAGGCATTACAGCTGCAAGATGGCTCCCTGAGCGAAGAGCAATTGCTGCAAGCCATGATGACCCACCCTAAGCTAATCGAGCGCCCGATTGTGGTTAAAGGTAATAAGGCAGTGCTCGGCCGCCCCCCGGAGAATGTGCTGGAGTTGTTTTAATGGCGCATAATTTATCTGAAAATGATCCCTATGTGTTGGTTCTCTATTACAGCCGCAATGGCGCAACAGCAAAAATGGCCGGGGAGTTGGCGCGCGGGGTAGAAAACAGTGGCATTGCGGCGCGTTTGCGCACAGTGCCAGCGGTTTCGCCCGATAGCCAAGCCAGCCTTCCGCCGGTGCCGGATACCGGTGCGCCCTATTGCAGCAGCGCAGACTTACGCAACTGCAGTGGTTTGATATTGGGAAGCCCCACCCGCTTTGGCAATATGGCTTCTCCACTGCGCTATTTTCTCGACCAAACCAGTGATATGTGGCTCGATGGTAGCCTCACCGGCAAACCGGCTGCAGTATTCACTTCTACGGGTAGCCTGCACGGAGGCCAGGAAAGTACATTGATTTCAATGATGTTGCCGTTGTTACACCACGGCATGTTGATAGTGGGTATTCCTTATGCTGAAGCGGCACTGATGCAGACGCGTAGTGGCGGAACCCCTTATGGCGCCTCGCACTGGGCGGGTGATGACAATAAAGACGCGGGCTTGAATAAAAGCGAAATATTGACTGAGGATGAGCAAACCCTGTGTCGGGCACTGGGCAATCGTACGGGGAAATTGGCGCTTACCTTGGTTAGTGGATATGCCTAAAGCGGTTACGCATACTAGTCGTCTGGCAGTTAAATTGCGCTGGGCTAGGCGTTGTAATTACTGTTGTTACATCGGATTGTTGGTGTTATTTGTCATCTGGAATCTATTTCTTCCCGGTGGTTCAATAAAATGGTGGACTCTGCAAACAGTGCCGCTGTTGTTGGTATTGCCCGGATTAATCAAACAAACCCACCGCAGCTATTTGTGGCTGTGTTTCATCCTGCTACTGTACCTAGTAGCGGGTACTGTTGAGGTCATGATGCCCAGCCGAGGCTGGCAGCATGGTGCGCTTACCTTACTGAGTTTTATCTTGTTTATATCGGCGATGATGACCAGTCGTTGGCAGCGTTTGCTGCAAGTAGCCGACAGCTGAGTGAAGCTTGGTTTTTTCTGCAACTTTCACTGAGCCGCAGGGCAGGTGTTATCGCAAGGAGTTTTCGTTTTGGCACAAACAACTGATCACAAAGGGCCGTTGCGGCGATTTTTTGGCACCATTGGTGGTGCGATTACTTGGTTGCGCAGGGTTTTTACCAACCTGCTGTTTTTATTAATTTTATTGTTTATTGGTAAAGCACTTTTCAGTGGCGGAGAAGCCATTGCTGTACCCCAGGGTGCAGCGTTGCGGGTAGCGCCTGGGGGCTATCTCGTAGACGAATTAACCAATGACCCCGTAAGCTTGGGAATGCTGCTCGGCGATCGTTCCGGGCCGATGGAAACACGGGTTAAAGATTTGGTAGACGCTATTGACGGCGCTGTTGCCGATGAGCGTATTTCATCGATAGTGCTGGAGTTGGATAGTTTGGTAGGGGCCGAGCTCAGCAAGCTGGGAGAGGTGGGAAAGGCACTACAGCGCTTTAAAGACAGCGGAAAGCCGATATATGCGGTTGGGGATAATTATACCCAAGCCCAGTATTATCTCGCTAGCTTTGCCGATACCATCTATCTGAACCCAATGGGCTCGTTACTATTGACGGGGTTTGGTGCTTATCGCGATTTTTACAAAAGTGCACTGGATAAACTCAAGGTGAATTTCCACGTATTTCGCGTTGGTGATTATAAATCTGCTGTTGAGCCTTTTATCCGCAATGATATGTCGCCCGCTGCTAGGGAGAACACACGGCGTTGGCTATACGAGCTTTGGGGGGAATACACAGGGCAGGTAACCAACCAGCGTGAGCTGCCCGACGATGCTGTGGATAACTTTATTGATAACTTGCCGAAAAATTTACGCCGCAATTCCGGCAGTTGGGCTGCAACCGCACTGGAGTTTAAATTTGTAGACCAACTTTCAGATCGCCTCACCGCAGTGGCCGAATTGCAGCAAGCTATTGGTATTAGTAGTAAAGATAAGACTGAATACGAAGCGATTGATGCCCTCGACTACCTCAAGTCCACCCGCCTGGCTAAAATTTCTAAGTCGGGATTAAACGCTGAAAAAATAGCGTTGATCACGGCAACGGGAAACATTGTTGATGGAGAAGGGAAGGCCGGCCAGATTGGCAGCCATTCGCTCAGCAAACAGATCCAGCAAGCGCGAGAAAACCAGTTTAAAGCGCTGGTACTGCGGATTGATAGCGGTGGCGGTTCAGCCTTTGCTTCTGAGGTTATTCGCAAGGAACTGCTAGCCACCCGCAAAGCAGGCATACCGGTAGTGATTTCTATGGGTAGTGTTGCCGCGTCTGGCGGTTATTGGGTTGCTAGCGCTGGAGATCGTATCTGGGCCTCACCGAGCACCATTACCGGTTCTATCGGAGTGTTTGGTGCTTTTCCCACTTTCGAGGATTCATTGGCGGCGTTGGGAGTTTACAACGATGGAGTGGGCACCACGGAAATGGCTGGTGCAATGCGTTTAGATCGCCCCTTGTCTGAGTCAGCTGCCGAGGTGATACAGCTTGGAGTAGAAGACGTTTATGGGCGTTTTCTCCATATAGTGGCAGAGGCGCGTGACAGCACGCCGCAAAAGGTAAATAACATCGCCCAGGGGCAAGTGTGGTCAGGGCGTAGCGCCCTGGAGCTTGGGCTGGTGGATGAATTGGGTGGTTTAAAAGAAGCCATTGCCGGTGCGGCACAGTTGGTAAAGCTGGAAGATTACCGGGTGGAAGAAATTCAACCGCAACTGAGCCCCGGTGAGCTGTTGATGCGCGCGCTTACAACCAACATGGATGCACAGCTGAGTGCCAGTATAGAAAAAAATCTACCTCTCGGAGCCTGGTTAAGTAGCTTGCAACCAGTGTTGGCACCAATGGCTGAATTGCAGCACTTTCGCGACCCCCGCGGGCTTTA
>JAHZJJ010000116.1 GCA_022600975.1 Gammaproteobacteria bacterium
TGCAAACACTGGGTGTTTCTGCGAGTTTTGCACAAGTTGAAGCGCAGGAGAAAAAGAAGCAGAAACCGCGCAAAGTGCCGTCCATGAGCGAAAGTGTATACAAAAAGCTCGCTAAAGTTCAGGAGCCAGCTGAGGCTGAAGATTGGACTAGCGCACTGGCTGCGCTGAAAGAAATGGAAAAAGGAAAAGCCAAATACAATGGCTATGAGTTGGCCCAGATGTACAACCTTTATGGCTATGTTAACTATAGCCAGGAGCGCTATCCGCAGGCGATAGAGGCGTACAAGAAAGTATTGGCGCAAGGTGAGAAAAATATTCCTCGTGGCTTGGAGCAGCAAACGTTACAAACGATCGCCCAATTGTATTTCATTACTGAAAATTACGATCAGGCATTGAGGTATCTGAACCTGTGGTTTGCCGTCGCTGATAAGGTGACTGCTGAAAACTATTACTTGCGTTCTCAGGCCTATTATCAAAAAGGCGACCAGAAAAACGCACTGGCAGATATTAACAAAGCGGTATCCATGTACGAGCAAGAGAATAAGGTACCAAAACAAAACTGGTTTGAGCTGCAGCGTTACTTTTATTACGATAAGAAAAATTATAATAAAGTGGCAGATATACTAGTAAAGCTGATTCAACATTACCCAAAAGGGGAATATTACAAGCAGCTGGCGGGCATGTATGGTGAGCTGAAGCGCGAAGACGATATGCTGCACATGATGGAGGCGGCCTATGTTGCCGGCGCCCTGCAAAAAGAGGCGGAGCTGTTGAATATGGCTTATCTCTTTATGGGAGCAGATATGCCTTACAAGGGCGCCAAGGTGATTGATAAAGGAATTAAAGAGAAAAAGATTAAGCGCACGGGCAAAAATCTCGAAACGCTGGCTCAGGCCTATCAACAGGCGCAGGAGTTAAAAAAATCCATTCCCGAACTTGAGGCTGCGGCAAAGATATCGGATAAAGGGGATATTTACTCGCGTCTGGCGGCTATTCATCTGGATCTTGATGAAAATGAACGGGCATTGAAAATGGCCAATCTGGCCCTTAAGAAAGGTGAATTAAAGCGTCCAGATCAGCTGTATATTACCGCGGGAATGGCCAATGCCAATTTGAAAAAGTACGATGCAGCACTGAAAGACTTGAATAAAGCCAAGAAAGACAAGCGCTCCGAGAGATTTGCTAAGCAGTGGATCGCCTATGTGGAAGGCGAAAAGAAAAGAGAGGAAGCACTCGCTTTGTAGCCAGCCATAAAATGCTTATCCTTTGGGCTGCTTGAGCATTCAGAACAATCCCCCACACCATAGGTAGAGCCTCGCTTTTACCTATGGTGTGGAGGATTGCTGACAATTTGAAAGTTTAATTGTAAAGATTAAGCAGGCGCCAGCTTGCTGAAATCCACTTTCTGCTGGCTAATTCCAATTTAATTTACCGTTATAACAAATAGCTTAAGCAGTATTTCGAGCTTCCACCTTATCTTGAGTTTTCAGCTCAAAATCTGAGGCGTCGTGACGCTCATGTAATTGCTCGCAGGCTTCGCCCCAGGTGCGATTTACTTTTATTCCCCGTTGAACAGCGGGGCGTTCGAGGATCTCAGTGGCCCAGCGGCGTAAATTTTTGTAATTTTCGACATTTAAAAATTCACCTGCATCATAAGCCTTACCCAATACTAAATTGCCGTACCAGGGCCAGGTGGCTATATCGGCGATAGAGTAATGATCCCCGCCGAGGTAGCGATGATTGGCCAGCTCGCGATCGAGTACATCCATCTGCCGCTTTATTTCCATGGTAAAACGGTTGATTGGGTATTCGAATTTTTCCGGCGCATAAGCATAAAAATGCCCGAAGCCCCCGCCTAGATATGGCGCCGAACCCTGCAACCAGAATAGCCAGTTCAGCACTTCAGTACGCTCGGCCGCATCATTGGGCAGGAAGAGGCCGAATTTTTCCGCAAGATAAAACAAAATGGCACCGCTTTCGAAAACACGGCGGTCGGCCTCGGTATCGAAGAGGGCGGGTATTTTTGAGTTTGGATTAATTTCGACAAAACCGGTTGAAAACTGGTTGCCTTCGGCGATTCGAATCAGGTGAGCATCATATTCCGCGCCCTGCTCGTCCAATGCCAACAATTCCTCAAGCAGGATGGTGACTTTTTGTCCATTGGGTGTTCCCATAGAATAGAGTTGTAGTGGATGTTTGCCTTGGGGCAGTAGTGTCTTGTGTGTAGGGCCGGCAATAGGGCGGTTAATATTGGCCCATTCGCCGCCATTTTTTTCATCCCAGGTCCAGACTTTGGGCGGTTGGTATTTGCTGCTGTCAGACACGTTTGGCTCCTTAGTTACTATTTACACTGCGGAAGATGATCGTAGTTTCCCTCAGTAATAGTACTGTTAACGAGAAACTATTACGAATCACATAGACCATATTCGTAATTTCTACTTTATGTGAAAGGGAGCTCGGTTGGTGGCAAGAATGGGCGCACTATTGGAGAAAATTTTGTCTGAAACATCCAACGGATGTAATGAATTTGGAGTAGCAGTTGGTTTCTAGTGTGGCTCGGTATTCATCGTAGATTAGCTGTTGATGAAAAGATCACATCTGAACTACTACAGATCAGTAAATAACGGTTGACCAAAGACAATGCTAATTTCGGCGTCGTAAATTGAAATTTAAGGCTGCGTACTGCGATAGCAATCTTCTATCCTGATATTAAACATCGTTACCTGACTGGATTTGTCGAAATCGTATACCGCACGCCCCTAATTGCAAACTTACAATGAGAGCTTAATGATGACAGATCATCCATTGGTTGGAGCGAATCGGAATCTTCGTGAATTAACCATTAAGGCTTTAGTATTGGGCATGCTGTTATCGGCAATATTGGCCGCTGCCAATGCCTATATTGGCTTGTTGGTGGGGTTGACTGTTTCCGCTTCTATTCCTGCTGCGGTGGTTTCTATGGGTGTGTTGCGTTTGTTTCGCCGCTCCACGATTCTTGAAAATAATATGGTGCAAACCGCCACCTCCGCTGGGGAGTCACTGGCGGCAGGGATTATTTTTACTCTGCCGGCGTTGGTTATGATGCATGCGTGGGATGGCTATCAGTGGGGCACCACGGTACTCATCGGTATTCTCGGCGGCATACTTGGTGTCGCCTTCACAATCCCCCTACGTCGCGCGCTGATTGTTGAGACCAAGCTTGCTTTCCCTGAGGGTGTAGCTACTGCAGAGGTACTTAAAACCGGTGGCATTGAAACTGATAAAGATCATCCGGACCGTAAGCCCAGTGCCGAGGCCAAACGCGGACTGAAAACCTTGCTGTTCTCTGCCGGATTGGGCGGCACAATCAAATTCATGGAAGCAGGTCTTGGGTTGCTGGCGGGCACTATAGCGACCACTAAGAGTTGGTTCGGTGGTGTTTGGCTGTTTACCGGTGGTATGGCACTGAACCCAGCATTACTGGGAGTAGGTTATATCGTCGGGCTTAATATCGCTTTGTTGGTATTTATGGGTGGCGCTATTGGTACTTTGATTGGAGTGCCAATCAATTGGTTACTAAACCCTGACGAGGTAATGGCGGATGCCAACATCAGCGGAGCCATGGCGAATTGGAGTGTACAGGATTGGCAAGCAGTGGCCGAGGCCTCTTGGCAGCAATGCCGGAGAGTCGGCGTGGGAGCAATGATGCTCGGAGGCTTATGGTCGTTGATTGCATTAATCAAGCCGATGCTCAGCGGTATAAAAGCATCACTGCGAGCACATCGTCACTCCAAGCTCCCTGGTACTGTTAACTTGCGCACAGAGCGCGACATACCGATTACCTATGTAGCGTTAATTGTACTGCTCGCGATACTACCCCTGTATTTTATTTTTTTGTATGCGTTGGACGACTACCCTGGGCGTCACTTGATTGCCGTTGTCATGACGACATTAATGCTAGTACTTGGGTTTGTTTTTTCGGCAGTCGCAGGGTATATGACTGGTTTAGTGGGTTCTAGTAATAATCCCGTTAGTGGTGTCACTATTGCTTCGGTAATTGTAACTGCCCTTATATTATTACAATTGATGGGTAATCAGGGCATGGCGGCGAAGCTGGGGCCCGTAGCAGTTATGTACTTAGCGGGGATCATTTGCTCAGCTGCTGCGATAGCCGGTGATAATTTGCATGATCTCAAATGTGGCCATATGGTTGGCGCCACCCCTTGGCGCCAGCAATTATTTCAAGTGGTGGGCGTGATCGCCGCCGCTGTTGCGATACCACCGATACTGAGTGTGTTGGATAGAGGCTATGGTATAGGTCGGGTCAGCCCCATTAACCCGGAGGCGACACCACTCTCAGCGCCCCAGGCGAGCTTAATGAGTGAGCTTTCAACTGGAATATTTGGCCAGGGTATTGAGTGGAATTATATTTATATGGGTTTTGGGTTAGCGTTAGTGTTAATCTTGCTCGATTTGATACAAAAAAAACGCGGCTCTAATTTCCGTTTTCCCGTGCTTGCAGTTGCCGTAGGAGTATATTTGCCGTTAAGTCTGTCGGTGTCCATTTTCCTTGGTGGGTTAGTTGCTCACTGGAGGCTGGGGAAAATGAGTGATATCAAGCTCGACAACGAAGGGATTTTGCGCGCATCAGGGCTGATTACCGGTGAGGCATTAATGGGTGTTTTGGTGGCTGCGCTGGCAGCGAGTCTAGTGGGCAAACTGCCTCTTTTACACAATTTTGTTCTAGCACCCTGGCTCGGCTTTGCAGGCTTTGTGCTTTGTTTATGGTACCTGTCTAAAAAAGCTTAAACACAAGCGCTCAATTACTTGAGTAATACTCAACGAGTGAACTATGGTTAAGCCATTTGATTTTGGCGGTATCTCGGTGGCACCTGGAGAGGCCTGCCATATTGAATTGCCGGTAGTGCGGTTGTACACCGATACTGAGATGGCGATTCCAGTCTATGTGCACCACGGCAAGCAGCCGGGCCCAACGATATTTGTTTCAGCGGCTATTCACGGCGATGAGTTGAACGGTACGGAAATCGTCAGTCGCTTGATCAATCGCCGTGAACTTAAGTCCTTGCGAGGCACCTTGATCGCCGTACCGGTTGTGAATGTTTACGGCGTGTTACACCAGTCCCGTTATTTGCCGGATCGGCGCGATCTTAACCGCGCCTTTCCCGGATCGGCCAAGGGATCACTGGCGGCGCGCATGGCCCATGTGGTACTCGATCAGATTGTTAGTAGATGTGATTACGGTATTGATTTGCATACCGGGGCCCTCCACCGGACTAACTTGCCACAGGTTCGCGCTAATTTAGATGACCGTAAAACCCGAGCAATGGCCAAATCCTTCGGCGTGCCGGTGCTGCTCAACGCCACCTTGCGTGATGGTTCGCTGCGCCAGGCCGCCGGGGATCTCGGCGTGCGTATTCTGCTTTATGAGGGTGGTGAAGCTTTGAGGTTTGATGAGCTGTGTATTCGCGTTGGTGTTAGGGGGGTTATAAATCTGTTGCGTTATTTGGAGATGCTACAGCCCCGCGCTAATAAACCCAAAGCCATAGAGCCGTTTATTGCCCGTAGTAGTGGTTGGATACGAGCTGGGGACAGCGGTATCGTTAAGCATAAACGCCATTTGGGTGATCACGTCCGCAAAGGTGATACTCTGGCAGTTATTACCGATCTATACGGCAATGCGCTAGATAGTGTTTTGTCTACTGCCGATGGTATTATTATTGGCAAGCAGACTATTCCTTTGGTTCAAGAGGGAGAAGCTATGTACCATCTGGCCTATTTTCATGAGCCCCATGAGGTAGTGGAAAATCTGGAGTTAATGCAAGGCGCACTGTTGCCCAGAACAGATTATTAACCAGCGTGCAAAGGGATAGCTATGGGTCTGTTATAGTGTTGCTGGCGCAGCTGGTGAACAGGTTTAAATCTAGCCGTAGCTATTTATATTTTTGATTGCTATTAATGGTTAACTGCTTGTCCACAATGAATAGTTGTAGTCTTCCGGTAGAAAACGCTAAACCATTGCTAGCGTCAAAGTGATTTATTCATTCTGGAGGAAAAATGAAGTTAATTACCGCAGTTATCAAACCCTTTAAACTGGATGATGTACGTACTGCACTGTCTGAATCTGGAGTACAGGGAATGACCGTCACAGAGGTGAAGGGGTTTGGTCGGCAAAAGGGGCACACCGAACTTTACCGTGGCGCCGAATATGTCGTAGATTTTTTACCTAAGATAAAGTTGGAGCTAGCCGTTGACGATAATATGGTCGACAGTGCCGTTGACGCTATTACCAAAGCCGCGCAAACCGGTAAGATAGGCGATGGTAAAATTTTTATAAGTGCGTTGGAAGAAGTAATTCGTATCCGCACCGGAGAAGTGGGTAATGAAGCGATTTAGTGCGCTTATTGGCTTGCGCGCTCAGTAAATAGGAGGTCCCTTTTGGCTTCTCCTATTTTTCATTGTTGTGATAAAATTTAATAATTTATGCAAGAAAAACGCTGTGACTGGTGCCTGTCTACCCCGCTTTACCAGCAATATCATGATCAAGAATGGGGTATGCCCCGAATCGACGATGCCACTTTATTTGAATTTTTGCTATTAGAGGGTGCACAGGCTGGCTTATCGTGGATTACTGTACTCAATAAGCGAGCACATTATCGTAAAGTGTACGCGGGGTTTGATCCAAATAAGATTGCGCGCTTTTCGGCAAAAAAGATTGAGGCATTGCTGGGGGATTCCGGTATTATCCGCAATCGCCTAAAAATAGGATCGGCAATTAAAAATGCCCGGGCTTATTTGCAGCTGGTGGAAAGTGGTAATAGCTTGAGTAATTTTTTATGGCAGTTCTGTGAAGGCCATGTGCAGGTAAACCATTATCAGAACCTGCGCCAAGTACCCGCCACAACACCGGTGTCGGATGCGATGAGTAAGGCGCTCAAGCAGGCTGGATTCAATTTTGTCGGCTCCACAATTATCTACGCATATATGCAGGCCGTTGGCATGGTTAATGATCATCTGATGGATTGCCCTGCCCGCAAGAGGTGCCTGAAATCGGCAAAACAATTAAACTTACTGCCTTGATTTGGCTTTTATTCTTTTAAGCCAGATTATTCAATGAATCTTTTTTAAAATCTTAGGAATTTCCATGTTTAATTATGTAGTAGAGCCTCGTTTTAGTGAAACTGATGCACTGGGCCATATTAATAATACCGTAGTACCAGCCTGGTTTGAGCAGGGGCGCCTAGAAATTTTTAAGATTTTTAATCCGAGCCTTGCTTTAAAAAAATGGAATTTAATCTTAAAAAAGATGGAAGTAGATTATGTTTCCCAAATATATTTATTTTCACCGGTAGAAATTCGTACCGGTATAGCATCTTTGGGAAATAGTTCGCTGGTGATTCACCAGGAAGTTTGGCAAAAGGAAAAACTGGCGGCAAGGGGAAATTGTGTAATGGTGCATTTTGATTATGAAAAACAATCCAAGGCACCCATACCACCGGCCATCCGTGAACAATTAGATGCGCTTATTATAAAAAGCTGAGGGTATGCTTGAGCAGTTTGTGAGCCGATAGAAAGGCTTAATCTTCAGCTGGCCATTGTTCTCAGCGGCGCTTTTGTTGGGCCATCAACCACTTATCCAACTGATCGGCAAAGGCTTTGCGATCTGTTTGCTTGAGCGGTGGTGGGCCGCCGGTATGCAGGCCACTGCCGCGCATGGTATCCATAAAATCCCGCATGGTCAGTTTTGCACGGATATTGGCCGAGGTATAGCGCTCACCGCGGGCGCTAAGGGCAATGGCTCCCTTTTCGATCACCTCGGAAGCTAGGGGGATATCACTGGTTATAACCAAGTCATTGGCTTGGCAGCGGCGTACAATTTCGTTGTCAGCCACATCAAAACCGGCAGCAACCTGCAGAGATGTAATATAGCGCGATGGCGGCACTTTGATTGACTGATTAGCTACCAGTGTCACCATAGTTTCAGTGCGCGTGGCGGCACGAAATAGAATCTCTTTGATCGCCAGTGGGCAGGCGTCTGCATCGACCCAAATAGGCACTAGGTTTTGTTTCCTGTATCGGTTTCAGATTGCCGGGTAGTGTTAACAGCCTCGGCAGAGTCACATTGCTTGCAGTTCAGTTCATAGCCCAGCATAGATTTACGCCCCTGTAAGGTCATCACCCAAGGGCGGTTGGTCCAGGGCGGGTCGTGACGCACATGTTGCGTGTGACCACAGCGGAGCTCTGCGACCCAGTGTTGCTCTGAGTCGAGATGGTAGCCAACAATTGCCTGATACATATTAAAAGAATATTCCGGCTTTTTCGCAGTAGGCCAGTGTTAAGTCCGACAGGCTCCTAGGTTTAACTGTCTTTATTGTCACCAGAGTGGCTGACACTGGTAGAATCGCTGCCTTGATGCCTGTACAAGACAATAGTAGCCATGAGTCAGTTAAATTCCCGCCAAACCCAAGCAGTAAAATATATCGATGGCCCTTGCCTAGTATTGGCGGGGGCTGGCTCGGGCAAGACCAGTGTGATCACCCGCAAGATAGTCTACCTAATCGAGCAGTGTGGCTATGGGGCACACAACGTAGCCGCCTTGACCTTTACTAACAAGGCAGCGCGGGAAATGAAAGAACGGGTCGGCAAACTGCTGCGAGAAAAGAGTAGCAAGCAAGCTGTTTCAGCCCGTGGACTTACGGTTTCCACCTTCCACAACCTCGGCTTAAACATTCTGCGCAAAGAATACCACAGTGCCGGTTTTAAGCCCGGTTTTTCAATTTTCGATGCCGAGGATGGGCGCCGCCTGATTAAGGAGTTGATGCTGCGTGATGGTGACTTGGATACGGATCTGCTCGACCGGGTGCAGAACCAGATTTCCAATTGGAAGAATGACCTGCTGAGCCCACAGCAAGCCCTGGAACTGGCTGAAACCGGTGGTGAGCAAGCCATAGCGCTAGCTTATGCGCGTTACTGCGATGCTCTCAAGGCCTACAATGCAGTGGATTTTGATGATCTGATTCTGATACCGGTACAGCTTTTTCAGCGGGATGAAACGCTATTGGCACGCTGGAGAAGAAAAATTCGTTATTTGCTGGTGGATGAATACCAAGATACCAACAACTCCCAATATTTGTTGGTAAAAATGCTGGTAGGTTCCGGGCATGGGCTCACAGTGGTTGGTGACGATGATCAGTCCATCTACGCTTGGCGCGGGGCGCGGCCACAAAATATGAGCCAGTTGCGGGAGGATTTCCCCAGCCTACGGCTGATTAAACTGGAGCA
>JAHZJJ010000117.1 GCA_022600975.1 Gammaproteobacteria bacterium
CGAAACACTGGCCACAAGCGGCACGCGCAATCATGACCACTGACACAATTGCAAAAATCGCCAGTCGCAATTTGGAAATCGAGGGTACAACTTGTACCATCGCCGGTATCGCCAAAGGTTCGGGAATGATTCGACCCAATATGGCCACTATGCTGGCCTTTGTGGCTACCGATGCGGCAATAAGCCAGCCGTTGCTGGATAAGCTGATGGACGAAGCCGTAGCGGCCTCATTTAATCGTATCAGTGTCGATGGGGATTGCTCCACCAATGACGCATGTGTATTGATTGCCAGTGGTGCGATGGGCGCTGTGATTGAAGATGAACAGAGCATTGAGTACCAGCAGCTTAAAGCCAAACTGCTTGAAATTTATATTGAGCTTGCAAAGGGCATTGTTAGCGATGGCGAGGGTGCGAGTAAGTTGGTCACCATTCAGGTTAACAATGCAACCAGCAGTGAAGAGGCATTCAAAGTTGCCTACAAGGTTGGAGAGTCTCCACTGGTTAAGACTGCACTCTATGCCTCAGACCCCAATTGGGGACGCTTGATTATGGCCATAGGCAATTCTGGGATCGACAATTTAAAGATTGATAAGGTTGCTGTTTATCTCGATGATATCCCCGTAGTCAAAGCTGGAGAGCGTGCCGATAGCTACAGTGAAGAGATGGGGCTGCGAGTCTTTAAGCAAGAAGCCTTTACTATTACTGTGGATTTGAATCGCGGTGATAGCTGTGAACATATCTGGAGCTGCGATTTATCACACGAGTATGTCACTATCAATGCGGAGTATCGCAGCTAATGGCATCTCCGATACATGTAGTGGTTGGTGTCATTTTGGCTGAAGATGGCCGAATTTTATTGACTCGTCGCCCAGAGCATCTACATATGGGTGGGCGCTGGGAGTTTCCAGGAGGAAAGGTTGAAATTGGAGAAAGCGCGGAACAGGCGCTTATTCGCGAATTAGAAGAGGAGGTGGGTCTTTTAGTGTCCACACCTAGTAAACTGATTCAGGTTGAACACGATTACGGCGATAAGCTTGTTCGACTGGACAGTTGGTTGGTTAACAAATTTTCAGGTACTGCTAACGGTCTAGAGGGGCAAAGCCTAATTTGGGCCAAGGTTGCTGAATTGGAAAATTATCAGTTTCCCGATGCCAACCAAGTTATTGTCGAAGTGGTACAAGCCCATTTTAAAAAGGTTGAGCTTTTTTAACACAACGTTTTAATCATAAAGGAAGTTGCTGCGATAATACTGTGTCTGCTGCGCTCATTATGCATTCTGTGAAACGATACATTTAAGCTGATAATTATAATCCTGTTTATTCTTTGTTGGGTATCTATAAATTCATAGAGTAAACTGATTAGAGATAAAAAAAGTGCTAAAACACAGTTTAGATTCGATGTTAAGTTGTGTCAGAAGTGGATTAGGTGTTTTTTTATCTTTGATATTAAAATCTAGATAATTTAATTACCTTGTTAATCTTTCGTTAGATTATAGGTGGCTGAAGTAAGTTCGTGAATATAATATTATATCAAAAGGATATAGATTGGAGCATAGATTAACTGGCAGGATGCCTAGAGGTATGACAGAATGCTATTTTTCATAAGTAAGCTTTTCAAAAGTGAGAGTATTATGTCATTAAAACAGCAACTAGTAGAGCACAGAGCCAGTTTCTTGGCGAAAGTCCCCAAAGATCTTCAAGAAATTATGGCGCAAGCTACCGATGATTTATCAAATTCTGGAATAGAAGCTAAAGCACCAAAAATCGGTGACAAACTAGCACATTTTAGTTTGCCAAATCAAAATGGAGAGCAGCTCAGCCTGTCCGCGCTTTTATCAAATGGCCCAGTGATAGTCACTTTTTACCGGGGTGGTTGGTGCCCTTACTGTAATTTAGAGCTTCGAGCTTATCAGCAATTATTACCAGAGATTAAAGAAAAGGGTGCAACATTAGTTGCTATTACACCAGAGTTGCCTGATAGTTCGTTAAGTACCTCAGAAAAAAATGGTTTAGCATTTGAGGTTTTGACGGATAAAAATGGAGATTACGCTCGTGAA
Organism: Gammaproteobacteria bacterium; assembly: GCA_022600975.1. GTDB lineage: Bacteria > Pseudomonadota > Gammaproteobacteria > Pseudomonadales > Cellvibrionaceae > Microbulbifer. The sequence goes on from JAHZJJ010000117.1 coordinate 2,057, forward strand.
TTGGGATTGCTTTTCACTCTACCGGAGGAGTTGCGCTCCATTTATGAATCTTTTGGTATTTCCTTGGAGGCTCATAATGGGAAAGGGCAGTTTGACCTTCCACTCGCGGCCACTTTCACTGTTGATGCTGAGGGCGTTATAAAATCTGCTTTTGTAACTGCAGATTACACTCAACGCCAGGAACCCACTGAGGTTGTCTCTCTTTTGGATTAATAGGTTTGAAGTGGATCCACTTGTTTATCGGCGATAAAATGGTAGTCGGGATATTTGAATTCAAAAAAATGAAACTACGAAACTCTTTGAGTACTTTTTATGTTTTTGTTTAGGATTCGGATATCAAAGGGTTGGTATTAAAAATCGTGGAGCACGGGTGGTAAGCAACGCATACTTATTGGTGAAGCTTATCTCGGTGAAAAGCCCTGTAAAATGTGCTACGTCGAAGACCTTTTTGGTTTGATCTTCGACGTTTCTCCACATGGTTCTCAATCGATCTGCTCGCAGGGTGCTTGCTAAAGCGTTGGGAGGTGCAGGTAAACGGACTAATTTAGAGTTGTGTTTTAAAAGAATCCGTTGCTGTGCTTCTTCTGACCAAGGGTGGCATAAGTGTATTTTGCTTTCAACCACCCGGCCAAAAATTTAGCTTTAGTGTGCTTATGCACCTAAAACTTTTTATAATGTGCAATTACCACTGTAATGCGCCACCCGTTTGATACTCAATTACTCTTGTTTCAAAAAAGTTTTTTTCTTTGCGCAGGTCCATAATTTCGGACATCCAGGGAAAGGGATTGGTTGCACCTTTAAATTCCTCAGCGAGGCCGAGTTGAGCCAAGCGGCGGTTGGCAATGAATTTTAAATACTCTTCCATGATATTGGCATTCATTCCCAGCATACCCTGAGGCATTGAGTCACGGGCGTACAGTATTTCTATATATAGGCCCTCAAGAATAAGTTCACGGGCCTCCTGCTGCATCGACTGGTCCCAAAGGTGTGGGTTTTCTAGTTTGATCTGATTGATCATATCTATGCCGGCATTTAGATGAGCGCTCTCATCTCTGAGAATGTACTGAAATTGCTCTGCAACACCTGTCATTTTATTGCGGCGACCCAACGATAAAATTTGAGTAAATCCACAATAAAAGAAAATCCCCTCGGTTACCGCATAATATGCAATCAGGTTTTTCAGAAAAGTTTTATCACTTTCCGGGGTGCCCGTCTTAAAGAGTGGATCGGCTATGGCATGAGTGTGCGCTATACTCCATTGGGCTTTTTTGGCTATGCTGGGAATTTCGTGATACATGTTGAAGATTTCACTTTCATCCATGCCCAAGGTTTCAATACAATATTGATACGAGTGGGTGTGAATTGCTTCTTCAAAAGCCTGACGCAGCAGGTATTGACGGCACTCTGGGTTGGTAATCAGGCGATATACCCCAAGCACCAGATTATTTGCCACTAGAGAATCTGCGGTAGAAAAATAGCCGAGTGAGCGCATTACTATAAGGCGCTCTGCTGTTGTGAGTCCATTTTCACTTTTCCACAGTTTTACATCTGCGGACATATTTACCTCTTGTGGCATCCAGTGATTGGCACAGCCATCGAGATATTTTTGCCAGGCCCAATCATACTTGAATGGAACTAATTGATTTAGGTCAGCGCGGCAGTTAATCATCCTCTTTTCTTCAACCGTCACTCGGTTTTTATTGCCGAGCATTTCAATCTCTGCCTCGCCTTCGCCGCAGTCCATATGGTCAACTTTTGCCATGATAGTGGCAAAAGATTTGCTGGTGGCAGAGGTTTTAGGTGTAACAGGCGGCTTAAAAGTCTCAGCTTGTTTACTGTCAGCCACTGTGGTTGCGGTTGATGCATTTTGGGTTTGAGGTGGCTTCTGTGCAGTTTTTGCACTTTGTAAGGGGCTTTCAAACCCATCCCAACTTAACATTGGTATTGCTCCTTTGGTGTGTAAAGGTGAGGGTGACCTCAACTTCTCACAGGGTTAAACTATCTAATGGCAATATTTTAGCGTAATTTTTTGGGGCTTAAGTATCCTAGCGCTCGCTGGTGTTGATCTGCCACCAGTATGTGTTAGTTGTCACACCGCTCCGGCCCAGTAATACTGCTGGGCCGAGGCGGTGTGACGGGCCTTAACCGCTGAGCGGTTTTGGCGCTCTCCCCCGAGAGTTTGGATAAGCCGTTATTGACAGGCTTCGCAATCTGGATCGTCCAGTGAACAGGCCTGCGGCACTGGAGCTGCAGCATGGCTTGGGCCCGCAGCTACAGCATTTAGAGAGCTGCTGGTCACAGTGGATTTTTCTGTGGTGGTGGCGGCCAGTGCCCGCAGATAGTAGGTGGTTTTCAAACCACGATACCAGGCCATGCGATAGGTTAGATCCAGTTTTTTACCATCCGCAGCGGCGATATACAAGTTGAGTGATTGAGCTTGATCTATCCATTTTTGGCGGCGACTGGCGGCATCTACGATCCAGCGTGGTTCTATTTCAAACGCGGTAGCGTATTTAAGCTTCAGAGCAATTGGCACCCGATCAATTTTTTGCACAGAACCTTCGTAATATTTGAGATCGTTAACCATTACCTGGTCCCACAGGTCGAGAGCTTTTAAGTCGTGTACTAGGTAAGGGTTGACCACGGTAAACTCGCCCGAAAGGTTAGATTTTACATAGAGGTTTTGATAAGTGGGCTCTATGGATTGAGAGACCCCGGTGATATTGGCAATAGTGGCGGTTGGAGCAATGGCCATCACATTGGAATTGCGTATGCCCTGGGTTGCAACCTTTTCGCGCAGGCTGCTCCAATCGAGGGTGCAATTGGTATCTTGATCGATAAACTGCTCGCCGCGATGCTCGGCCAGCAATTGGATGGAGTCGATAGGTAAAATACCCTGACTCCATAGCGATCCTTCGTAGCTGGTGTAATTGCCGCGCTCAACTGCCAACTCACTGGAAGTGGCGATAGCGTAGTAGCTGATGGCCTCCATAGATGTGTCGGCAAAGGCTACGGCTTCCTCGCTAGCGTAGGCAATGCCAGCTTTATACAGTGCATCCTGAAAACCCATTAAGCCAAGACCAATCGGGCGATGGCGCAGGTTTGATTGACGTGCGCTGTTCACGGCGTAGTAATTGATATCGATGACATTATCGAGCATACGCACGGCGGTTTTGACTGTGGCGGCCAGCTTCTGTCGGTCCAATTCACCATTGATAATGTGTCGAGCTAGGTTTACAGAGCCCAGGTTACACACGGCTATTTCTTCATCGGCTTTGGTGTTGAGTGTGATTTCGGTACACAGGTTGGAGGAGTGTACAACGCCGACATGTTGCTGTGGGCTGCGTAAATTACAGCTGTCTTTAAAGGTAATCCAGGGATGGCCGGTTTCAAATAACATGCCTAGCATCTTGCGCCACAGGTTGAGAGCGCGCACTTTTTTATGCAGCTTGATTTTGCCAGCCAGGGCCTGCTTTTCATAATAGTTATAACGCGCTTCAAATGCTGCGCCAAACAAATCGTGTAAGTCCGGGACATCGTTGGGTGAGAAGAGGGTCCACTCTTGATCCTCAAATACCCGCTTCATAAATAGATCTGGTACCCAGTTGGCGGTATTCATATCGTGAGTGCGACGGCGGTCGTCTCCGGTGTTTTTACGCAGCTCAAGAAACTCTTCGATATCCAGATGCCAGGTTTCCAGGTAGGCACATACCGCGCCTTTGCGTTTGCCGCCCTGATTGACCGCAACGGCGGTATCGTTGGCCACTTTTAAGAAAGGAACTACGCCCTGAGATCTGCCATTGGTGCCTTTGATGTAAGCGCCGAGGCTGCGCACTGGAGTCCAATCGTTACCTAGGCCACCGGCCCATTTGGAGAGCAGGGCGTTGTCCTGCATGGCGGAATAAATTCCCTCAAGATTGTCAGGCACCGTGGTGAGATAACAAGAGGACAGCTGTGGTCGCAGAGTGCCGGCGTTGAACAGCGTTGGCGTGGAGCTCATATAATCGAAAGAGCTTAATAAATTATAAAACTCAATCGCACGGCTGTTCTTGTCTTCTTCATTAACCGCAAGGCCCATAGCGACACGCATAAAGAAAATTTGTGGCAGCTCGATGCGCACTTCATCGGCGTGTAAGAAGTAGCGATCATACAGGGTTTGTAGACCGAGGTAGGTAAACTGATGGTCGCGATGACCCTGTAGCGCTTTGCCAAGTCGATCGAGGTCAAAGCTGGCCAATATCGGGTCTAGGAGTTCCAGCTCGATACCGCGAATGACATAAGCAGCCAGTGTTTGCGGGTAAAGCGCAGTCATTTCCTCTTGTGTAGCGGATTCCGCAATCCCCAAAAAGCGCAATGCTTCACTGCGCAGCTTGTCCAACAGCAGGCTGGCGGTGACGTAAGTATAATTGGGTTCCTGTTCTACCAGGGTGCGTGCAGTGATTACCAGTGCGGTGTTAATATCATTTTCAGACACACCATCGTAAAGGTTTTTTAGTGCCTGCTCGAGTATCAGTTTGGCGTCTATGTATTTCAGATCGGCACAGGCTTCGGTCACGATAGTGTGTAGGCGCCCCATGTTAAGGGGAGTCAGTGTGCCGTCGGCGAGTTTTACTCGGATGCTCGGATGCTGCTTAACTGCTTCACTTATTGTCGTGTCGGTTTTGTCTGCCTGTTCTCTTTCTGTGCGCAGGCGAGTGCGGGCTTCGCGATAGAGCACATAGTCGCGAGCGACTTTGTGCTCGCCAGAGCGCATTAGTGCCAGTTCTACCTGATCTTGAATTTCCTCGATGTGAATAGTGCCACCAGAAGGAATTCGGCGTTGGAAAGTTGCGCTGATTTGCGTGGTCAGCGTTGCCACTTTTTCGTGAATGCGGCTGGAGGCCGCGGCGGTACCACCTTCTACTGCAAGGAAAGCCTTGGTAACTGCGAGGGTGATCTTGCTATCGGTATAGGGCACTACGGTGCCGTTGCGTTTGATAACGCGAATTTGGCCAGGTGCCGTTGCCGTCAGAGTGGTATTGCTGCTAGCCCATTCCTTTGGTTTGGTTGCAGGGTCGTCTTGGGGTGCAGTTTGAGAGCGCCCTGTCTCTGTATGCATGAAAATCTCCGTCGTGTATATAGGCTTGACTGAGTTAGCCCGGTTTCACTGGTTATTGAGTCGCGAGCGAGGTCGCAAGCGGGTGCAGCGAATTTACGGGCCCGCGGTAGCTCTTTGATGTCTAAAATGCTGCGCTGCGGTAAGCTGTAGCCGGTAATTAGAACAAATATACTCCATTATCAACTTGTTACCCCAGTGCGCTGGTCAAACGGTTATCCGGTTGGGGCAGGGCAAAGCAAAACCTCAACATATAGGGGTTTGGTGCCGCTTGAGCAACAAGATAATGGGATTTTGGTGAATTTTCAAGGTGAGTAATTTAGGGGGTTCTTGTGCATAATTTGTGCATAGTGGGCTTTGTGTTTGGGCAATTTTGCGCTAGTGCCCGCCGTTACTAGGGTGGCCCGGCAGTGAAGAGCAGGCAGCCACCACCGAAAAAGCTTAAGAATATTTTTTAATATTGTGTGGCTTATAAAGCAGCTGATGTAATAATAGTGTTAAATTGATCAATGTTTGCGCAATTTGGAGTTTTAGGGAAAATTAATCAACGAATTTGCCGTCAGAACTTAAATTTGACAACCTCTTGTTGGTTTGAGCGCAAAGCTAGCTGGTCACTAGCTGCGAATAGTGGTCGGTTAGTTTATTGAGCTGCTGTGCTTTAGCAAAAATTCTATTAGTGCTTTTTGTGCGTGCAGACGATTTTCTGCTTCATCCCATACTAGAGAGATGGTATTGTCTTCCAGTAGTTCGGCGCTGACTTCCTCACCGCGGTGTGCCGGCAAGCAGTGCATAAAGACTGCATCACTGCTGGCGTGGCTCATCAGCTCATGATCCACCAGAAACCCAGCAAAGGTGCGTATACGCTCTTCATGTTCAGTTTCCTGACCCATGGATGCCCAAACATCTGTCGCTACCCAATTGGCATTGCGTACCGCATCAATGGGTTTGCGCACCATCTGAACGCGATCACCCGCGGCATTGAGTAGGCTTTGATCGGGCTCGTAGCCTTCCGGGCAGGCAATGCGTAGTTCAAAGTTACACTGACGAGCAGCGTTAATGTAGGAGTGGCACATGTTATTGCCATCGCCTATCCAGGCAACGGTTTTGCCCTGGGGGTTGCCGCGATGTTCCGTATAGGTTTGGATATCAGCCAATAGCTGACATGGATGGTAGCTATCAGAAAGAGCGTTGATTACTGGTACTCGACTGTGTTGCGCAAAACGTTGCAGAACATTGTGCCCAAAAGTACGGATCATCACTAAATCCAGCATGCGTGAGATTACCCGAGCGCTGTCTTCAATCGGTTCACCGCGGCCAAGTTGAGTGTCGCGCGACGAAAGAAATAGCGCGCTGCCACCCATTTGTGCCATACCCGCTTCAAATGACACCCGTGTACGGGTGGAAGATTTTTCGAATAGCATCCCCAGCACTTTGTTGTGAAAGAGTGGGGCATTAACACCTTGGTTACGCAGAGCTTTTAGTTCGATCGCGCGCTTAATAATATGGTTCAACTCTGTCGGAGACAGATCGAGAAGCGAAAGAAAATGCCGGATAGCCATAGTGTTTCCTTTTGTCCATCATACTGCTTATATAAGCGCTGAGAAGCTGTTTGCTGGCAGTGTACCCTTATAGTGTGCTCGGTAGCCATTTTGAGAAAGTGATAAGTTGAGCCATGTTAGCACGGTGCTGGGGTGTGTTGAGCACGGGATAGGGTACAATAGGTGTTGGTAAAATTTGTGACACGGCCGCATACTTCGATTGGGTGCGGGCCTGAATTTTTATAGTCTGAGGTTAGCTCCTATGGATACAGTGGAAAATATCAAGCAACAAATTTCCGATAATACGATTTTGCTTTACATGAAGGGCAGCCCTAATGCGCCTCAATGCGGTTTTTCGATGCGGGTTGCTCAGGCGCTGATGGCTTGTGGGCAGCGTTTTGCCTATGTGGATATTTTGGTCAATCCAGATATTCGCAGTGAGCTACCCAAGTATGCCAATTGGCCCACTTTTCCACAATTGTGGGTGAAAGGTGAGCTGATTGGCGGTTGTGACATCGTCATGGAAATGCACGAAAATGGCGAATTAAAAGCGCTAATTGAGCAGGTATCTATGAATACTGACAGTGATAAGTCTTAGCATGCTCCGCTTTATAGCAGCCTAGTTAAGGGGCTGCTACCAGTCTGAGGAGTCTCTAATGGGCGTACTCTACTTAAGTGCTACCCATTTGAGACTGCAGGTAATTGTTCAAGCCGACCTTGTCGATGAGGCTCAGCTGAGTTTCCAGCCAATCCACATGCTCCTCTTCAGATTCAAGTATTTTTTCCAGCAACTCCCGGCTGCCATAATCGTGCACTGTTTCGCAGTAGGCAATAGCATCACGGAGATCGGGGATGGCTTTATTTTCCAGCTTGAGATCGCACTTGAGCATTTCCTCAGTATTCTCGCCGATGAGCAGTTTGCCAAGGTGTTGCAGATTGGGGATACCTTCGAGAAATAAAATCCGCTCAATAAGCCAGTCGGCATGTTTCATTTCGTCGATAGATTCGTGATATTCCTTTTCTGCTAATTCCTTGAATCCCCAGTCTTTAAACATGCGCGAATGTAGAAAATACTGATTAATGGCAATTAGCTCGTTGGCCAGCGCTTTGTTTAAATGCTTGATTACTTTCGGGTCGCCTTTCATGGCTTGCTCCTGATGAGAGATTTAAAAAGTTGGTCAGTAAAAATTCTAGTTTGTAGTGTTGATCTTTACACTTAAACTGATTGTACCGCACTTATTATAGAGTTGTGATAGTTTAATGGAATAAGTTTTCGCCGCACAGCAAGGCAAGTTAAAGGTGAATTACATTTTACCAGCAAGGGGTATAAATAATAAAGAGAATGGGAAATGGGTAGAGGTAGCAACAATAATTATTATTATTTAGATTGGCTTACAGTAACTGAAAATAGAATGTTTTTATGGCTTAAAAATTTAAATGCCTTCTGTAGACAGAAATTGAGTTAAAGCTTATAGAAAAAAATAAGAATGAAATTTTTTGCGACGTTTATAAATCACGAACTTGTTGGCATTTACCACGCGGAATACTCCTACTCTTGATGGGCTATGCCATGTCGGGATAGCTCGGTGACAAACTATCTACTTTGATAGGCCAGTATATATCTTGTTGGGTGGTAGTTCCTATTTTTTTATACCACCGCTGGTAAATCATGACAGAATCGCAATGATTTTTTAGCGCAGGGCTGGTCCTTGCATGGATGCTAGGTTTCGTTGCATACCATTATATAGATAAGGCTTCCTGCGTTTTAGGGATTCTTATTTGAGAGTTAGGGTTAAAGGTCTTAATATGGCCTACATTCTAAGAATTTTTAGGTAGTTAGATTTTTTTAAGCGTGCAGTAGCATCTAAAGGCAATAAACTTGACATTGAGTGGCCAAGCCAGTTTATTAAATGGCAAGCTTTATTTTTGCTATTTAAGCAACTGGAACCGCAATCCAGGCTATAGTGAGAACAGAGCTCCAAGCAATCAGTGCTGCTAATATTAGCCAATGGAATGCCAATTTATTGAGGATACCAGAACCATATACTATTCCGATACATAGGCTGATTAGTATTATTATGGTCAAGCGGTAGCTTGGAGGTTGATCCCCTTTATAAAGTAACGGGGGCCAGAAACTAATTACTAAGCTCAGTGTCAAGGTGACAACAAAGGTAGTTAATCTAAGGGCTTTCATTCTGATCATATTCCATATTTAGTCGATCCATATTTTCACTGACTTCTAGCCATAAAGCATTTGTAATAGCGAAGGAAGCGGCTAAAAGAACACCCAGTACCCAGGTAAAATACCACATAATTTTTCCTCAATTATTTGATTAGTTAATGGTTAGTAACTACTGTGGGAATTTTGTTCTATGGTCTCCCTGGTGATTCTACCGAACATGGTGCGATATGCAAAGATGGTATACAACATTACAATGGGGATCAAAATGGCTGCAACAAAAAACATCAACCCTAGAGTCAGCTTACTGGAGGTGGCATCCCATAAGGTTAAACTGAAATTAGGGTCGTACGAAGAAGGGAAGACAAATGGGAATAATGCAACTCCAGAAGTAAGAATAATACACATAACACACAAAGAGCTTGGAATAAAAACGAATGGATTAGTAGTTCTGCTGAACAGTAGGGTTGTTAGAGCAGAAAGTAAGGCTAACATAGGAACTCCCCACAATATTGGATACATTTCAAAGTTTTTTTGCCAGCCACTATTGCCGTAAGCGACAGATTTCATAAGTGGAGTGAGTACTCCCCCTATAGGCTTTATCTCTACTATGTGCATACCGTCTATACTTGACCACAACCATATCCCAGCGAGTAGAAATAACACGATCACAGTAGTTGCAGCCAGCTTGGTGGCTGACTGGGCACGCATTAACAACATTCCAGTGGTTTTCATTTGCAGCCAGGCTCCACCGTGCATCACTAACATTGCTACACTGAGTAAGCCACATAGTAGTGGGAAAGGTTTAAAAAGGCTAAAAAATGAGCCATGGTAAGTGGAGCGCAAGAAATTATTCAACTCAAAGGGCAGGCCCAAAAATAAATTGCCAACAATCACTCCAAAAATCGCTGTTGGTATTAAGCTGCCGAGAGTCAATCCCCAGTCCCAAGCATTACGCCAACGTGGATTATCCACTTTGGAGCGATAAATAAACGCCGGTACTCGCACAATGAGGGCACAAAGTATCAAAATAAATACTGGGAAGAGTCCAGCATAGGATACCGCATAAACCAGTGGCCAGGCGGCGAACAACGCCGCAGATGCACAAATAAACCACGTTTGGTTACTTTCCCAGTGGGGGCCGATGGTATTAATCATTATCCGTCGGTCCATATTGGTTTTACCGATGAACCGCAGCAATATGCCGACACCCATATCAAAACCATCGGTTAATGCAAAGCCAATAAATAATACGCCAATTAGCGCCCACCAAATAAATTTAAGTGTTTCATATTCCACGTTGAATTCTCCTTAGGAACTGGCTTTACTGGCGGGTGCTTCAAAATGGTATCGTCCCGTGCCCAAGGTTGAGGGTCCCTGGCGTATAAATTTCAGCATTAAATAAACTTCGACGATAGCAAGTGCAGTATAAAAAGCAATAAGCGCACTGAGGCTCCCAATAACTTTATTGACGCTCACTGAAGAGGCGGACATATAGGTGGGTAGAATTTCGGATATTGTCCAGGGTTGTCGTCCGTATTCTGCTGTGATCCAACCACATTCAGAGGCTATCCATGGCAGCGGCAATGCCCACAAACAGATACGTAATAGACCGCGACTTGCTGTACTACGATGGCGAGCAGACTGGATGAATGCGGCGATGAAAATTATCAGCATCAAAAAGCCGCAAGCAACCATTATGCGAAAAGTCCAGAATACTGGAGCGACATGAGGTATTGACCTTTCAGCTGCAAAAGCAATATCTTCTTCTGTAGCGTCAGTAATATTTTTTGTATATCGGCTCAGTAACATACCATAGCCAAGATCTGGTTCAACCTTGCGAAACGCCTCTAAGGTCCGCTCGCTATTATCACCCTCACGAATTTTTTTTAATAGTTCGTAAGCCTTGATGCCTTTACGAATACGCTCTTTATGTTGGGGAATCAACTGATCAAAGCCAATAACGGGCTCGCTAAATGAACGCCTAGCAATAATGCCTAAAATCCAGGGTATTTGTACCGAGAAGTGATTGGTTTTCTGCTCTTGATCGGGAATGGCAAAAAGAGTAAAACTTGCAGGTGGTTTTTGGGTTTCCCACTCTGCTTCTATTGCAGCAATTTTTACTTTTTGTACTTCACCATCAATGTAACCACTTTCATCTCCTAAGACAATGACTGAAAGGATGGAAGCTAGACCAAAGCTGGAAGCGATAGCAAAGGATCTACGGGCAAAGGGAATATCGCGTTTTTTAAGCAAGTAGTAAGATGAAATACTTAGAACGAATATAGCGCCAGTTACATACCCTGCAGATAAAGTGTGAATAAATTTAACTTGTGCAACAGGGTTAAATATAAGTGCAGGAAAGCTTGTTAGCTCCATGCGCATGGTTTCGATGTTAAATTCTGCGCCAACTGGATTCACCATCCAGGAATTAGCAATCAGTATCCAAAGTGCCGATAAACTTGACCCAAGGGCTATTAACCAAGTGGAAATTAGGTGTTGTATTTTGCTGAGACGGTCCCAGCCAAAGAAGAATAACCCAACAAATGTGGCTTCTAAAAAGAAGGCCATCAAGCCCTCAATGGCCAGTGGTACACCAAAAATATCACCCACATAATGCGAATAGTAACTCCAGTTGGTGCCAAATTGAAATTCTAAAGTAATTCCCGTTGCCACACCCATGGCAAAATTAATTCCGAATAATTTACCCCAAAATTTGGTCATGTCCTTATAAATTACTTTACCCGACATCACATAGCAGGACTCCATAATTGCCATTATTATAGATAGTCCTAACGCCAGTGGTACAAATAAAAAATGATAAAGTGCCGTCAGCGCAAACTGTAAACGAGAAAGCTCAACAACTGTTTCATTGATCACTTATTGCTCCTTTTCCGCCACCGTTGACTGCATTTTTGCGGTTATAGTTGGTTGAGTTTTTAGTGTTTTTTCTTGAGTAATTTCTGTCTTTATATCAAAAAAATGATTATCTGCGGATATTAAATTATCTGCTTCATCTTGACTAAAAAAAAATATTTTTATACAAAAAATGAATAATAACTTGAGTGTTAAAATGATTCCAAGCTCATTAAGTAGACGACGATCAGACAGTGTTAAAGCCACGTTATTTCCACTCTCAAGCTTAACTCAGTAACCACGCAATTCTAGCAGTTGTTGGCTAGTATGTAAGTAATAACGGGAGTCGGATTGCATATTTTTATAATACGTGTAAGCTGACGTCAAACTAACATACCTCAATGAATTTAATGTCGATAGTAACCATGAATTCATCATGTATTTTTTCTCATCAGTTGATAAATTGTGTGGTATCTCGAAGATACTCTCACATTTAAATTTTATCGAAATCGTGTAAATCATTATATTTCTAGTGAGAGGATATAATAGCTATCGACGATAGCCAATTAATGTGGGTTATTCTGTTACGGCAGGTATTCTTTGAAGTACATTGATTAGTGCGCCACTATAGATAATAGCAAAGTAGCTCGGGATCAAAAGGGCTGATTAGCAGTGCCAATTTTTTAGCTTTGGGTGAAGCTGTTTCAGTTTACAGATAGGCCAATCTTGTAAGTAGTTGATCAGATTTGATAAAGCAACTTTCGGCGTATGGTTCAACAATACGTGTACATGATATCCCTCGCTATTAAATCTAACCAGTTCTTCTTTAAAAGTCTCACAGGTTTTTATAAATAATTTTTTAGTGTGGAAAGATTATGCAATTATAATATACGTTGGCGGTATTTTTTCAGTGGTGTACATCAGTATAGAAAGCATTGAGACATATTGGCAGTGTAGTTTTTTGATATCTTTGTAATAGCCTATCTACTTCTTCCAGTGAGGTTGATGTCGATTTTATTAAGTTCCATGGTTTATTGGTTAGGCAACTTTTGTGAATTTTTATCACTCCGTGAAACGATATAGTTACAATAAATATAAAGATTATTATTAAGGATAACTTGAATAGGTCAAGTATCCTTAATAATAAAGCTCAGTGTTGTATTATTGATTTGCGAAGGAGTCTATTTCTTCAATGCTCACCTTCCGGGTAACTCCGGGTCTTAGATCTAATTCAATCCAGGAAATAGGTACGCCATTATTATCACTTATGGTGGCATTATATTTTAATCCTTCGGAGTAAATATATTTATGCTCACCTTCAAATTGTGCTTGCCACAATATGGTATCTTTAGACGTATAATCATTTGTAAGCTTTGAAGTCGTGTTTCCTTCGTGTCTTAAATTGATAAGATTACGTATTTTTCGAGTGTAATCTTCAATATTGATGATACTCTGGCCAAAAGGAATATTTTCTACTTGAATATACTCTAAATCATTGGTTAAGCGGGACAAGGTAGCTATTTTCCTTTCTGCCACATCAGGTAAAAATCCCATCATGTGGTTTATTATATTGGATATATTAGTAATCGCAATTTCTGGATAGGTTCGTTGCTTTATTTCATCTGATACTTCATTGTAAAAGCGGCTTAAATTTCTTTTTAACCAGAGCCAGGCTTCTTCATTTTTACCATAATTATAAAAAACCTCTGGTAGATAAGTGATAGCTTCTTCATTAAGCCCTTGATCTAATACTGTATCATGAATAAACTTTAGATAAGAGTTAGCTTTTTCCCCAGGCTCCAGTAAATTTTTTAGTGGCATAAAATAGCTATTCTCATGCCCCCAGCCATAAACTGCTTTTCCATATGAATCATAAGCTCTAGCATATGTATTTTTTTCATTACTATAATAAGTTACTCTATAATAATTTAGTAAATCTTCAGATTTTTTTGCATAGATATCGGATTCATTGTTTAAGATATTAGCCTGTTCAGGAGAAAGCTTTGCTTTAGCTTTTAACATCTTTGAAAAAGCAAGTAAAGATTGATACTGTGCACCTAATGTATCCCCTGCTTCAGAGACTCTACGCATATCATTTTCTATGCGATAGAGATCAGTGTTACCATTTGTACTGCTTAAATCTATTTGCAAAGCCGTATCTTCGAGTTGATTCCAATCCAATATTACTTCATGTATGTTTAATATATTATCAGGCTTTATATCTGTAATATCTACTACGATATTAGCTTGATTGCCATCGGAGAACTTGAATCTAAAAGAAGATTTAATATTTCTAGATTTATATTTTATTATGTCATAAAAATAATCAGCTTTGATGGTAACTATATTGCCACTTTTAACGTAGTCCTGATTAACTATTAATCTTTTAGCTCCATCATAAATATCTGTAAGACCTACGCTTTGTGGTGTGCTCATTATTATAGATAAGTCATTAATGGTATCGATACCAGCTCTGCTATTCATCCTGATATAGTCATGATTCAAAAGTGGACGAGAACCATCGGGATTTGAAAAATTGTTTATCCTTACCGTTAGAAAGTCATCTTTACCATTTTTAAACCTTATCTTTAATAATAAATCCTGAACGCCAATACGGCTAAAATAGGTTTTTTTTATAATAAGTTTTGCTGGTGAAGTAGATTGATCATAAACAAAGTCTTCGGAAGTTAAATGGCTATCCCCTTCCTGTTCCCAGTATGTTGGCAAGGTACCCACTCTACCTCTATTATCTGCTACATGATTACCATTAAAGTCGTAAGTAACCATAAATTGGTTATGCATCATCCTGCCATAATCTATGAATGTATCGGAAAGCCAGCGTGAGTCACCAGTATATTGATACATTTGATAGACTTTTTCTAATAGCTCAAATGGTGCTGGCAATTCTTGATATCCAGAATCCATATAGTATGGAAATCCATAAAAATTATACGACCACAGCGCCCAGTATTTCTCCAGATAACTTTTATTTCTAGCGGAATCTTCCGGGTTTCCAGGATCAAAATCACTTGCATTGATATCCACCCGCGTTGCTTTTAACGCATCGGCTGCAAATAACTTTAACATAGTATAATTTTCTTCATTAAGGCTTAAAAGTGCTGCGCCCTCAGTTTGGTGAGCTACGTCTCTTAAGCAAAAATTTTCACGATACCCTCTGGCTTTAGGATCAGGTTTGCCATGGTAACTGCCCCATAATGAAGGAATTGCACTTAATCCATAGTCCCTAAATTTAGTAATTCTAGGCTCATTCTCTGTTACTGGAAACTGCTTTGGGCCAACAATTAAAAAATTATAAATATATTCCATAGATGCAGACAAAGCATTATTTAAATTTTGGTCACTAGAATAAATTATAAGTTGTTTATCAGGTCGAATCCTTGGATCAATGGAATCTGGTGTTGAAAAAGTGAACATGCTTAAACCGGATAGCAATAAAATAAATATTCCTGATAAAATTTTTAATAGATATTTGTTTTTAATCATGATTATTCTCTCAATGGGATAATTTTATTTTACTTCTTTGTATTGTTCATAAATTCTATAATATATTTTATTAAGACCTTATAGGGGGAGGTGATCGATTATTTGGCAGACTATTTTTTGTTGTATATTGCATTGATTTTTTATTTTTTATATCCATATTTAGGTTCCTATTTTAGTGAGATTTCCATCATTTAGTTTATCAAGCCAATTTTTTAATCGAGCTCCCGTTATAGCAGAAATATTCACGAGTCAAAAAAATATGATTCTAATATTTTTATTTTGGAGTGTTTTTCTAATTTAACACATGATTTTCGCTAGTATGATGAAATATCCGACATCAAAAGCTACACATGGGTCTTGCTCATTATACTTTCAAGTCGCCTTATTTTAAACTCCTTAGGGATCCGGTGCGCATGATCCTTTAATTCGGAAGAATTAAGCGATATTTTTTTATGCTTGCAAAATGTAAAGATAAATTTTTCTATTAATTATGTCAGGTTATTAAGGATTGCATTCTATGGTGCTAAAATCTTATATTGATTAATATCGTAGCAATATAGTACATCATGGTAAATTTATTTTTGATTTTAAGCAAGAAAAATAATTTATCTAAAACCGAATTATAAAGTTTAATATCTCATTTTTTGGCGGGTTTTATAGTTTTAAAGCTTTTTTATGGATAAATTTATGTTTATTTATAATGACTACGTTTATTTTCTTGAGAGGCACGTTATCACAAAGTGAGTAGGATCTGCCTGATGCAGTTTGACAAGATCAGCTAGCCAAAATACCCTGGTAGCCTGCGTTACTTTCATTGCGCAGCGTGAGCATTTCATTGGTCGTCTATTGATTCCAATAAATTACAGCGTTTCTTAACTACAGGTTAAGAGCTCAGCGTGGCCCTTGTCCTATAGATATAGTTAAATTAGCAACCCTGCTAAGTTGTGTTAACAGCGGCTTGGTATACTCCCACATCCACTGAGCTCTATCAACTACAACCAAGGTTGATCGGCCTCAGTTATCTCTAGTTATTACAAGCAGTACCTCAAGAGGCCAAAGATAATATCCGGGCCTTTCAAGTTGCTGTAACTTAAAACCTCGCTTTAGGCAGGATTGTAGAAGAAAGGCCAGTTAAAATGGATGTGACTTTAATGCCACAATAGTATGAAAAGCATTGTTTCGATTACAGGATTTAGGCTGTTGAATCCTGATTTTATTGGTGGCAATACTGCGCCCAGACATAAAATTCTTGCGCCCCCCCAGGTATTGGTCGCCAGAGCTTCAGTTGGGGAGATGGAGCTGGTTTTCCTTTTTAATACTGAAGCAGGCACAGGTTCTTGCCGTTACGATCCATCAGTCAAATGTCGGCGCATCGAGGTCATTGATCAATACGATACTCTCCCCGTCTTAGCTAGAGCGGGTTGGGTATTCTAGGCGATCTCATTGCTTAGTTCCACGGCTTCGCAAGTGCTCATTGGCATTCTGTAAAAATGGCCCAATGTGATCAGTATCCCTCGCGGCGACAGCGCTGTGGATGCCAGCACCCAGTATAAGTACGTCGAAATCGGTAGACATCAGTGCTCTCCAGATTACCCTAGGTCAGCTGAGATTGGATTAGTAGAGCATCTCTCAAGCAACCAGTAAGCTTCAGGTAGGTGCTAATCCGTCAGGATGCTGCGACCCCTAGTAGTGCTAAACGCACAAAGCAGTTATTAAAGGTGACTGTGCCCATCGAGCTTCCAGCGATATAATGGCGCGTGGCACGATTTCCTTAAATTTCAATTAGGTAAGTTATGAGCGTAAGAACACGTATTGCCCCTTCACCCACTGGTGACCCCCATGTGGGGACTGCTTATATAGCACTGTTCAATCAATGTTTTGCCCGCGTCAATGGTGGCCAATTTATATTACGTATTGAAGATACTGATCGCGAACGTAGTACAGCAGAATCTGAACAAGCAATCTTTGAAAGCCTGCGATGGCTGGGATTGGACTGGGATGAGGGCCCGGATACCGGTGGCCCTTATGGGCCCTATCGGCAGAGCGAACGCGGGGACATCTATCGTAAGTATTGTACTGAGCTGGTAGCAAAAGGGCATGCTTTCCATTGCTACCGTACTGCTGAGGAATTAGATCAAATACGTGAGCAGTTGCGCCAAGAAGGGCGCACTGCACTGAAACCCAGTGACCTTACCCTGCCTGAAGGAGAGATGGCCAAACGTATTGCCAACAGGGCTCCTTATGTAGTGCGGATGAATGTGCCCGCCAGTGGGGTTTGTCTTATTGAGGACATGCTGCGCGGTAAGATAGAGATCGATTGGGCACAGGTGGATGCGCAGATTTTACTTAAATCTGACGGCATGCCAACTTACCACTTGGCCAATGTGATCGACGATCACTTGATGCAAATCACCCATGTGCTGCGTGGTGAAGAATGGATTAACTCTGCTCCAAAACACCGTTTACTATATGAGTATTTTGGTTGGCAAATGCCACAACTTTGCCATTTACCGCTGTTGCGTAATCCCGATAAATCCAAACTGTCGAAGCGCAAGAATCCTACTTCAATTCTTTATTATCAGCGTACAGGCTTTATGCCTGAGGCAGTACTAAACTACCTAGGGCGTATGGGTTGGTCCATGCCTGATGAACGCGAAAAGTTTTCCCTCAGTGAAATGCGATCAGCCTTTGATCTTCAGCGGATCTCCCTTGGTGGACCGGTATTTGATGTGGAAAAGTTGTCGTGGCTGAACGGGTTGTGGATCCGTGAACTGAGTAATGAGCAACTGGCAGAGCGCTTGAAAGCTTGGCTATTTAATCGGGAGTATTTATTGAAAGTGTTGCCACACGCCCGTGATCGTATGGAAACTTTCAGTGATTTTGCGCCCTTGGTAGGCTTTCTTGCCGCGGGTCAATTGCCGTTGACGGAAGCGGATTTCACAGTGAACCGGTTAACCTTAGAGGAACAGAAGAAATTATTGCAATTTGCTCTGTGGCGCTTTGAGGCGCTTTCCAGTTGGAATAAAGACTGTATTTTTACTGAAGTGAAGACCTTGGCAATGGCTATGGATATCAAGCTCAAGGATTTCAATGCGTCACTTTTTGTAGCCATTAGTGGCACTACGGCCTCTTTTTCGGTTATGGATGCAATGGAATTGCTCGGCCCGGCATTGAGCCAGGCACGTTTGCGTCATGCAGTGGTATTGCTCGGCGGTGTGGGGAAGAAAGTACTTAAGCGTTGGCAAAAGGCCTATTCCGAGCTTTTTTAGCCTATCTCTTTTTTGCAGAAGTGGGCCAGCACCCCGGTAGAAACTATCGCTTGCCGGGGGATTTCTGCGAAAATTGTGGTTGTTATGCTTGCGAATTAGGGTGGTGGCACTTTTTGGCATGGCGTGTAAGTGATTCTTTTAACTATACTACTCTGTAAGAGGTTTTCTCAGGGTAGCTGATGCGCTATAAAACATTAGAGGATTTAATTGAAGAGGGAAGCGACTTTCATGCTAAATTGAGCCAGAGATATGGTGAGTTTGAGCAAATGGTTGCTAATGAGCGTATTGGTTTACTGTTAGATCAGTTGCGTCGGCGGGAAGAGTCAATGTCTAGTGCATTGAAGAATTTTTGCTTGAGCGTTCCGCCTGGGGCATTACACACTTGGCTGCAGTTTGCCCCTGAGGGGCGTGAGTCGGAGTTTTTGCAGCGCCTGCGCAATGTCAACCTTAAGGATCTGGAGGAGATTAGCGCGTTGGCCATGGAAATTGATATTTATCTCGCCGATCTGTATCGCAGCCTGCTACAGGGAGTGGATACGCCATCTGCCCGCGATGCGCTGGAAAATCTGGTAAGGCTGGAGGAGCTGGAAGAGCATACTTTGTCGATGAATTTGTGTAACCTCAGAGATTATTGATAGGCATTTCTTAAGTTTATTGAATAGAAGGCTGCCAGATTAATTACTTTAATTTGTATTTATGCAAAATATGCTCCTTAGCACTTTAATATTTCGATAGCGAAACTTAAATTCAGTGCTCAAGGGAGAGTATTGCCAAAGATGACATATCTGCCTTTGTTCTCAACTGTATACTTGGCTCAGCATGAATAAGCTATTTGCCTAGCAATAATACCTCAGGCTTTAAACAGAGAAACTGTGGTTAAACTATAATAATTCTTGGCGTATTAGTTTCTATTATTTGATGCTTCATCAAAAATTGTTGTCTATCTATGGTTTTTAAGCCAGCTAGGCCTTTTTCCTGAAGCTACAATACGATGTGAGATAGAACCCTTTCAGGAAACTCGTAACCATATTTCTCTGGAAGGTTATTGTTTTGGCGCAGTAAAATAATTTTGACCGTTACCTCGGAAAAATAAACCATGGATTTACAAGCTATTGCGGCAATACAAAATTTTTCGATTAAATTATTGCAGTTCTTTGGACTGTTAGTTGCTTTAGGGCTAGTGTTGTTTGTTCTGTATATAGTGTATCTGTATTTATCGGATGTTAGTCAGACTAAGCAAGCAATCAGACGAAACTATCCGGTTATCGGTCATCTTCGTTATAAATTTGAGCATGTTGGAGAGTTTTTCCGCCAATATTTCTTTGCCCTAGACCGAGAAGAGTTGCCATTCAACCGTGCCCAACGCAGCTGGGTATATCGTGCGGCAAAAAATTTAGATTCTATGGCGGCGTTCGGGTCAACAAGGCCTCTCAATCAACCTGGCGATGTGGTGTTTTTAAATGACCCCTTTCCCACTTTAAGTAAGGATGCTGTGCCTCCTCAAGATGTGACATTGGGAGAAGGTTATGCCGCACA
>JAHZJJ010000118.1 GCA_022600975.1 Gammaproteobacteria bacterium
ATAAATAACCACTGGCCAACCTACGCCCCGGCGGCACCAAAGCGCCAGCTGCCAACATCACATCATCCTCAATCACCGCACCATCAAGCACAGTGGAACTGATACCAACCAAAATTCGGCTTCCCAAAGTGCAACCGTGCAAGCAAGCCCGATGCCCAATAGTTACATCCTCACCAATGCTCAAGGGCCAACCGTCACTATTGAATGGGCCGGCGTGGGTAATGTGCAGCACAGCACCATCTTGCACACTGGTGCGTGCACCAATGTGCACTCGGTGCATATCGCCGCGAACTACCGCCATGGGCCATATGGAACAATCATCCTGCAGCTCCACATCGCCAATAACCGTACACTGAGGATCAATATACACTGCCCGACCCAGGCGCGGAAACCTTTCTCCATGGCTACGCAAAACTGGCGCAATTGGTGGTGTTAATGACATAGTGTAACTCCCGTTGTAAAACGCCATAATAACGGTTTCGCTACAGAAAAACAGCATGAATGAAGCTACTGGATTTATCCAAAGCTTTTAAGAAATATGGATTTTCTTATGGTATTATTTCCCCGCCTAGAAGCATTACTGGCCTAATAAAGTGCCCGTATAAACTAGAAAAAAATCAAGTTAATTTATAAAACTTTGCAGCGAAGCCTAATTAATAACGCGAACTGCAATGCGATGATTTTCAAGCTTAGCGGCCTCATCACTACTCTCTGAAAGTGGCGTTATTGTGCCCATCCCCATAGCGCTCACGCGATTTCCATCAATACCTGCGGCAACCAATAAATCACGTACCGCTTCTGCACGCTGCTCTGACAGTTGTTGATTTTGCGCCGCATTACCACTACTGCTAGTATATCCTTCTATGGCAATAGACAGATTGAGGTGCTCGCGCATGATATCAATCAATGCTTTTACATCCGCGATTGATGTACCAATAGGTATGGCTCCGTTGACCGGAAATGCAATATTCATCAGGAAAGAGCGTTGTGGATCGCGTGCATCATTGGCCAAATAGCGACGAAAACTTTCTGCAAAAGTTCCACTTTCTGGCACCGAAGTGTTATTTGGCATTTCCTCTATAATCACATCGCTCTCTTCCATTACAATGTCGCCTGTATCATTTTTATTATCTTCTTTTTTTTCACATGCACTCATTAGGAACAATATACATAAGGTCATTGGCAGCATCCATAACCACTTAATGAATTTTATTTTTTTAATTATTATCCTAATGCAACCAAAACTGATAGGGGGATTTATTGATTCTATCTTTTTGTATTTAGCTAAATTAAATCTATATTTTTTGCTAAATTGGAGTTGATAATCATTAGTTATTTGTAATAAAAAAGTTATTAATGTTGTCATAATTGAACCTCTGATTATAGGCTTATTTAATCGATTAAAAAGGATTGCAAGTTTACTATCATCCACTAAAAATGAGCAGTATCCAATAGCATAATTGTCATCGTAAAAGTTGTTTATTTAAGTGGCCGATAATTTATTTTTAATCATAATGGCACTCAAATAATCTGCTTATTAAGCGGTTATCATCGCAGAGTGTACGACAGCATTGCCATTTAGTTAGTAAATTTTTAAATAAAAAATTATTTTTTATAGACTTTTCAGACATCAAGAACCTAGCCTTGGCGGACAAAATAGTATAAAGTGCCCAATTATTACTCTCAGCGGCTGAAATTATAAACAGATTTCACTCCACCCTATTTCCATGAAAAATTAAATATACAAAGAGAATGCTATGATACGCATCGATAAGCTTGCTACAACACTTTTATGCTCAGCAGTGCTCGCCGCTTGCAGCCAAAACAACACCAGTCCCCCAGCCACTAAAACAACGCCTTTAGTTACGGCTAACCGCATCGAATCTTCTGGACTTTCGGCATCTTATGCCGAACTGCGTAAGAAACAGATCGCAGAGGTAAATTATCAACTATCCGTTAACATCGACAAAACGGGGAGTACATTTTCTGGTGAAGTCATTGCGAAGGTTAAATTTAAACGTCCAATTAACCAGCCGTTAACCATAGACTTTGCTGGAGGCAACGTAGACGCCGTCAGCGTCGATGGGCGAGCGGTTTCCTTTCAGTATAACGGCCAGTTTATTACCATTGCCGCGGCTGAACTAAAGGATAGCAAGCATACTATTGCAGTGCGCTATCAGCACCCCTACTCCAGCAATGGCTCGGGCCTGCACCGCTTCATCGACCCGAAAGACGGTGAAGTCTATATGTATACCGACTTTGAACCCTACGATGCCAATCGCCTATTCCCACATTTCGACCAGCCGAACCTCAAGGCCCACTACACCCTAAATGTAACGGCACCAAAAGACTGGCTGGTAGTCAGTTCGGTACGGGAAGACAAGGTAGAAGGTGACGGTGCATTTAATCACTGGCACTTTCCACGCTCAGACAAATTCTCTTCCTACATTTTTTCCCTCCATGCCGGGCCCTATCATGTGTGGCACGACGATGCCGACGGCATACCGCTACGCTTGTTGGCACGCAAAAGTGTAGCTCAATATGTCAAGCCAGAAGATTGGTTTACCTTTACCAAGCAATCTTTTGCCTTCTTCCAACCTTACTTTGAGGTGGACTACCCATTTGTAAAGTATGATCAATTAATCGTGCCAGATTTTAATGCCGGAGCAATGGAGAATGTCGCTGCGGTCACGTTTAATGAAACATATGTATCCCGCGGCGAAAAAACCACAGCTCAACGTATGCGCTTAGCGTCGGTTATTGCACATGAAATGGCCCATATGTGGTTTGGCAATCTGGTGACCATGGCATGGTGGGATGATTTATGGCTAAACGAAAGTTTCGCCACTTACATGGCTAATTTGGCTTTGGCTGAAAACAGTGAGTTCAAAGATGCCTGGGAAAACTTTTACCTTGGCACCAAACAGTGGGCCTATAACGCTGACCAGCGGCCCACTACCCATGCGATTCAATTGCCGGTGAAAAACACCGATGAAGCTTTTGCCAATTTTGATGGTATCACCTACGGTAAAGGCGGCTCAATTCTCAAACAACTCCCTTACTATCTCGGTAAAGAGGCATTCCGCCAAGGAGTCAGTAATTATTTACAGAGCCTCTCATACCAGAACTCCACCCTGGATGATTTTATGGGTCACTTGGGCAAGGCTGCAGGCAAGGATTTAGGCCAGTGGCAACAAACCTGGCTATATGAGCCTGGGCTCAATACGATCGAAACCAGCTTTCAATGTGAAAACGGCAAGATTTCACATATGACCTTGACTCAAAGCGCAACAGAAGAGTTTCCCACTCTGCGCCAGCAGCGCACACAAGTGGGCTTCTACAACATGAAAGGTGGCAAGATGCGCCTCAGCAGTACTGTGCCCGTGCTCTACAGTGGTAAATCCACCGCAGTAACCGCGGCCATCGGCAGGCGCTGCCCAGAGATTGTCTACCCCAATGAGGGGGATTGGGCCTTCGTTAAGGTAACTCTGGATCCGGTATCCATTGGCAACATGTCTGAACATATCCATGCTATCGACAAACCTTTTACCCGCCTGATGATGTGGCAAAGCCTGGCTGATAGTGCCTTTAATGGCCAAATGCCCATGGATGAATATGTGCGTTTTGTGCTCAGTAATGTAGATCAGGAGCGTGAAATCAATGTGATACGGATGGTTGCCCGCCATCTTAGTCAAGCCAATGCCCTGCTTAACAAAATCACTACTGATGATGAACAACGCCAAACATTGCAATCAGCAATCGAGGCGTTCACCTGGCAACGGTTGCAGCAGGCCGCAGCTGGCAGTGATGCACAGAAAGTTTGGTTTAACACTTTCGCTACCGTAGCCTATTCCGAAGAAGCATTGGCTAATGCTCAAAATTTGCTGCGCGACAAGCTCAGCATTAATGGTTTAGTGTTAGATCCAGATATGCGTTGGAGCTTAATTATACTGCAAAACGCCTTTTTATATGATGACTATCAGCAGGCAATCAAAACTGAGTTGGCAAAAGATAACTCCGATCGCTCACAGCGAAATGCCATCGCTGCGGAAGCCATTCGCCCACTAGCGGAGACTAAAACCAAATGGTTGGATAATATTCTAAAACATCAAGATAAGTTTAAGCTGAGCCAGCTAAAAGCTGCTGCTGGAGCCTTATTCCCATCACGCCAATGGGACCTCGAAAAAGCGAATGCACAGCGCATTTTTGCAGCACTAGAAGAGTTTAGTGGCAAGGACGCAGCAGAGGAAATCACAACGTATGCACGGCTATTCCCGCAGTACTGTGATGAGCAGGGCATACAACAGCTAGGAACGCTTCTAGATAACAATAAGACATTGAACCCGCTGCTGGAAAAGGCGCTGAAAAATGAGCGCTATGAAAGCCAACGCTGTTTAAAAATGGCAACTCTGTTAGATTCAACCAATATACGCTGATTCAAAACCGACCCGCCTGCCAATGCATGCACTTAACAGTGTCCATTGGCAGGCTGCTTGTTGCGGAACTTAAAACTCAGCGTTTTTTGCTGGGGCGCTCCCAGTCACTGATCGTACGCTGTCGACTGCGGCCAAGAGCCAATTCCCCTTCTTTTACCGGGCTAGTAATAGTTGAACCGGCACCGACGGTGGCTCCGGCACCAACCGTTACTGGCGCCACCAACGCCGTGTTGGAGCCAATAAAAGCACCATCACCGATTTCAGTGCGAAACTTGTTTACTCCATCGTAATTGCAGGTAATAGTGCCGGCACCGATGTTGACTTCTTCACCGATCATGGTGTCACCGATATAAGACAAGTGGTTAACCTTGCTCCCACAGCCAATGTGTGCTTTTTTTGTTTCGACAAAATTGCCAATCTTGGCGCCATCTGCCAATTCGGTACCGGGCCGCAAACGGGCGAAAGGCCCAATAGAGCAGGCTTTGCCAATATTGGAATCCTCAATAATAGAATTGGCCTCAACTATAGCACCCGCGGCCAACCGGCAATTTTTTAATAGGCAGTTGGGGCCAATATGCACACCCTTACCAAGCTCAACCTCACCCTCGAAAATACAATTGATATCGATACACACATCGGTATCGCAGCTGAGACGCCCACGAATATCTATGCGTGCCGGGTCCAATAAGGTCACACCGCTATTCATCAGTGCCTGTGCTTCATGGCGTTGCAATGCGCGCTCCACTTGAGCCTGCTGGGCTCTGCTGTTTACCCCTGTCACTTCAGTCGGATCGCTGGCACGCACAGCGATAACAGTAATTTCTTCACTCACGGAACGCGCGATGATATCGGTTAAATAGTACTCCCCCTGGGCATTGTCGCAGGATAATGCTGGCAGCCACCGGCTTAGCAGATCAGCGGGGGCAGCAAGAATTCCGGTATTGACCTCGCAAATTGCTAGCGTTTCAGTATCTGCGTCTTTTTCTTCCACTATCGCCAGTACACGGCCACTATCGTCTCTTACTATACGGCCGTAGCCTGCGGGATTGGCCACTTCCACCGACAGCAGGGCCGGACCCTTTTCAGCGCCCGATAATAACGACTGTAAAGCGCCACTTTTGATTAACGGTACATCCCCGTAAAGTACCAATACGGTGCCATCGGGGCGCAAGTTGGGGATCGCCTGAGCAACCGCATGGCCGGTGCCCAACTGTTCCGTTTGCTCCACAAACTGTACACCGGTGTGGGCAAAGCGTTCGCGAATCTGCTCAGCACCAAAGCCAATGACTACCGTTATTTTCACATCACCCAATTGCTTGGCAGTTTCGATGACTCGCTCCAGCATTGGCATACCGCCGATAGGGTGAAGTACCTTGGGCAGGTCAGAATGCATACGGGTGCCTTTACCGGCGGCTAAAATAACAATATCTATGGTCATGGAAACTCTGAATTACGTATTGGGAGGAATAAAATGGCGCAAGCACACAAATAATTGTGGCGATTTAGGATACGAAACTCAAGCGAAAACTGTACCCTGATAGCCGTCAAAATACACCGGAGATCGTTTAGTGTATAGAAGCCAGAAAAAATGACGCTTTTATCAGTGCCGCGACAATCATTTTTTTGCCAATAACATCAACCTTGCATCGTGACTATCGCTTTTACCTTTTTGGCTCAACCCTACAACATCCCACCATCTATACCCAAACCCTCTAATTTAGACAAAACAGCTTGCCGCAAAATACATCTCAATCAAGCGTATTGTGGCTAGGATTAAAGTATCTGCAGACAGGAAGTGGAAGTACAATGGGAAAGTTGGCACAACTGTGGTTTCTCGGGCTAATCTTAACCATATCAAGCTGTAGCTTATTAAAATCCAAGGATACTGGATACCTCCAGTTTGAACAGGAACCAGGTACTCTGGCCACTATTTGTGGCGACAAATGGCGATTAAAATTACTGCGTATCAACGGTGAGGCAATCAATATTAGCAGGCCATCAGATTTTACCTTTTTGTGCAATCGCGAAGGACAGGTTGTGGGTAAAAGTGGGGTCAATACTTATCGCGGCGTAATGGCTATCACCAATTCCGGACACATAGTGTGGGATACTGACAGTTTCGCATCAACAAAAAAAACCGCCTCAGAAGAATTAATAAGCCAGGAAAATAAATATTTATACGCCCTTGCAGGCAGCCGCCGAGCATTGCTAAAAAATGGCGGTGCACGGCTAATTTTACGCGATACATCCGGAAATATTTACATTGACTATATAAAGTCTGGTTATTGATAAAACAGAGGCTTAACCCAATAAAAACCAGGCAGTAAAAAACTTTGCAACTGAAACGCTAGTTTTTGGCGCGCCGCTTAATAGTCTGTATTAATTTTATAAAAAATTTAGTACTGCCTGAATCTCATTGATCACCTTTGCACCTTCTACCTTCAACTTGCGACCACGCTCGGCCTGAGGGCTGTAACCCACCACCGGCATACCCGCAGCTACTGCTGCCTTAACACCGGGAACTGAGTCTTCCACCACGAGGCAATGTTCAGGCTGCACACCAAACATCCGAGCACTGTGCAAAAATAAATCTGGCCAGGGTTTTCCTCGGGCCACGTCTTCAGCACTGAAAATGCTATTTGTAAAATAGTGATAAAGCTTGGTTTTATTTAATGTGAGGTGCATTTTTTCATGGGAACCACTGGAGGCAACACAGCTACTTATTTCTCTGTGTTTAATTTCCTTCAAAATTTGCTCTATACCGGGCACCGGCTCCAGATCGCTATGGAAGGCTTCGCGAATACGATGCTCTGTATCTTTAAAATAGGTTTCTGGCAGCGGCCTGCCATAGCGTTTTTCAATCTCCAAAAAACAATCTTTTGCCGGCCGGCCACTAAACTGCGCATCCACTTCCTCAGCAGTTGTCGGCATTCCATATCGATTCATTTCTTCAGCAAGAATGCGGCAAACAATGCTTTCACTGTCTACCAGCACTCCATCACAATCAAAAATAATCAGCTTCGTCTTGGCCATCTGATACTCTTATCAAAAGCTTCTGCAAATCAACTGGCGGATATCAATAATATCCCGACCAATGCGCCAAACACAGCAAGAGCGCGTATAATATTTTTGTTACTGTGCACTATTTTATCCACCAGACTTCGTGCGTAATCATAACCTCTGTGCAGCTGGTAGGCGCCAACCACCACCAATAAAGCACCCAACAGATCAAATAGTAGGCTCCACTGATGCGTATCTGCAATCAACAAAAAAAACAACCCAATGGCAATCCTCACCCAAGAACCGATGGCGAAAGTTGTTTCATTCATATATCCGCTCAATGATTCCGTTAACTGTGGCTTAATCAAAATGACAACGGAAAAAACAATAATTCCCAACCCTATGAGCCAAAGGATTAATTTTATCATGCTGTACTCCATTACCTGCTATACAAAAAGTTTAAAAAAACAAGCTATGGCTTGCCCACACACCACTGCACATAAATTAAAAATCACCCCATAGGTACTGTAGTACTGACAGTGCTGCCAAGGGCGCTGTTTCAGTGCGCAATACCCGCGGCCCAAGACATATGGGAACAAAATTACTGGACAGAGCCGCGCCAATTTCAGCATTGGACAACCCGCCCTCTGGACCAACCAACAATAAAACCGACTCAGGTCTGCCGTAAGCTTGCTCCAGTTGTTGCAGCTTGACCTCAGCGCGGTGGTGCAGTACCAGCTTTAAATTATCGTCAGCTTCATCGGATGCCGCCAACAGTTGCGACAACTTTTTCGGCGCAAAAACTTGTGGTACCCGGTTGCGTCCACTCTGCTCACAGGCACTGTTAACAATCTGCTGCCAATGGGGCAGTTTTTTCTGCAGTCGCTGGGCAGATAATTTCACTTCACAGCGCTCGCTGAACAACGGCTGGATGCATTCCACCCCCAGCTCGGTGGCCTTTTGTATCACCCACTCAAAACGCTCACCCCGAGAGATGCCCACAGCCAAGGTCAGTGCCAACGGAGATTGCCGGTTCTCAGACTTAAAGTCATACAATTTCACCAAAGCCTTTTTACCCACATCCAGCAATTCTGCCGCGTATTCACCGCCGCGACCATCAAACAGTATCAATGGCCGGCCGAGCTGAAGGCGCAATACCTTGAGCAAATAATGGCTGCTTTCCTCGGCTAACAAAACCTGCTGCCGACCATTGAGCGGCTCTGAACAATATACTCTTGGAATGCGCAAACTGCCTCGCTCCTTCTACCTATATAACGCCAAATCGAATCAAATCATTGTCGAATAAGTTAGTTGGAATGGCAATTATAGAAAAGAAAAGCAAAAGCCGTAGCCCTC
The DNA here is from genome assembly GCA_022600975.1 of Gammaproteobacteria bacterium. Lineage (GTDB taxonomy): Bacteria > Pseudomonadota > Gammaproteobacteria > Pseudomonadales > Cellvibrionaceae > Microbulbifer. The sequence goes on from JAHZJJ010000118.1 coordinate 8,793, forward strand.
TAAAAGACGTATACCCTGATGGCATACCATTTTACTGCTGAGCCAAGGTACAATGCTGCCTCTGAAACTGGTTTATCAGGCACACCCATGAGCGATCGCAAAACCACCCACTTTGGCTTCGAGCAGGTGCCGACGGAGGAAAAAGCCGAGCGTGTAGCCGATGTGTTTCACTCGGTGGCAGCACGCTATGATGTCATGAATGATCTGATGTCCGGCGGCATTCACCGACTGTGGAAACGCTTCACCATCGAAATGTCCGGCGCTCGCCCAGGGCAGAGCATACTGGATATTGCCGGTGGTACCGGCGATTTGAGCGCACATTTTTCCCGCATCGTCGGCAGCCAGGGCAAGGTTGTTTTAGCCGATATCAACGCATCGATGTTACAGGTCGGCCGTAATCGACTGATGAATCGGGGCGTTGTCGGCAACCTAGAAGTGGTACAGGCGGACGCCCAGTACCTACCCTTCGCCGCCAACACCTTCGACTGTATCACCATCGCTTTTGGCCTGCGCAATGTCACCGACCAAAATATGGCACTGCGCTCCATGCTACGGGTATTGAGGCCTGGCGGTCGCCTACTAGTATTGGAGTTCTCCAAGCCCCAATCCCCACTAATCGGAAAAGTCTACGACCACTATTCTTTCCGCATCCTGCCGTTGATGGGCAAACTAATTACCAGAGATGCTGACAGCTATCGCTATCTGGCCGAGAGCATCCGTATGCACCCAAATCAACAAACGTTAAAGGAAATGATGGATGATGCCGGCTTCAGCGACTGTAGTTTCCACAATATGACCGGCGGTATTGTTGCTCTACACAAGGGCATTAAGCCTTGAAGCTGCCCCTGCGCCAACAAACATTTAACAACGGAAACCTCCATGCCTGACCGAACTCTGTTTGCTGCTGCGCTAGAGACTGCCATCAATGCTGCGCTCAAATATGACCCGGGCACGCGAGCACGTTTGGGCAGGCTACACGGCCAGGTCTTAGGGGTATCACTGAGTGCCCCACGGTTGCGATTGTACTTGGTCATTGAAAAAGAATGGCTAAGGCTATATAGCCAGTGGGCCGGCGAAATAACCACCGAGCTGAACGGCTCGGCGCTGGCTTTTATTCGGCTACTGCGAGACCACAGTGCCACACCGGCAGGTCTCGGAGTCACTGTTGTCGGTTCCAGCGCACTGTTGGCGGAACTACAATCCATTCTGCAAGACCTAGACATAGACTGGGAAGAGCCGTTGGCAAGCCTACTCGGTGATAGCACCACTCATGGCATTGGTAAATCCCTGCGCGGTGCCCAGCGTTGGCTGTACAACACACTCGGTAGTACGCCTCAGGCTGCCGCCGAGGCATTTAGTGAGGAGTGGCGTTTTACCCCTCCCCAGGCGCAGTTCGAAGCTTTTGTCGACGATATTGCCGAGTTAGCCCTAGGAACCGAACGCCTTGAAGCACGGATGCAACTTCTTCAGCAAAAAATTACCACACGGGAGGCCTATTAATCGTGCCTCTTGCTCGCAGCTTTGCCATCGCGCGAGTTTTTTTGCGCTATCGCCTCGACCAGCTAATACCCATTAGTAAGCGACCACTATGGCTGCGCACTTTGTGTGCACCCGCACAGCTAATGCCACAATCAAACTTATCCCGCGGTCAACGCTTACGCCGGGCACTGGAAGATTTGGGGCCGATATTCGTAAAATTTGGTCAATTGCTGTCCACCCGGCCAGACTTGCTGCCAGCAGATATCATTGGTGAACTAGACCAACTACAGGACAATGTTCCCCCCTTCCCCGTCGATCAATGTGTCGCGCGCATTGAAGCGGCACTAGGAGCACCGCTAGCACAATTATTTGCTGAATTCGAACGCGAACCACTGGCCTCAGCATCGGTCGCCCAAGTGCATGGCGCGCGGTTGTTTGATCAGCAAGGTGGCCAAGGCGAGGCCATTGTGGTTAAAGTACTTCGCCCGGATATCGAAAACATTATTGAGCAAGACTTGCGGTTACTGACCTTTATTGCTCGCTGGATCCAGCGCTATATGCCCGATGGCCGCCGCTTTCGCCCAGTTGAAGTGGTGGAAGATTACCGCCACACCATCGAAGGCGAGCTAGACCTAGTGCGCGAAGCGGCCAATGCCTCAGAATTAAAGCGCAATTTCAGCAATTCCCCGCTGTTATATATCCCCGCTGTACATTGGGATTACACCCGCCAAAACGTGCTGGTACTAGAGCGTATAGAGGGTATTCCGGTCACAGATTTAGCTCAGCTACACGCCCAAAATACCAATATGCAGCTGCTCGCCGAACGCGGAGTGAAGATATTTTTCCAACAGGTATTCGAGCACAATTTTTTCCATGCCGATATGCACCCAGGCAATATTTTTGTCTCCCGCCAGCAACCGCAAAAGCCGCGCTATATCGCCGTCGACACCGCCATAGTGGGCAGCCTGACGCAACAGGATCAATATTATCTGGCACGCAATCTTCTAGCCATGTTCCGTCGCGACTACCGCATGGTGGCTGAATTACATGTACAAAGCGGCTGGGTGCACCCCGACACCCCAATCAATGTCTTTGAAGCGGCGATTCGCGCCGTATGCGAACCGATCTTTGAAAAACCGCTGGGGGAGATTTCTTTTGCCCGAGTGCTGATCAGCTTATTTCAAACCGCGCGCAGATTCGATATGGTAGTGCAGCCACAGTTAGTGCTACTACAAAAAACACTACTCAATATTGAAGGGCTTGGCCGCCAGCTTTATCCACAGCTAGATCTGTGGAAAACAGCCCACCCCTTTTTGGAGCGCTGGATGCGAGAGCGGATTCATCCCAAAACAATTATTGGCGAGATCAAACGCTATGGTCCCGAATGGTTGGAGAAATTTCCCCAGCTACCGCAACTGGTATTTTCAACTCTAGAGCAAGGGCGCGAACTAGCACCGCAACTAGCAAAGCTGGGCAGCCAGATGGCATCCACACGACAGCGTGGACGGCAACGCTTCCTGCGCCGAATGGCAGCAGGACTATTACTGATCAGCGCCACCCTAGTGGCCGCTCCCCAGCTCCTGGTGCAACTGCCTGCAGCCAGCTGGCTGCTAGCCTCTGTAGCCATAATCCTGTTACTCTGGCCTTAAATGGCTAAAGTGCACTCTCATTGCACCTCCATCATCCTACAATGAAGCAACAAACAGGAATTTCCAAGGTGGATGAGGACAACATAGATTTTCTAGCGCAGGTTAGCTGGAATAGTGAGGGGTTGGTGCCAGCGATTGCTCAAGACCACAGTAGTGGACGGGTATTAATGATGGCATGGATGAATCGGCAATCACTGCGGCTAACCCTTGAGAAAGGGCGGATGGTTTACTGGTCACGCTCACGAGGTAAACTGTGGCGCAAAGGGGAGAGCTCAGGGCATCTCCAATTATTACGCGAAATGCGTCTTGACTGCGATGGTGATACCCTGCTGCTGAGCGTCGAACAAGTTGGTAATATTGCTTGCCACACCGGGCGCAACAGCTGCTTTTATCGACGCTATAAAAATAGCCGATGGGAAACGGTAGACCCAATTATTGCGTTACCCCAAAGTATGTATCCACAATCAAATGCCAAGTGACTTATTATGAGCGATGTATTGTCCCAGCTTGATCAGGTACTGCGCCAACGCATACAAGATGACGACCCGCAAGCATCCTATGTAGCCAGCCTTAATCGGCAGGGGCTAAACAAAATTCTCGAAAAAGTTGGCGAAGAGACCACCGAAGTCATACTTGCGGCCAAAGATATGCAAACTAATAGTGATACCGACACAGCGCGTCGGGCACTGATTCAGGAAACCGCCGACTTGTGGTTTCACTCTCTGGTGATGCTCGCACACCTAGGTGCGAATTCTCAGCAATTAACGGATGAACTAGCACGACGATTTGGCCTCTCCGGTATCACCGAGAAGGCCACGCGCAAAGTAGAATAACTGTTTTCAATTGATAAGGTTTTTAGGAGAAAATCATGGGATTTGGTGGCATTAATATGTGGCAACTACTTATTATTCTGGTCATTGTGCTGTTATTGTTTGGCACCAAACGTTTGCGCAATCTGGGAGGTGATTTGGGTAGCGCCATCAAGGGTTTTAAAAAATCGATGAAAGACGATGGCGTAGAGGACGAAACTGAGCAAAAAGATCAGGCACCGGACCTTCTCGGTAAAAAAACCACGGAATTAGCGCCGCAGCAAGCCCAGCATAAACAGGCCACAGAACAAAATAAGTCTCAAGACAAGTAGCGCGGGTAGAGTCGTGTTTGATATCGGTTTTTTTGAATTGTTAGTGATCGCTATCATTGGCCTGGTGATCATCGGCCCTGAGCGCCTGCCAAATGCAGTGCGCACTACCGCCAAATGGTGGTCGAGAATTAAACATAGCCTAGCCAATGCCCGCAGTGAGTTAGAGCGAGAAATAGGTGCGGATGATATACGCCGGGAAATTCATAATGACCGCGTGTTGCGAGAACTGCGCGAAAGCCGTGCAGACTTAGAAAACACTCTGAGTGAAACCCAAAAAAGCATTACCGAGAATATTTCTGCTGAGGAGCCCAAACCTCAACAGCTAAATGCCGGGCACAGCGAAACCGAAGATGATCTGGTACAAACAACACAACCGGAAGACCCAGATTATCCGGAGCACTTGCACCACCACGGTGAACCCGCACTAAATCCGCAACGCCCGCAACACGCAGTCAAACATGAAGAAATTAAAAAAGAAGAAAATTCCACGCCTATCAAACAATCTCAAGATCATACCGACAACACGAAAAAATAACCCGAATATTTCGGCCTGAAGATTTTATTTATGAGCGGAAAACAGCAACCTTTTATTGACCATCTGATTGAGTTGCGCAATCGGCTACTCAAGATTATCGTCGTGGTTATAGCAATTTTTATCTGTATGATCCCTTTTGCCAATCACATTTATATTTTTGCTGCAGCACCGCTACAAAGTCAGTTAGCCGAAGGCGCGGGGATGATAGCCACTGATGTCACCTCTCCTTTTCTCACCCCGTTTAAAACCAGTTTTGTACTGGCTTTTTTTATCGCCATTCCGTTTGTGCTGTATCAGGTTTGGGCTTTTATTGCCCCGGGGCTTTATAAAAGTGAAAAACGTTTGGCAATACCGCTGCTAATTTCCAGTATTGCCTTGTTTTATACGGGTATGATCTTCGCATACTATGTGGTCTTCCCCATTATATTTGATTTTTTTATTAACTCGGCACCAGCGGGAATTGAGGTAACACCAGATATCCGCAGTTATCTCAATATGGCCCTGAAGCTGTTTTTTGCTTTTGGCTTTGCCTTTGAAATCCCCATTGCCACCTTATTGTTAATCTGGAGCGGTGCTGTTAGTGCCAAAACATTGGCATCAAAACGCCCTTATGTCATCGTCGGTTGTTTTGTTGTCGGCATGTTAATGACTCCACCAGATGTTATATCCCAATCCCTGTTGGCGGTGCCGATGTGGTTACTATTTGAAATAGGAATCTTTTTTGGGCGATGGATCAAGCACAATAATAAAGTAGAGAAATCCTAAAACCGATGAAATATTACTAGCTTTACTAAACCTCATCATTTAGAAGGCTACTGGTTTCCAGCAACGCATAAAACCCTAGACCATTGATATCAGGCTTCAAGAATACTTTGCAAGCGCAGAGGTTTTAGAGCGCCATTGCTTTAGTTTATGACCCTTTACTGCATAAAATAAAATAAACAGATAGCACGGTGCCATGACCCAATAGGGGCTTTGGGCGCTGCCAGAAGCATCAGCCAGAGCTCCGTAAATTAAAGGCATAATAGCACCGCCAGAAATTCCCATGATTAATAACGCCGAACCGGTAGTGGCTTCCTTTTTGTTCAAACCGCGAAGTGCCAGCGGCCATACTACTGGCCACACCATCGCATTGGATAAGCCAAACAATGCAACATACAAAACTACATCAGGAATTGCCGAAACACCTATCCAGCCAAATAACAACTCCCAAATCTCGTATGAATCTGCACTCGTGTTCGTCACCAGCAGCGTCAACACCATACCCAGTATGGCTGAAATAAAAAGCGCCTTTTGCTGGCTAAGCCAACGGGGGATAAACAATATGCCGAGAATATAGCCAGCCACCATGAAACTCATAGTATAAGCTGTTAACTGAACAAAATTACTGACCCCCAATTCCTTGCCAAACAAACCTATAGTATCACCTGCTATCACCTCCGCACCAACATAGAAAAAAAGTGTTATGGCACCAAGTATTAATTGGGGCCGCTGAAAAATGCTACGCACATTGCCATCATTGACTTCCGGCTCACTTTCAAACTCAACCTCCGGCAATGGCGACAGCTTGACAAATAAGCCAAGCAGCAATAACAAAATGGCCATGGTTAAATAAGGCATTATTAAACGCGATGCTAACTGCGTTAGCTCTAGAGCTCGCTGCTCTGTATTTAATGCTGCTAGTCGCGTTTCCGTAAACTGGGACATGTCTGCCAATATAAATGCAGTAAATACCAATGGAGCTATAACTCCTGCCCCTTTATTCAAAATTCCCATAATACTGATACGCACTGCAGCCGTTTCATGGGGACCAACCATAACAATGTATGGGTTGGACGCTGTTTGCAAAATAGTCAATCCAGTTCCCAAAATAAATAATGCCAACAAAAAAATACTATACAATTTGAGCATTGCCGCAGGAATAAAAATGAGCGCGCCTGCCGACATAATAAATAGACCCAACACCATCCCATTTTTAAAACCGGTACGGCGTAAAATAAATGACATTGGCAGCGCCATAACGGTATAGGAAATATAAAAAGCCATAGTAACTAGGTATGCTTCCAAGTGATTCAATTCACAAGCAATCTGTAAAAAAGGAATCAGCGAACCATTAAGCCAAGTCACAAAGCCAAACATAAAAAATAGGGCACTTATAATCAGCATAGGAAATAAGCTTGAAGATTGAGGTTCTTTAGCGTTCATAGGTTTTCCAACTTGTTGTTATCATTAATCCCAAAGGGTTTTACTTGGGCTTTCCTTCAAGCCTTGACTTTCACGGATTGTAATTATTTTATTTTTTCTTGTGAGAAAGCCCTTTGATCCGCACAAAACAACCCTAGGAGCCAAATTTTAATACCTGCTCTTCCATTAAATGAACAACTCTTCACGTTAATTAGCCTGAGCTGAGCTAATTAACGTGCGACCTTTTCGTTTGCCATCCGCTGAAATAGCACGAAGCTCAATATCCATATTCGTTGGTACAGGCATTGGGCCCGTATATACCTGCCAAGCTTGATTACCTATTCGATATTCAATAGCTAAGCTCGGAAATATCACATTGGCATACAAAGTGTCATTTACCCGCTTCGAACCCACAGTTGGGATACGGTATCGCACCCCAGCCATATCTAATTTGGGCAACTCCTTTCCCAGAGCCGCAACAAAGCTCAACCAACCATGAGCTCGACGCTGCTGATAACTACTGTTAAACCAAGCTGTATCACTGCCATAGCGAACGCCTTCATGGCGATAAGGTAGCTCCCACTCCGCCCGATGCCAGGCGCGCTCTGCCAATGCAAGAAGCCGAGGAAACAGCTGATAATCTGCCCGCTGTGGAGATTGCACTACCTCACTCCATAGCTGCCCCTGAATACCCTGAAATCCAACGCCCGGTGCTAATGGCAGATGCCCTGGTGTATTACCATCCGCCGCCTTGGAACGATCATCGCTTTCAAATGGCAACCCTTGATCATCTAACCAGAACTCTGCATGGGCTGGTAAATTATCCGGCATAAACTCAAAAACTTTGCGGGTGTTGGTGGCTCGGCTTCCCCAATAAAACCCCGGTTCTTTTGGGTCTGCTTCATAGGGGAAATCAAAATAAACCACATCGGGAATCGATAATACGACAGACCAACCCTGATTGGCCTGTCGATGGGCCTCCTTGTAAATCCCACTCTTCAGCGGCAGCCAGATATTACTTTGGATACCATTAGTTAACGTTTTGCCGTTTACATGCTCAAGGCCATCGCCCCAAGCCGCAGGCTTAATACCTCGAGCGGCCAGCGTATTCGCCACGCGGCCAAGAAAGTAACCTCCAAGCTCTGTTACATCACTAACACCCGCGTCATTATCGGCAAGAAATTTCTGGCACAGTGGTGAATCTACCCATGCACCCGGAGTTTCATCGCCACCAATATGGTAGGTCTGCAACGGGTACCCCGCAGCATTATGTAGCGAAGCAACACTATCGATTACCGCTTCAATAAATGTAAAGGCACTTTCCATACACACATTAATAGTGTTGTCCTTATAACCTTGAATGGAACGATAGCTAGTTTCGTCGTTAGGATCCGATAATAGATAACGCAGGGCTTCAACGTCGCGCCCCTGCGCTGTCAGGGCGTAATAACGCGCTTCCATTGCCTTAACCGCCGCACGGGAGTGACCGGGCATATCGAAAGATGGAATCACCTCAATATGACGCATCGCAGCCTGCTGTAAAATCTCCTGATAATCTGCCTGAGAGTAATAACCACTGATAGGACTATCAATATCAATCCCACTGCCAAAAGATGGAAGCAAACAACGTAACTCTGCAGGGTCATGACAGCGTTTGCTACCAATTTTTGTCAACTCTGGCACCGCCGCTATTTCTAACCGCCAGGCTTCATCATCTGCTAGGTGGAAATGCAATTTGTTAAGTTTGTAGGCTGCCATTTGTTCCAGTAGAGTAATCACATAATCTTTACTGTGAAAATTTCTTGCTACATCTAGGTGCATACCGCGAAAAGGATAACGCGGTTCGTCTTCAACGGTTATCAGCGGCAATCGAAAAGATCCGGGAACTACTAATGATACGAGAGATTGCAATCCATAAAACAGCCCGGCCTGATCACCGGCAACAATTTCTATTGCGGAATCATTGATATCTAGCCGATAACTACCGGGCTTTTTAGGCCAATTCGTTGCAAACCTTGCCTCAATGGGTACACCATTAGCGGTATTAGCAATTTCAAGTAATTCCAAACGTTTTACTATAACGCTTGTAGAAGCATCAGATAAATCTATCTTAGTAAAATGCAACCCCGCTGAAATATCAATAAAGCCCCCATTTTTTTCCCGCTTTACTGATTGCGGGGTGGGCAGTATCAAAAATGCCGTATCCTCACTATTGTCAAGCTTATCAATCCCCTGAAAATAATGCTTGTTTGCTGCAAAAATTGCGCTCGGCGTGGCGCGCTCAGTTTTTTCTTTAGCAAAACGCTGAAAAACCTGCGCCTGTTCAGCATAAGGCACAACAAAGGGCCTCTCCTCTAAACCAGTATTTGGGTTTTGCTCAAGGCGCGTCGAGGCAACATTTCGCGCCTTGAGCCCTGGGGCCGCAATATAATAATTTGGGAACAGGTCTGTCTCCGAAACCATTGAACCCCGCCCCCTTACAATCAACTTAGTAGCCACACCAGCCTTCAGGCCCTGGAATAAGTTCGTTGGATTTAAACTATATAAATTGCCATTGATATGTTTTGCGATAAATTCATCAGAATACACCCTCGCAATTGGCCACATATGACTAAAATAAAGACCCCATTCCGTATCGGTGATGGTTTCACTGGCCGTCAAAGTCAATTCTGCAGTAAAACAATTAGCACTTCCGGTATCCTTTTTACAGGCGGAATCTCCTTCGTTATCCAGCAAATGGTATTGAATTTTTAGCCCTGCAGCCATTCGGTCAAGCTGTTGTTGGTTAAATTTTTTAAAACTTTTCTCGGAGGTTGTCGACTCCACAAGCGGGCTTTGGCAGGCTGTTAAGCCCATCATAAGAAAACAAAGTATCCACAGATAGCGAGCAACGTTCATAGCTTTATTATTCATATTTAGCTTCTTTATCTTCGTTGTGCATAACAACACCGTTAAGATACCAACTATCCTAAGCTCAGTCAAAATATAATCCGGTACCAGCTTGCAATATCCTATCGCAGCTTTCCAATAAACGTACAAAAAACACTTTGCCGTCACCGGAAAGTTAATTTTATCTAGTTTTTTCTCGTCACTGGTCGCTATTATCGCATCTGTCAATAAAGCATTCGTATTGGGCTAAAAGCTTGGTGTACAATGAGCGTATTAATAAATAGTCTCTTATCATTAGAGTGATCTCGCAGATTTAATAAATTATCAACTGCTTTTACAACACAGCCTCACGGAGAACCAGTGGTTAGTATTAACGCACAAAACTTAACTTTCCAATTTGCTAACGGCAATACCTTATTCTCCGATCTAAATTTTAGTTTAAACAATACCGTTACCGGATTGGTTGGCCGCAACGGCGTGGGTAAATCCATTCTTGCCGCCTTGCTCACAGGTGATAAAGCGCCCTACTCCGGCTCAGTAACTCGATCTTGTAATTTGGGGTGCCTGCGGCAAATAGATGCAGATGAAAAAATTTTTCACTATGCAACTATCAGTGACTTCTTAAACATTAAAGAAAAATTATGCGCATTAGCGCGAATCACCGCGGGCGGAAGCGACCCACGCGACTTTGACTTAATTGGTGATCAATGGTTGCTGCGTGAACAGATCGAACAACAGCTGCAGTTAATGGGGCTCCCCGCCAACCCCTTTTTGCCCTGCGAGTCTCTCAGTGGCGGCCAGCTGACCCGTCTTGCGCTACATCAATTGTTTCAAGAAGAGTATGATTATCTCATTTTGGATGAGCCCAGCAACCATTTAGATGGACCCGGCAAAGCCTGGCTAAATGCGCAAATTCAACAATTTACAGGTGGTGTGCTGGTTATTAGCCACGATCGATCGCTGCTGCGCTCAGTCGATCACATATTGGAGTTAACTGGCTTAGGTTTGTATCATTACGGTGGAGGCTATGGAGTCTACGCCGAGCAAAAGGCCAATATCTTATCCCGGCAGCAACAACGTATTGACGACGCCAAGGCCGATATCAAACAAATACAGCGAACGGCAGAAAAAAATCGGCAAAAAATGCAGCAGCGCGCCCGCCAAGGCAAACAGCTGGCAGGCTCCGGCAGTCAGGCAAAAACCCTACTGGATAAACAAAAGAACAAAGCAGAGCGCAGTGGTGGCAGCCGCGAAAACACCCAAAATCGTCAGCTTGGGCAAATGAAAGACAAGCTCAGCGGTTTGCTCGAGCAACACGAACGACTAAAACCACAAACTTTCTCTTTAAGCCAATCGGAAAAGCGTCAATCCCGAATTTTGGATGTCACCGATCTACGACTACCTTTTATTGAACAAAAGACTGCTATTACCTTCTCCGTAGCTTTTGGTGAAAAAATACAAATTTCCGGTGCTAATGGTTGTGGCAAATCCACCTTGCTAAAAACCATCCGTGGAGAGCTGTCACCTATTCAGGGTAATATTCACCTGCACATTGGCCTGTGTTATCTGGACCAGCATTTTACCCTGTTGGAACACACCAAATCTGCCCAGGAAAACCTCGCCGCTTTGTGCCCGCATTTAAGCATTACCGATCAACGCACACTGCTAGCGGGTGTTGGCCTGCGACGTGAGCAAGCAGACAAAAGGGTGGCCAACCTCAGCGGCGGCGAAAAAATGAAAGCTGCCATGTTGGCAGTTAGCCACCAGCTCGACAACACCCTATTGTTGCTCGACGAGCCCGACAATCACCTAGACCTAGATTCCAGACAAATGCTCGCCCAGGCCTTGCGCGACTTTAATGGAAGCCTTTTAGTGGTGAGCCATGATCAAGACTTTATTAAAGAGCTTGCCCTTGACGAAGAGATTTGTCTGGATGCATAAAGAAATATTGGCTCTTAGGAACAATTCTCTATCCGGCGTTCACGGGACGATTTTTTTGAAACTCGTTTCATATTTGTCCCGTCATATTTTGAGCTGTTTTTTCACTCACGCCGAGTTCCAGAGAAACTTGCCACATTTAACCTCATTAAATACAGGCAACACATCCAGTGCTTCAGGGATAAGTTACTGAATTAAAACAAAGTGTCAGTAAATTCATTAAAATATCGGTTGCAATCAGTGTATTAGTGTTGACTCTTGATCTCCGCCTGCACTATTGTATCAATGCTGTCTAACGAGCATTTCGAGTACCGCACTTATCCATCTGGTCACCGCATTGCTCTGAGCTTATTGTAGCGTTCTTTTTCGCTCAATATTTCCGTTAGCTTTAGCATAACTGATTGGTGCTGGCCTACTGAATGAAGTAAAGCTGTATTCTACAGGGTTATTACATTCTTCCTAAGAGCCTAATTTTTAGACCAGCACTGCAGTTATTATCTAAATTCAGGGGGTCTATTTACAATGAAACCTTTATCTCTATTCTTTATATTGGGTATTCTTTCTTCAATCTCTTCCTTTGCTAGCGCGGTGGGGGGGGCCTGTGAAGGTGCATCCTATCAGGCAACGCCGCCTGCAAATTTGGATTCATTTGAAATGGTTGGCGACACCCAGGTTGACTGGAGGAGAGCTCAGCCTGGTCAGTGGTTTATCGGGGTGGCAAACACAGCTACAGATCAACTTGCCCTGGTTCCGGTTAATGTTTTTGAATCATTCCGCAAACTCAATAGCGGAACACTGAATAACCGTAGCGAGAGAGCGATGAACAGATATGCATCAGGCGCACCTGGAGAAAGAGACGGTGTTTCTATTGAACCCGAGTGGTTGTTGGATCGAAACCCAGTATATTCACACCATGTGGCCGCTGCCATCCATCACGGTTTTGATATACAGAGTTCAATCGGCTTTTCGGTAATAAAGATAAATGATGACTTCGTATTAATGAAATTCTCCTCCACGTCCTTAAATGGTGCGCATCCCGACTCTAAGATTTACCATAGTTTTTCAAGGCAAACCTTTCACAACACAGACGGTTTTCAACCGGGGAGCACCAGTGTCAGCCCGGCTTGGCAAACTGCGCTAGGTGATATTCTTTCAGGAAAGTTAAATATTACCCATGTAATTCGATCAATGGATTAACCGACTTAGAAATAGAAGTAAAAAAGGATAGGGTAAACGCTCAGTTTTAAAGGCAAGGATTACTCGACGCAAGCGCCTGTGTTCCTCCTTGACTTTAAAACTGAACATGAAAATCGGTCACAAAAGTAAACAGCAAATTAACAACGCCAATAAATATTTTAAAATCAAATGGTCAAGCCAATTTTTCAGAATGCGTGACCCACAGATTTTACTGACGAGGTAGAAAAATTATGGTAAATAGCAAAATATATAAGCTAGCGCTTGTTCCTTTAGTTTTTCTTGGGCTTTTTGGTCCGCTGGAAATCAGTGCTCAGGTTAGCTGTTCGATGGTTGATCAAGGTGAGTTTGATGATGAAATGGATCGCATTAACAATCTCAATCAGGACACTTATGAAGCCCTTTCTGAAGACCTGACTGCACGTTTAGGGGCGGGTGTGGCAGATCAACACGTTCAAGAGTTTTATCAAGGCATCGTTGACGATCTCAACGAGCAAGCTCAAGTCGAAGTCACGCAGTCGGCGAACCAGGCGCTCAATGAAGAAAATGCGAATCAGGCCGCTGTCAAAGCGAGGATCGATGTATTGTCCTCTGCCTGGAAAGATGCCACAGCACGGTTGTTAAGGGAGAACAACCTGAATGCTGCCGATTGGGTATTGGATATTAAATCTACCCGACCAAGCGGTGAAGCCTGGTCCGTAAACCTCGTTAATACCGAAACGCAGGAGATCAAAACCGTTGTCGCTTCCGACCCTGTGTTTGATCAGTTTCAAAAACTCGTCGAAGAGCACTTTTCAACTCTGAAACCCACAAAACCCGCGCCGTCGAATGGAAGCGAGGTCACGCCTTTTGACATTGACGGCGTGGATTCGCTGAGCGAAGCTTTTTTCGTTCAGTATTTGATGAACCTTTTCAAGCACAAGAAGGCCAGCGATAACGCTGAAGCTGCATTACATGTCAATTTACAAAAGGCATTGCAAATTCAAGCCTGGATCCGTATCGCGCAGTTAGTGGGTGCTGAAACGCAAAAAGTTATAAAAGTGGCCTCAATTGTAAAAATTCTTAAAGGTGGCGATGCTGCGGATGAGGTGTTAAAAAACGCCGGATTGTCACTGAAGAGCTTTAAAGTAGCAGGTAATGTGCTTGCCGGGGCAGACATACTGTTGAATGCGGCAAATGTGGGTTTTGATATTTATGAGTTGTCAGTGGCGAATACTGAGCTTCTGAAATCCACCGCGGGAACTCAGCTTGCATTTGATGCGGTGAGTTTGGGTTTGTCCGGGACTTTTTTGGCCACAACGGCGCTTAGCAGCTCATCCTCCGCGACAGCAGCCGCTATTGCGGCGGCTGCCGCACCGGTTACTGAAGTTTTAGGGCCTTTAGCCGTCCCATTGGCCGGGGTAGGCATCGGGGTAACAGCCTTGACTCAAGCATTTGAGGAAAACCTAAATAAAGTCAAAGATACAGGCATCTATTTTTCGCAACTGGACGTTGACTACAGCAGCGGTGGATTTTCCTATTTGCAAGGGGATGAAAACATCCTGGATTTCGCTCATGTAGGCCTGGAGGAAAAAGACGGTAAAAAGAGTTATACCCGTTACAATCAGGCGATTATCAATAGCATTGACCTTCGTAATCACCAATTAACATTTGGTAGCCAGAAAACTTGGCCAACCCAGCGTTGTGAGGATGCGGGAGATAATCTACTGTCAGCATTCGCCCCTAACCCACGAGCGCTCAAGCAAGAACCTATGATCAATATTCGCGAGGGTATCGACCATGGTGAGCATTTAGGCTTTACCCCGCAGGAAAACATCGTTCTGCCAGTGACCCTGCCAGCTAACATAGACTACGACTATCAAATGGCCTGGGTCTTGTATCGTCATGATACTGGCTTCGATGTGGCCAGGCGTTTAGAGAAAAATGCCTGTTTTATTTTTGATTACTATATGTCCCCCTCGCAACGAGCGATCAACTCTCTGACTTTTATCTATGACAATCAACATGAAGTAGAGGTTTTCCTCGACGAAAAACCACACACGCTAATTAACATGGGTGCACCCGTCTATTGGCAGGGAAAAACCTTGTACAAACTCTATGGCGCGGGCGGGAAATACACCTTAAGCCCAGCTAATCAGGGGGATCGATACAGCATCTACCGCGGTAAAGAGGAAGGCGAAAGCTGGACCATTGATGCATCCTTCACCAATGCCTCGAATATACGCCAAGGCGCAGATCATGGGAGTGATTACAGTGAATTTATGATTGGCAAGACAAGAGTGTGGATAAGCGGCGACCAATGGGTTTACGTGCATACCAAAGACAGTCAAAAGGACGAAGTCAGTGTCCTGATGAAAATCAATGGTAAGGGTGAAATAATAACGGTAGAGGAACAGGTAGATTATAACACCTGGTCTACAGAACACCCTCAACAGGCGCTATCCGAGTATCTTCAGGACGTCAAAACGGTGCAAGGTAATCATGGCACAATTCGAGTGGATAATTTTTCGCAAGAAGTTGGTGGCCTTACTACCCAAACTGCCTGGTATGTGCCCGAGGACAATATATTGCTTTACCCTCAAGTGCCTGACCACCAGATCAGCGGTGATACCAAAAACGACATGCAACTGTTGGGTTACTGGAAACGCGATGACAAGTCTATCGAATCCTGGTATTTCAGTTTATCCCGCGGAACTATTTTTCAAACTGTCATTCAAGGTGATTCCCGAAAAACACTGACCCTTGAGGATCAAGACCTTGGACTGGGTTTTCTTGAGGGCACAAGGCAGGCGTCTGCATCACCAGAGCAAGTGCAGCTACTTACCGCTAACGGCTTGCTCCTTGAGGTTATTGCCGAACCCCATGGATTGTCCGCAGTTATGAGTGGGATGTTATACACAGGTGAGCCAACGACAGGCTCAGGGGTATTTGATTTGCATGCAGCCTTAATGGCTGACATAAAAAACGGCTTTGGCAATTCAGCTGCAGCCAAGCAAGCCGAGATGCGTGCAAAGGAGTTTCTCAATCAACTGACTGGCCAGCGCACAACAAAGGACCTATTAAATATCGACATCTATGGTCACAGGTACTGGTATATAACGAAAACAGCACAATTTGTTATGCCCGGTGCCAAGTGGTGGCAAGATGATCAAAACATAGATTCGCGCATTCCTCCATCGCTGGTCAGCTGGCAGGGCACAGGTGATCAGATGAAACTGTTCTGGTATGCACCTGTTTCGGCATCTGACACCTCACAGGACAAAGGTGCGCAACATGGTCGTTTGTATTATCAACAAGGTAATCATGGTAAAGCTGTTAAAGCTCTTGACCAGAATATCGTTACTGTTTACAACAGCGACCAAGGGGTAGTTGCCGTCACCTCTGAAGGAAAAATCTATCTTATCAATGCAGAGAATCAACATATGCTGATAGGATTGACCGCTGATTGGCTGGCAAAGCACATACAAACGCCAGGGAATAGTCTCAAAATGAACCTAGACGTATTGTTGAAAGATAATACAAACGTCGATGTACTGAACATAAAATATGTGAGAAATACCGCCGGTGACTTGATTGACGGTTGGTATGACACCCGAGCCAATGCCCTTGTGTTTGCCAGTGCGCCAGGCGCCAGTACATTGCGTTATCTCGGCTATGACCAAATAACAAAACAGGCTTGGCTTTTTGCGCCGAAAGCAGGGAAAGTGTATCGCGCAGCAGGGATTGAGCTGAAAGATGATACCTACCCAATGGAAGGGGCATTTCCACAAAACGCGATTGACATGACCTCCAAGGCCTTATTCTCTGCCTATCCGGAGTCTCCTGCCTTTATGCTGTTTGATGGGCAATACAAGAACGGCTCACCTGCTCCTACACTATCGGTAGTGAAAAGGAGCGCCAATATATCGACAGCCTACGCTGTTTATGCGTTTAGTGCTGCGATGCTGGATACTTCGGGCCCCGTGGTGTGGACTCAAGGTGCTCCGGGACTTGAACTAAAAACAGACATAAAGATAGACAATGCCTATTTATCAGATCAGTCTCTATTGCTGAGTCACCAGGATGTGTTGTATCAGTATCAACGCAGTTCCAATGAACAGGGGGCCGCAGCATTGTCGATGGCGGGTATCGCTTGGCCTGCACTGATTAATCCTCTGCAACAGTGTACTGGTTTCAAAGGGGGGAACGACCCTTCTAAATTCCAGCAAGCCATACTTGATGTGGAAAAAATAGATGGTGTGGATAAGAGGATTGAATGCCTGTCCTCGGCTCTGAGTGATCATTCTGTCCTGACGCAGAGCAATGATAGCTTACCTGTTTATGATAAGAATCAGGCAGTTGTCGGTTGGTATGATGGTCATGAAAAAGCGTTTATACCTTATGAGCTTGGTGTGGAGCATGGCCTTAGATACCTTGGAAGCACTGTCGATGATTGGCGCGTACTCTTTGACCCGAATGCCTCGGTTTTCTCAAAGGGGCCAGTGATATACAAGAAAAAAAGGTATCAGGGCTATGCCTCGTCAGAGATTATTGCCCCTGCCTCCGATGCTGCCTTGAAGAATGGTTCGCTGAGTTATCTGGCTACAAAAGGATTGGATGAATTAAAGGCGTTTGGTGTGCCAGCCCGGAATGTTGTGTTCGCAGGTATGGAAGGGAATGACAGGTATATCTTCAACCCTGATACTATAGCGGATACCACCACAGCATATATTGTTAATTATGCCGCCGATGAAGCCAGAGATATTTTGGACTTACGCGCGTTTTCTGTACAAGATTTCACCGTATTCGTCCAGGATCAGGACTTGGTATTCCAATATCATAACCGTACAGACACTGGGTACGACTTCTACATTGTGGTGCAAAATCAGGTAGCCGCAGATGGCACCTCCCGTTGGCAGCATATTGAAGTCGAATTTAACGAACCGTTAGGCCTGTTTTGGATCCATGATATCGCTGCGGCAATTCAATCTTCGGGGCGCCACTATCAAATGGAGATTGACTCAGGAAAACTGCTGCTTGACTCCGGGTGGTTACACACCGCGTTCTCGGTGGAATCGGCTATAAAGCCTCCTGTGAAGCCAGAGTCATCAGTGCAAGCCTGTAACGATAATCGGTTAAACTGCTAAAGCTAAAAAGAGGCTCCCTTATAGGGGCCTCTAAAAACGTTAGCAAGTTAGTTTTTAGAGGTGCCCTGTAGTCTTTATAGAACCATGCTGCATTCACGTAGAGCTAAATTTAGTTCTCCACAGGCCCAAACCGCCAGACATGATTGTCTACCTTTTCGAAAGCGAGCACATCAAAAGGATTAAAGGTTTCGCGATCTCCACCAAAAGTAAATATAGAGGGTTGGAACATACCGTTTATTACATTAACCGGAAATGCCGCAAAATCATAATTGCTATGCGCAGGCGAACGCGCATTCCATATTGGAGAAGCCGTTCCTTTCAGTTCGCGCCATTTTTCACCATCACTACTTACCCAGATATCCGTCGGATTTGACGGTTTAAATGGATCAGTGGGATCTTCGCTGAGGCCGAAACCGCCGAAGCATATCATTTCATCGAGCAATTTTTCACATTGATGCCCGGGCCTTGGAGACCAGCCCGCAGCCTCAGTGACTAATTGCCAGCTAAGGCCATCTGGTGAGCGCCAGACATCGTTGAAATAAGGTGGGCAGCGGGGAGTGGCATCATTGCAAGCAAACCCACCTTCGCCACCCAATAAATAGATGAACTGACCTTTCGAGATGACAGCAGCCCCCGCTCGCGGCGCCCAGGGTGCATTACTGATTACTGCTTCCCAATGTTTTCCATCACGTGAACGGTATACATCGTTGTAGTAAATCCGGGGCGGGCCGCCCGGCCCGGTAATGACGGAATCATCGTTAATTGAGCCGCCCATTACATATATCCAATCTCGGTGCACAACAGAACTCAACCCCGCACGAGGGCTCCATTTGGCATCATCGGTCATCTGTTCCCAGTATTCGCCATCTACACTACGCCAGACATCATTAAAAAAATTGGAGGCTAAAATAAAAGGCAAGCAAGGAACATTTGGCACCATGGAAGTTTCGCAGTCGGGGTTGGGAACGGCCTCTGAATCCTGGCCACCCAATACGTACATATAACCGTTATTGCTTACAGCCTGGAAATAGGCGCGAGCGGCCCACGGAATTTTGGTAGCGGAGCTCACTAAATTCCAACTTTTACCATAATCGATACTTTTCCAAGTATCGTTAAAAAATATACTATCGGCAAACGTTAAGGGCACCATTTTGGGCATGCGGCCACCCAGCACATAAAACCCACCTTGATGATTAATTGCCTGCAAACCAGCACGAGGCTCCCAGGTAACTCCCGCGCCGGAGTTAACTTCTGTCCATTGGTAGTGATTTAGCGATTCAGCCCTAACTGAGAGATTGATGGCTGAGCATAAAAAAATAGTGAACGCTGTCAATAAGCGTGCGGAACGAAGCATAATCATAGCAATAACTTTTCCTTATCCAAATTTTATAAGTGGGTTTAAAGCGTTATAAAGAGAAACTATTTGAGTGTATTTTTGGCGGATATATCTTTTTGCATTGAAAGCAGTCAACCTGCTTCGGCTTCGCCAAATTCTCAAAAAAAATTTATAACATAAAGCGTTAAATCCTTAAATAAGGAAAATAAAAATTAAAGAAAAGTAAAAAAATCTGTGGTCAACGTGCCATTTTGTATAGGCTTTAACGCTTTAAATTTAATCCATTAAATATAATGTCGCCTAACACTTCATTTTAGTTGCACTTTCCACAAAAAGTGATTAGCGTTGAGCGTGCTGCGATAACACCTAAAGTAAAACACGGCACAAACGAGAAGAAAGTGTATAAAAAACCGTTTCGTTTACTGGTGTCATCTAGCCCGCGAGGTACCCAGCAACTAAAGCCCTCGCGGAAAACCAGCAACAGTACGAATACAGAAGAACCACAGCATGATCGTGTGAACGTAAGATAACGCCACCTCCCAGTGGGCAAACACCGAGAGATGGCTAACCCCAAAAGATACGTAGTTATCTAGTGAGGCTGTCTTGGATGATACGCTACTCATACGCTCGCCTTCAATAAAGTTGTTTGTAGCGCTGAGCAATTTCATCCGCTCCCACCTTTGGTGCCGGAGTACGTTGTGGTGTAGTGCGAAAATAGGTGTGGTTCTC
>JAHZJJ010000119.1 GCA_022600975.1 Gammaproteobacteria bacterium
AATAACACCATCATTAGCATCCACCCCAGCTTCCATGTTAACAATGCGGCGTTTAAGGCTATCTGAGCCAATAGACACGGTGTTTGCATCGGTGGCAGCGGAACCTGCACCTAAAGCTACAGAATTATCGGCTAGGCCTTGAGCATTAGCGCCAATAGCCGTGGCACTTGCCCCACTGGCTGCCGAATCGCCACCAATCGCTATGGCATTATCCGCCGATGCAATGGCTCCAAGACCAAGGGCGACAGAGCTCGTACCTCCTGCAAACGCAGCCGTACCGCAAGATACAGCGCCAGTACCAGTAGCTGTGCCAACGCCTCCAGAAGTACTTGGATCTTCTGCACACACAAATTGTGCCCGCGCGGAGGGCACCGTTAATAGGCTGGCACTTACCATTAAAATAACAATAGCGCCCAAAATAACTGCAGAGCCAAAACCGCCGTTATTTCTCGCTTTGTTTGCAACACTATACATTACCGATTCCATAGCAAAAACACTCCATTTACTGTCGTTTAACTTGTGAAGAAATAGCTATCGAGTGCAATATAGTTTGGAGCAACTCAAAGCATTATTTGACACTCAAAACCTTAAGTGAACCTAGCTTCACACTCACTCTCCTAGACCGTAGGTTACTTTTTATACAAACTGAAGCCGAGAGTAAAAAAAAAAGTCATTAAACGCGACTTTTTCAATGCCCACGCAAAGCTTAGGTATAGGTAGATAAATTTCTGCCAGAGCTTTCAAGCTCTAGGTTACTTTTCCACTCAATATTAAACTTAAGTAAAAAACTCCATCGCCAATCGACAGCCGGATTTTATCTACATCCGCCCGAAAAAATTATTGGCCAAAAGCCACGCACCATTCGACGCAACTGCTTTTCGGCAGCAATATCTTCAGCGTAAGCTGCCTGCTCGTATACGGCAGTAACATCCATTACTAGAGGGCCAAACCGGGGGAACTGCTGCTCGACACGCCAGGAGAAGGCGCGAGGCGATTCCCCCACGTCTCGCTTAATGCCCACCCGCGCCAACCGGCGGCAAAATTTGTAATACAGACGCTCGGCAGGCAAGTGTAGCCTTGCGCCACTTTTCATTCTCGACCGCAGCAGCAGTAAACTGAAAATGAGCGCAATAAACACTGCTACCAACAGCCATAAAAAATGCAACCGCGACGTTTTTTGCAAAAGATATTGCAGCCTTTGCTGGCGCTGTTTACCGTCGAAACGCACCACCGCCTGGTACCAATGGTAGTTGAGCATTTGCCACTCCAGCAGCACACTGTCCAACCCCGGCAAACGACGAGATAACGACAGGCCTTGCAAAAACTCTTCAGCGGCTGCAGCTTGCAGGCCATCGAGAATTCGCTCTGGAGCCACTGCCGCTGTGGGGTCAACCCGCTGCCAACCAGCTTGCCGCGTCCATATTTCTGCCCAGGCGTGGGCATCATACTGTCTCACCAATAAATATTTTTGCTGCTCCAACCATTCCCCACCCTGATAACCCGCTACTACTCGAGCCGGCACGCCCGCAGCGCGCATAATAAATACATAACTACTGGCAAAGTGCTCACAAAATCCACTCCGGCTGGCAAACAGAAATTCATCCACCGAGTTGGATCCTAGCAGTGGTGGTTGCAGGGTGTAAGTGAAGCTGCGGTTATAGTATTGCAACAACTGCTGAGATATTTCTTCAGCGGAACTACCCGCTTGTACAAGCTCTTGGGCCCAAGCACGGGCCTGTGGGTTACCCTTAGCGGGCAATTGCAAATTTTGTTGGCGTTCGATGTCAGATAAGGCTTCTCTACCCCCAAACTTTCCACTTAGCCAAGTGTGCACTTGATAACTAAAACGGCTGCTCACAGGCCGCGCATTAATCAAGCGACCATCTCGGGTATCCTGCACACCGAGTGTTGTCGAGGTCGGTTGCACCATGGCAAACAGCCAGGGGCTGTGGCTCGGCTCCTGGGTCACTCGATAGCGAAGATGTGGCTCTTCTTTCGATAAACTCCGCTGTTTCACCATATTCGATTGATTTATTTTATCTGTCTCACCCTCTGTCATATGCCAACGACGACCATCAAACTGGGTATAAACCAGGCCCCGCCAATAGCGTTGGTGCGGCAGTGGCGCAGCCCCCTCAAAAGCGATGTAGAGCGCCGGCTTAACTGATTTCGTCAGCCCACTGAAATCCCCCGGACTCATGGTATCACTAATACCGATAGCCGCCTTGGCAGCATGTTGTGGTACTGCCCACAAGGGGCCCAGACGGGGAACAAACAAAAAAAACAATAACATCACCGGCGCTGCCTGCAGCAGCATCCTCAAAGACAGAGAAAAAGCTCGCCATGGCCGCGCCGTAGCAAGGCTCTGCTGCGCCGCGAGTGCGGCGATAAGCAATAAGATACAGGCAATACCGTACAGCGTAAAAAAGATAGTCTGCTTAAATACAAATAGTGCGGCAACTAAAAAATAAGCCAATAACATGCTCAATAACACATCGCGTCGGCTCACCAATTCAATATTTTTAAGCGTGAAAGCAACTGCCAACAATGCGACCATCGACTCCAGTGCAAACCATTGATCATATGAAAGCAGCAAACCCACCACTGTCACTACTACGATACATAGCTTGAGCCACTTGCCCGGAATTTTACGTCGCCCTCGAAATATTTCCAGGCGCCAATACACCACTGCAAACCAGCCCCCAATCACCCACAAAGGCAGATGGGTAAAGTGGGGAAGTAAAACGCTTAACTGCGCAGCAAAGATCCACAATAAATTTTCCCGAGATAGGGGTACTGACCCTTGAATGCTCATCATTGTCTTTGCTACCGATTTTATTTTGCCAAAAATAAGATGGTTAGCAGGCACCGTCTCCTTGAATCTGGAATAGGGCCAATGCACTCAAAACATGGTGTAGATGTCGTGATCCCACAGCGGGGTCAATACATTGACCGGGAAGCCGTAAACCATAAGCTAATTGCACGCTTTCAGCCTCCAGGGCCCAGCTACACAAATTGCTTAAACGCGTTTCCACATCTCGCCCCGCCAACAGCTCCCAGTCCAGCCACAACTGCCTATCTGCGCCACGCGCATATTCTTTGCAGTGCAGACCACGGCCGCGCGCGTATTGCTTCCAAGCAAGATGGTGTAGGGCATCACCAAGCCTGTAAGGCTTCAGGCCAATAAAATCCTCATCCCCCGCTTGTGGCAACGATTGCAAGGTGCTGTTGGAACCCGCGGCAATTGGCAGTGGGCCGGCAGACTTTGGCTGCGGGTATACCAAAAATTCAATATCCAGATCGATCCAGCTCCAACAACAAAAAAAAACCAGCGGAAAGCTACTTTCAACTTTGATTCTCGGTGCTCGCAAACGCCCTCGCCGCGACACAAAAATGGCAGCACGTATTAAACTGCTCTCATTGTTCAATAAGTCTACCGGTACACTTTTTTCTTTTGTCCAGTAAAGTTGAATAGCCCCATGCGCTCTACCTTTAGCGCCTGCGAGAGATAATTGAGCCTCAGCAAAACTACCGGCAAATGCCGGAGCCGCAGCAATAAACTGCACTTGCAGACCAGACAAATTAGCAAAAGTGTGCAGCGGTAAAAAAATAAACACGCTGAGCAATAAAAACGTAAGCCCATAAATAAGGTTATTCATATAATTGGTGCTCAGCAACCACAATAAAAAAATCACCAACAAAAAAGCCATACCTGCGCCCGTAGGCAGAATCAACAGGCTGCTATGATCCAGCACGCGGGTTGACGACGCCGGAGAGCGCCGCTCCAACCAACGCAACCAGTGCTGTCGCCAGCGATCGGCCAAGCCACCTGGATTATTTTCTTTCGCCGCGGAAAAACTTGCTGTACTGCGCCAAAGTTTCATCGTTTCAGGCCGCAATCACGTCCACCTGATGCAGAAGGCGCTGCAATAATTGAGAAGCGTCGCCATTTTCGCTGTGCAACCGATGCCCAACCACCGAGGGCAATACCGCTTGCACATCCTGCGGCAACACATGCTTGCGGTTGTGAATCAATGCCCAGGCCCTGGCGGCATGCAACAATGCGAGTGCACCGCGAGGCGATAATCCCTGTGTACACTCCGCACTCTGACGAGTATGCATTACCAAACGCTCCAAGTAGTCCAGCAAGCTCTCAGACGCACTCACTTGGCAAACCTCACGCTGCAACTGTTGTAAAAGTTCACCACTGCCCTTGGGCGCCAAGCTATTCAATTGCGCCCTCGGGTCCAGCCCCTGAAGCAGCGCCCGCTCAGCTTCACGAGTGGGGTAACCCAAACAAATACGCATTAAAAAGCGATCAAGTTGAGATTCTGGCAACGCGAAAGTACCCGACTGATACACTGGATTTTGAGTGGCAATCACAAAAAAAGGCTGGGGCAACGGATAGGTTCCACCATCAAGGCTAACCTGCCGCTCTTCCATGGCCTCTAGCAACGCACTTTGGGTTTTGGCTGGAGCACGATTGATTTCATCCGCCAGTAGTAGTTGGCTAAACACCGGCCCTTCATGAAAACGAAATTGACTGTTTTCACGCTCAAAAATACTCACACCGATAATATCCGCCGGCAGCATGTCGCTGGTGAACTGCACGCGCTTATAAGAGAGCCCTAACACCTGCGCCAA
>JAHZJJ010000002.1 GCA_022600975.1 Gammaproteobacteria bacterium
CAGCTGAATACGGCTTGCAGCCAACCAGCCGCGCTCGCGGTGTGCCACTGCAAGAGATGCGTTGGCGAATAGATAGAGAGTTTTATTGCCTGTCGCAGGCGTATTTTCGACGATATATTAAGCCGCAGCGCGAATCTCTGGAGTCATAGTGGTAGATTGCTGTGTTGCTGCGAGGTAGGGAGCTTTAGCCTAGCAAAAGCTCTTGCGTTAACAAGGGGGATTGATTATCGTTGACGCAAATTACCCCGATATAATAAGAGGAACAGCCAGTATGATGAAAATAATACAGCCCAAGCAGTACAGTGCGCCGAATAACCACTTAGTTTTTTCAGCGGTATTTCGGGCGCTGGTTATTTGTTTAAAAAAGGGGGCGGTGGGCGCAATGATTGTGGCCATGGGCCTGGGCTTTTCATTATCTTCATTTGCACAGTTCACGGTAGAGTCTGTGAGCCAATCTGAAAAAGAATTAAAGATAAAACATATGCTTGAAGGGTTGCAAAAAAAATACAATTTGAGCCCTTGGATATATACGGAAAAAGTTTTAGTCGATGCTGGTGCAAGAACCCCTCATAGCCACCCAGTATTGACTATGAGCACGCAACCAGAATATCTCAATAGTGAAATTCAGCTGCTTAGTACATTTTTGCATGAGCAGTTTCACAGGCATATAGTTGAAAATAGCAATGCACCTAAAGATGAATTTAGAAAAGAGATAAAGGTAGAGTTTCCAGACGTTCAGTTTGCAAGGCCATTTGGTAGTGGTGATGAGGGTGGGACACTGAACCATCTCGTTGTATGTTATTTGGAGTTTAAGGCGCTTGAAAGCTTGGTCGGGCAAATTGAAGCGACTGAAGCACTTGCAGCCAAGAGATACTACACATGGATTTACGAAACAGTTCTCGACGCTCGAAATCATGATAAGCTCGAAAAATTAATAAATCGTTTTGAGTTGCAAATTGATGTTGATAGTAATAGGGAGGCCTAATCATATTTTTTTAATGGGCCTAAGTTTGTTTTAAGTAGTATGGTTAAGTGTACTGAAAAATGAATTTCTGATGCGTAAATAATGAGGTATCTATGCAGGAAATTGCTCCGCCGTTGAAAACCACTAGGGAAGAAAGTGGGCTTAAGCCGCTTATTCGCTCCTTGGGGCCTGGTGTGATGATGGCGGCGGCCGCTGTGGGTGGATCTCACTTAGTTTCATCCACTAAAGCGGGCGCTATTTATGGTTGGCAGTTGATGGGGCTAATCCTGCTGGTCAATTTGTTAAAATACCCTTTTTTCCGTGCAGGTATCCAATATACACTGGGTACTGGCAATAACCTGATACAAGGATATCGCGATATGGGTCGCGGTTATCTGTGGCTATTTGCTGGGTTGGTGCTTATATCGGGTATTGTAAATACTGCCGCTTTATTACTGTTTAGTGCCAATTTACTCGGCTATTTTCTCCCTTTTAAAATTCCTGTGCTCCTTTTGGCGAGCTTTATATTGGCAGTGTGTTTAATTATTTTATTGGCCGGCCATTACAAAACGCTGAGTACACTGTCGAAAATTATTATGTCTGTACTGGTGGTAACAACCTTGGCAGCCCTGTTTATGGTTGTTGCTGGTGGTGGGGTTGTTAAGCCAACCAATTTTCATCCACCTTCACCTTGGAGCTTTGCTTCCATTGGGTTTATGGTCATTATGATGGGTTGGATGCCGGCACCTATTGAAATTTCTGCTATTACTTCGCTTTGGTTAAGGAGCCAGCAGTCAGAGCGCAAGGTTACAGCGCAATCCGCTCTTTTTGATTTTAATTTGGGTTATATTGGCACCGCACTACTAGCGGTTGCTTTTATGGCCTTAGGGGCGCTGGTACTCAATGGTAATGGGGAGGCGCTGGCAACCTCCGGCATTGATTTTTCCCGCCAACTGGTCAGTATGTATGCTTCCGTTATTGGTGAATGGTCCCGTTATCTTATAGCTTTTATTGCCTTTTCCTGTATTTTTGGCAGTACTATTACTGTTATTGATGGTTATGCGCGATCAGTGGCTGAGGCTCAGCAGCTATTGAAGAAAAAAGTCATTCGCCGGAATAAAAACTATTATCTTAATAGCTGGATTTTGATTATTTCCCTTGTTGCGCTGGGTATTTTAGTTTTCTTTATTTCTGCACTGATGGATATGTTGAATTTTGCTATGATTTTAGCCTTTTTGACAACCCCTATTTTTGCAGCGATAAATTATTTATTAGTTAAGCGAACACGCTTACCCAATGGGTTGTCTTTCAATACCTTTAACCGCTTTTTATCTTGGGCGGGTTTGGTGTATTTATTTGGTTTTTTAATTGTATTTATTGTATGGAAGTGGGTGATTTAATTGCGCACCAATAACAAACCGGTTTCAACGTGTTCTGTATAGGGGAATTGGTCAAACAGGGCAAAGCGCTCTATACGATGGGTTTTACTCAGTGTTGCCAAGTTCTGTAGCTGGGTCTCGGGATTGCAGGAAATATACAGGATGCGTGGAAAGCGGGCGATCATCGCGCAGGTGTTGGCATCGAGCCCGGCGCGGGGCGGGTCTACCAAGACGGTAGAAAAATTGTAGCTGCCGAGGTCAATCTCTTGTAGACGCCGGAAGGAGCGTACGCCGTCCATCGCTTGTGTTAACTCTTCGCTGGACATACGCACCAGGGTGAGGTTGCTTATGCCATTTGCTAGAATATTTTCTCTTGCTGCGGCTACGGAAACTTTGGAAATTTCTGTGGCCAATACTCGCTCAAAGTGTTCACACAGGGGAATGGTAAAATTGCCGTTGCCACAGTAGAGCTCCAATAAATCTCCACTTTGCGCGCTGCAGGTGGATTTGGCCCAGCAGATCATCGCTCGGCAAATCTCGCCATTGGGTTGGGTGAAGCTGCCTTCTATTTGCTTGTATTGATAACGCTTGCCGTTAATATCTAATTTTTCTATTACGTAATCTTTGTCTAATACCAGTTTTTGCCTGCGTGAGCGGCCGAGAATCGATACTTTCAACTGTGCTTGCAGGGCGCGCGCTGCGGTTTGCCAATACTCGTCGAGTTTTTTGTGATAGATCAAGGTAATCAGTGCATCGCCACTTAGGGTGGTAAGAAATTCAACACTAAAGAGTCGGCTTCTCAATAGCGCGTTGGCATTGATTGCCTGCAGTAATTTGGGCATCAATTGATTAATGGGCTCAGAGCCCACTGTGAACTCTTTGATGATAAAGGATTTTTTATACTCCCCCGGATGATACATGGCATAGTCTGCGCGATCTTGCTGTCGCCAAATTTTGAACTCCGCCCGCAAGCGATAGTGAATCGGTGGTGATGGCAGGACTTCTGGGGTTAAGTGGGTATAGTTGGCGAATGCCTGGCGTATGCGCGCAACTTTCTGCTCTAATTGAGCGTCGTATTCACTGGTGTTAACGCGGTGGATGGTCATTTTAGCTTCGCTAGACGGTTTGAGGGCGTGAATTATAGCCAGTCTTGGCAGTTTGGTGGAGGTTTTATGAGTGTATTAAACAATACTGCGGAAAGTTAAATTGATTCTCGGCTTGGTGATACGTTTCATGGGCGGCAGGCAGTGCTGCCAATAGTCTTGCGTTGTGCCGCGCATCACAAGCAAGCTGCCATGTTCAAGTAGCAATGACACCTTTTTTTTGCTCGCTTTGTGTTTGAATGAAAACTTTCGTTCGGCGCCCAAACTCAAAGAGGCGATGGCACCGTGCTTTTTTAAATCCTTTTCACCGTCGCTATGCCAAGCCATGGCCTCTTCACCATTGTGGTAGAGGTTCAGCAGGCATGAATTGAACTGTTCCCCAGTTTTCTTTTCTACAATGGTTTTTAATTGGTACAGCTTTTTCATCCATGGGCTTGCCTGTTTGGTGGTTCCTGAGTAGGTGTATTTGAATGGCGCGTCGGCGTACCAAGCTACTTTTCGTTTGGTAAGTATTTGCTTTCCACGAATGATGACTTGATCATTTTTCCAATCTATTATGGTTAATAAGTGATTAAAGTAGTGATCGGCCTCGGCCAGCGGAATTAAGATCCCATAATATTTGGCCTCCCCATTATGGGCTAATAAATTGACTGGCCGTGCTATTGATTGTCTAAATAGATCCATTTTTAATTGAAACTTATTGTGTTTGTGCCGCCGGCCTTCGTGCCAAAATTACTGCGATATATGAGCCGGTTAACAAAAGTACCGATCCCGCTAACTGTAAATTGTTGAGCGATTCATTCAAAAAGAAGGTCGAGAAAAAATAGCCGAAAAAGGGTACTGTGAAGAGCATCGCGGTTGCAGTTGAGGCCCCAACGTGTTGCAGGGCATAGTTATACAGCAGAGAGGCAGCCGTTGTTGGGCCGATCATCAGGTAGATGAGATTACTCCAGGTGAGCCAAGAAACAGATGCCCATTCAACTTTATTAAAATGCGGCGTCGCCAGCACAATTAATGCCGTGGCGCCACTGGCGGTGGCCCAGCTGGTTACGCGCAAAAAGTCGATATTTCCCTTGGCTAGGATACCTTTCAGAATAACGGTATATAGCGCCCAGCTACAGGCTCCAAGCACCAAAAATTGATCCCCTAGAATTCTTGTGGTTATGGTGCTATCCGCATTTGCGCCAAACAAAAATACGGAGGCACCGGTCAGTCCCAGAAAAAGGCCAAAAATCCTTACCAGTGATGCTTGTTCGCGCCCAAGCATCAGCAAAATAAAAGCGGTAATGATTGGACTTAGCGCTGGCGGAATAACGCCGCCGTCAATAGAGGGCGCCAACGAAATCCCCCAGAAAACAACCAAATTGTACACAAATACCCCGATTAAGCCCGCCAGCATTGCGTTGACCGCTGCCTTTGAGCCAATGGGTTTGGAGTGCGTTCGCAGTACCAGTGTCAGTGCAATTAAAAGTACTCCACCACCGCCAAGCCTTAATGCTGCGGCCACCTCAAAAGGCATTTCATTAAGGACGAATTTTGAACTCGCGGAAGCGCTTCCGAACATGATCATAGTCATCAGCAGACAGAGATAGGGCCAGGCATGGGAGCGTTTAAGCTTGGCATAGGCTGAAATAGGGTTAACCATGTATCCTTCCGCGTTTGTCGGAGTCAATTTTATTTGAGTCAAGCAATGTTGCATGATTTAGCCCGCTGATATTAGCCTCTCCGGTAGGCTAACAACCCCTAGGTTGGTTAAGTGGATGCAGCTATTTTGGAAGCTTCCCAACCGAGCATGGCGGATTTTCGCGTTTCACCCCAGTGGTAGCCACCCAGTTTTCCGCAGGACCGTATAACTCGGTGGCAAGGAATAAGCAATGCTACCGGGTTGCTGCCAATTGCAGTACCGACGGCCCTTGAGGCTTTTGGGTGGCCAATCTTTTGAGCGATATCGCCATAGCTGCTTAAGTTTCCCATAGGGATAGAGAGCAGGGCCTGCCACACTTTTAACTGAAAAGCAGTCCCTTGGAGGTGAAGTTTTAATTGTGGTAGTTGTTCCCAATTATGGTTAAAGATAGCTAAAGCATCGCGTTGAAATTTATCAGCGCTCTGATGGTAGCTGGCATTGGGGAGTTGCCATTTTAGCCTGGAAAGTGGCTGAGCTTCGGCTTCAACAAAAGACAGGTGGCAGATTCCTTTTGCAGTAGAGGCTACCATGATTTGACCAAAAGGGCTTGGGGCAAAACCATAGTTAATGGAAAGTTTCTCGCCGCCATTTTTGAATTCTCCTGGTGTCATGCCCTCAATGCCAATAAATAAATCGTGTAAGCGGCTAGGGCCGGATAAGCCGGTCTCATAGGCAACATCCAGCAGATTAGAGTGTTGGTTATGCAATCGCTTTTTAGCGTATTCGATGCTCAAGTATTGGATAAATTTTTTCGGGCTAACCCCCGCCCATGCGATGAATAGCCGCTGAAAATGAAATTGGCTGAGACCGATTGCGGAGGCGATTTCACTGAGCGTGGGTTGCTCCTGAAAATGATCTTTGATATAGCCAATAGCCGCCCCTATACGTTGATAATTCAAGTTTTGCTGATCAGTCATTTGCTACTCCTCTCACTTGCGACAGTCTACACCAGCTGCTTTTAGGCTCAGATGGCATTTAAAGTTTAGATTTGCCTCCACTAATGACAGTTTAACCGTGAGTCCTATTAACCTCATCCCGATTCTTGCTGTTTGGTTTGCGATTGGCCTGAATCCTTTCTTCAGGCCATAACCCCTTTTACGATAAGAGATTGGGAACAAGGTGGAGGCAGATTGTGGCCAACAGTTTTTTGGGGATGCTTCCTGTCGTATCATGGGCTCCTAGTAGCTACCAAACTTGAACACTCGCTATACCAAATGACCTTGTGGTAATTTGGCGGTGCTTAGCCACAGTAGATCACAAAGGACATTTTGATGCTTCATCAGCCTCGTGAGCAACGTCTCGAACAGCTTTATTCAACCCTGAATCAGCGTATTCTGATTCTGGACGGCGCCACAGGTACAATGATTCAACGGCAAAAACTTTCCGAAGAGGATTACCGCGGTAGCCGCTTTGCAGGGCATCCACAAGATCTCAAAGGGAATAATGATCTACTGGCACTGACAAAACCGGCGCTAATCGAGCAGATTCACAGTCAGTACCTCGAGGCGGGTGCGGACATTATTGAAACCAATACCTTCAATGCTACAAGGCTCTCCCAGTCGGATTATGGGTTGGAATCTATTGTTGAGGAGTTGAATCGTGCCGCGGCGCAGATTGCGCGGCGCGCGGCGGACACCATCGCCACTGCGGCAAAACCGCGTTTTGTTGCCGGTGTGCTGGGGCCGACGTCACGCACTTGCAGCATCTCTCCCGACGTCAATGACCCCGGTGCGCGCAATGTTACATTTAATACGCTAGTAGAAAATTATATTGAAGCGGCCAATGGCCTGATGGATGGCGGTTGTGATTTGATTCTGATCGAAACCGTCTTCGATACCCTCAATGCCAAGGCGGCCATTACGGCGTTAAAAACTGTATTTGAGCAGTGCCAGCTAAGCTTGCCGATTATGATTTCCGGCACTATTACCGATGCCTCCGGGCGCACGCTTTCCGGCCAGACCACGGAAGCTTTTTATTATTCCGTTGCCCATGCTAAGCCGCTCAGCGTCGGTCTTAATTGTGCTCTGGGGGCCGCTGAGTTGCGCCCTTATGTTGAGGCGCTGTCAAGCGTTTGTTCCGAGCGAGTGTCGGCACACCCCAATGCTGGTTTGCCGAATGAATTTGGTGATTATGACCAGACGCCTGAGGAGACTGCCCGGATTGTCGCTGAATTTGCGCGCAGTGGGTTTGTCAATATTCTCGGCGGCTGTTGTGGCACTACCCCGGAGCATATTGCGGCTATTGCCGAGGCGGTGTCTCAGATTCCACCGCGCAAGCCGGTAAAGCTTAAACCAGCGTTGCGGCTCGCGGGCCTGGAACCTTTTGTGATCGATAAGGATTCCCTCTTTGTCAATATTGGTGAGCGTTGTAATGTCACCGGCTCCGCGCGCTTTAAGCGCTTGATTTTGGAGGAAGATTACGAGACGGCTTTGCATGTGGCGGCGCAGCAGGTAGAGGATGGGGCACAGATCATCGATTTCAATTTGGATGAGGCGATGCTCGATTCGGTGGCGGCAATGCGCCGGATTCTCAATCTGGCAGCTACTGAGCCAGATATTGCCCGGGTGCCGTTTATGGTTGATTCCTCCAAATGGGAGGTGATTGAAGCCGGTCTACAGTGTGTGCAGGGCAAGGCGGTGGTCAACTCCATTAGCCTTAAGGAGGGCGAAGAGGATTTTATTCAGAAGGCTCGATTGTGCCAGAATTATGGTGCCGCTGTGGTGGTTATGGCTTTCGATGAGCAGGGTCAGGCCGATAGTCTCGCGCGCAAAACGGCAATCTGTAAGCGCAGCTATGATGTGCTAGTGGATAAAGTGGGGTTTAGCCCTCAGGAAATTATTTTCGATGCGAATATTTTTGCGGTTGCCACCGGTATCGAAGAGCATAACAACTACGCGGTAGATTTTATTGAAGCCGCAAAGTGGATTCACACGCATCTACCGGGTGCCCAAGTTTCCGGTGGTGTCTCCAATGTTTCTTTTTCTTTCCGCGGTAATACTCCGGTCCGTGAGGCCATTCACTCGGTATTTTTGTACCATGCCATCAAGGCGGGGATGAACATGGGCATCGTCAATGCCGGGCAGCTGGCGGTGTACGATGCGTTGCCCGCAAAGCTGCGCCAGGCCGTTGAAGCAGTTATTTTAAATCATAGCCCCGAGGCCACTGAGGCATTGCTGGAAATTGCCGAGCAATATCGCGGAGATAATAGTACCGCTGAACGCAAAGAGGATTTGGCTTGGCGCCAGTGGCCGGTTGGCAAGCGTCTGGCTCACGCTTTAGTAAAGGGTATCAACAATTTTATTGTCGAAGATACAGAAGAGGCGCGCCTAGCGGCAACACGCCCTCTAGAGGTGATTGAAGGGCCGTTAATGGACGGTATGAATGTGGTCGGTGATTTGTTCGGTGCCGGAAAAATGTTTCTGCCCCAGGTGGTTAAATCGGCGCGGGTGATGAAGCAGGCTGTGGCCCATTTACAGCCCTATATCGAAGCGGAAAAAACGGCCGACAACACATCCAATGGGCGTATTCTGATGGCCACGGTAAAAGGCGATGTGCACGATATCGGCAAGAATATTGTCAGTGTGGTGTTGGCCTGTAATAATTTTGAGATAGTAGACCTGGGGGTTATGGTGCCCTGCGATACGATTTTGCGTGAGGCGAAAGCAAAGCAGTGTGATTTGATTGGTCTGTCCGGGCTGATTACCCCCTCGCTCGATGAAATGGTGCATGTCGCTGCAGAAATGCAACGACTAAATTATGATCTACCGCTATTGATTGGCGGTGCCACCACCTCTAAGGCCCATACTGCGGTAAAAATTGACCCGCAATATGAGCGTAATCAGGTGGTTTATGTCGCCGATGCTTCACGTGCAGTCAAAGTTGCCAGGAGTTTGTTGTCGGATACTTTGCGGCCGCAGTTTATCGACAATACCCGCACTGAGTATGAAAAAGTTCGGCAACGCACAGCACGGCGTAAATCCAATGACAAGCGGTTAAGCTACACCGAAGCGCTCGCTGCAGCTCCAAAGTTTGACTGGCAGGCCCAGCGCTCGGTTAAGCCGAAACGCTTAGGGGTGACGGTGATCGATGATTTCCCTCTGGAGAAACTGCTCGATACCATCGATTGGACGCCGTTTTTTATCTCCTGGGATCTCGCCGGAAAATATCCGGCCATTCTCAACGATAAAGTGGTGGGCGCTGCGGCTACCGAGCTGTTCAATCATGCCCAGCAATTGCTGCAGAAGCTGATTGAGCAAAAGCTGTTGCGTGCGCGGGCAGTATTTGGGCTCTGGCCCGCCAATAGTGATGGCGATGATATTGTTGTCTACAAAGACGAGCAGCGTAACGAGGAGCTGGCGCGGCTGCACCAATTGCGCCAGCAAGTACAAAAGCGCGGAGGTGATGGTTACTGCCGTTCGTTGGCAGACTTTATTGCGCCGCAACAATCGGCGGTGGCAGATTATGTGGGCGGTTTTGCACTTACCACGGGGATTGGCGCTGAGGACCTAGTGCAGCAATTTGCAGCCGAGCACGATGATTACCATGGCATCATGGTAAAAGCGTTGGCGGATCGCCTGGCGGAATCTTTTGCTGAAACCCTACACCGGCAGGTGCGAAGAACCTATTGGGGTTACGCTGCCGGCGAAGCTCTGAGCAATAAAGAATTGATCAATGAGGCTTACGTTGGTATTCGCCCTGCACCGGGCTATCCTGCCTGTCCGGATCATAGTGAGAAAGCAACCTTATTCAAGCTGCTGCAGCCAGAGCAAAATGCCGGGGTTACACTGACGGAAAATTTTGCCATGCTTCCCGCAGCGGCGGTAAGTGGTTGGTACTTTGCGCACCCTGAGGCAAAATATTTCAATGTCGGTAAGATCGGCCGCGATCAGCTGCAGCAGCTGGCCCGACGCAAAGGGACGAGTGAACAGGAGCTAGAGCGCTGGTTGCGCCCCAATTTACAAGATTGAGTGAACAGCTATAGCGCTTTGTGGCGGATCTACAGGTAAAACCTTTCAGGTACAGAGTCATGAAACGGGTGATTAAATGAGGTGGTTATGGCTTATTTACTGGATGCCATTGATAAAAAGATCCTAGAAGCTCTCCAGCGGGATGCCACTATTTCTAATATTGAACTGGCAGAAAAGGTCTGTCTATCGGCTTCACCCTGTTCACGGCGGGTTAAAAACCTCTATGAGCAGGGGCTGATCAAAGGTGCTGTTACCCTACTGGAACCAAATCGGGTGGGATTGCCTGTGAGTGTCTTTATTCAGGTGACGCTCAGCCACCAGGTTAAAAAAGAGCTGCAAGCTTTTGAAGCTACTATAAGCAACTGGCCGGAAATTATGGAATGTTATTTGATGACCGGAGAGTTTGATTATTTATTGCGGGTGGTGGTGCCTGATTTGTATGCCTACCAGGAATTTTTAGATCAAAAATTAACAAAATTTATGGGCATAGGCCATATTAAAAGCAGTTTTTCCCTCAAGCAGGTGCGCTATAGCACCGAGCTGCCGTTGGAGCAGTTGCTACAAAAATAGGGTTGTCAAATGGCTTATAGGCCCGCAATGGGTAGTAAAGCTGTTTTGCTTGGCATAGGTTAAATTTAAGTTGATTCGAGAAGCGCTACTGCTCAATGATAAAACGTTAAGCTTTTGAAAAAGACTAATTAGCTAGCATCATGGAGTTGGTCAAGAGCAACAATTAAGGCCATAGGTGTCATTTAAGTGTCTTACAGCAGGCCATAATCACCCTTTTATTAACTAGTTGACAATGCATCAATAAACAACTGCGACAACTAGCCTCCTGTGCTGCCGCCGTTATTTGTTAGCATATTCGGTGGTTTTTACCATAAGGAAAAGGTTTAACATTCCCTATTATGAATAAAAGATTAAGCTTGGTCATGCAGCAGATTGACCAATTCTAGTGAGGGGCCGGAGTTGAATCTATAGAGAGATGAGGGTGACAGAATGACAGAGATTAAAATCCCACTGCGGGATGTTCGCTTCACCGTGGACGAATTGTTGAATATGAATCAACACTACGCTGCGCTGGGTTACGAGGAGGTAACTCCGGATGTGGTGGATGCAATTTTAGAAGAGGGTGCCAAATTTTGTGATAATGTGCTGGTGCCATTGAACCAAGTTGGTGACCAGCAAGGCTGTAGCTGGAATGACGGTGAAGTCACCACTCCGGAAGGATTTAAACAGGCCTACCAACAATTTGTAGAGGCGGGCTGGCCTTCACTTGCTCACGATGTTGCCTATGGTGGCCAAGGTTTGCCGCCGTCGTTAGCCAGTGTATTGAGCGAAATGGTGGGTACTGCTAACTGGTCTTGGGGCATGTATCCGGGTTTGTCTCACGGTGCTATGAATACTCTCGAAGCTCATGGCAGCAACGCCCAGAAAGAAACCTACCTGACCAAGCTGGTCGAGGGCAGCTGGACCGGCACTATGTGCCTGACAGAGCCACATTGCGGCACCGATCTGGGTATTTTACGTACCCGAGCTGAGCCTAATGCGGATGGTTCCTACTCTTTGAATGGCACCAAGATCTTCATTTCTTCTGGTGAGCACGATCTCACTGAAAATATCATCCATATCGTTCTTGCCCGCCTGCCCGATGCACCTATAGGTACCAAAGGTATTTCCCTTTTTATCGTTCCTAAATTTGTGCCGCAAGAAGACGGCAGTATTGGCGAACGCAACGGTGTTAATTGTGGTTCGTTGGAACACAAGATGGGTATTCACGGTAACTCTACGGCGGTATTAAACTTTGATAATGCCAAAGGTTATTTAATTGGTGAGCCAAATAAAGGTTTGAACTGTATGTTCACCTTTATGAATACCGCCCGCCTTGGCACTGCATTGCAGGGTATTGCTCACGCTGAAATAGGCTTTCAGAAATCTCTCGCCTACGCCAAAGATCGCTTGCAAATGCGCTCTCTGAGTGGCGCTAAAAACCCTGAAGGTGCGGCGGATCCGATTATCGTACACCCTGATGTGCGGCGTATGCTGTTGACACAAAAAGCGTTTGCAGAAGGCGGCCGCATGTTAGTCACGCTGTGCGCGCAGCAGGTAGACCTTTTGCACAAAGGAAGTGAAGACGAGCGTCAGCAAGCCGATGATATGCTGAGCTTCCTCACCCCGATCGCCAAGGCATTTTTAACCGAAACGGGCTTTGAATCTGCCAACCTCGGCCTGCAATGCTTCGGTGGCCACGGTTATATTGCTGAATGGGGCCTGGAGCAGAACGTACGTGACGCGCGCATCGCGATGATTTATGAAGGCACCACCGGCATTCAGGCGCTGGACCTGCTGGGCCGTAAGGTACTGATGAGTCAGGGTGAGCTATTGCGCAAGTTTACTAAAGTAATCCATAAGTTTTGTCAGGCACAGAGTGATAATACTGCGCTAGCGCCCTATATTGACAAGTTACAAAAGCTCAATCAACAATGGGGTGATCTCACCATGCAGGTGGGTGCTAAGGCAATGAAAAACCCAGATGAAGTGGGCGCTGCATCAGTGGATTATCTGATGTATTCAGGTTATGTCGTACAGGCTTACTTGTGGGCGTTGGCAGCCAAGGTGGCCAATGAGAAATTGGCGTCTGGCGGCAATGAGGAAGAGAATTTTTATCGCGCTAAGCTGACGACAGCCCGGTTCTACTATGAACGCATTCTGCCTCGCACTGAAACCCATGCTGCCGCTTTGTTAACAGGGGCGGATAATTTGATGAGCCTGGAAGCGGACCACTTCGCTTTTTAATGGTGGCCACCAAGCCATGTTTTGGTGGGCGGTGACCAGCAGTAATTGTATCTGAGTGGCGACATTTGCCGAGTTGCTACGGATAACTTGTATACTTCTATCCACTCAGGTACATTTGGCGTGGCTGCCGACCCTATCTTTTGATTTGGTCATAGTCACACAGCTATAGCTAGCTATTTAGCAATAAATAGCCTGACGATTGTTATAGCGAGTGAAGTTATTCCTCTATACGATGATTTTTATTGAAAGGTTGAGCATTCAGCTCTTGAGCCCGGTTGCCCACTAAAGAGAACAACAATATTTTTGGGAGAAAAGCTTTGGATATTGATCGTTGTATCCCTGATGTTTTAGCAAGCGCCGTTTCAAAATTCAGTGATCGGCCAGCGTTTACTTGCCTTGGGGATACGCTGACGCTTGGTGATGTCGATAAGCTGAGTGCCAACTTTGCTTCTTACCTGCAGAATCATACCAACTTAAACCCCGGTGATCGTATAGCGATACAGTTACCAAACCTTTTGCAGCACCCAGTAGCTGTATTTGGTGCCTTGCGGGCCGGTCTGGTGGTGGTTAATGTCAACCCGCTGTACACGGCACGGGAATTGAAACATCAGCTGAATGATTGCGCTGCTAAGGTGCTGGTGGTGCTAGCCAATATTGCCGATACCGCCTCTGCTGTGGTGCCAGAAACAGAGGTTGAACAGGTTATTGTCACTGAAATAGCGGACTTGCATAGTCCGTTGAAACGGCTGCTGATTAATGGGGTTGCCAAATACGTTAAGAAAATGATTCCGAAGTTCAGCTTTAGCAAACAGGTAAGTTTTCGCAATGTTATGGCCATGGGAAGCACGCGGACTCTAACAAAGGTTGATTGTAACCCGGAGGACATTGCGGTCTTGCAGTATACCGGGGGTACAACTGGAGTGTCCAAGGGCGCTGTGCTCACCCATCGCAATTTGGTGGCCAATATGGAGCAGGTGCGTGAGGCGCTTAAAGGTCTCATAGAGGAAGGCAAGGAATTTTACATCGCACCGCTCCCACTGTATCACATCTATGCGTTCATCTTGCATGGTATGTGTCTGTTTGCAACCGGCAACCATTCTTTATTGATTCCCAATCCACGCGATATTCCAGCATTTATTAAAGCTTTGAAAGGCCAACCATTTAGCGGCTTTGTGGGGCTTAATACACTGTTTAATGCGCTGATGAATAATCCAGAATTTGCCGAGCTGAATTTTAGCAAATTGCGTTGTACTTCATCTGGTGGTATGGCGCTTACGCGTGATACCGCATTGCGTTGGGAAAAAGTGACAGGGTGCCCAGTGACAGAAGGTTATGGGCTGACGGAAACTTCACCGGTAGTCTCATTCAATCCGGCAGAAGCAATTCAACTGGGTACGGTAGGGATTCCAGTAGTACAAACAGAAGTTAAGGTGGTGGATGAAAATGGCCAGGAGCTACCTAATGAAAGCCCCGGCGAGCTGATGGTGCGCGGCCCCCAGGTGATGCAGGGCTACTGGCAGCGCCCAGATACCACTGCGGAGACCATTAATGCGGAAGGCTGGTTAAAAACCGGTGATATAGCCGTTATTCAGGACGATGGATATATTAAGAT
Organism: Gammaproteobacteria bacterium; assembly: GCA_022600975.1. Classification (GTDB taxonomy): domain Bacteria; phylum Pseudomonadota; class Gammaproteobacteria; order Pseudomonadales; family Cellvibrionaceae; genus Microbulbifer. The sequence continues at coordinate 14,506 of JAHZJJ010000002.1, forward strand.
TGTCGATCGCAAAAAAGATATGCTGATCATCTCCGGCTTTAATGTTTATCCAAATGAGATTGAAGACGTGGTGAGCACCCATGAAAAAGTGATGGAATCCGCAGCCGTTGGGATTCCCGATAAAAAGAGCGGGGAGCTGCTTAAATTATTTGTGGTGAAGGCCGATGCGTCTCTGACGGAAGAAGAAGTGATTGCGCATTGCCGCAAGAATATGACGGCTTATAAGGTTCCCAAGCAGGTTGAGTTTCGCGATGAGCTGCCGAAAAGTAATGTTGGTAAAATATTACGTCGTGAACTGCGTGATGAAGTCCATAAAGAAGCCACAGCTGTTTTAAATAGCTGATGACTTAGTATTTAAGCTTATATAGAGTGTCAAGAAAGTCAGGTTTATCTGCATCTTGTATAAGCCTGACTGGATATTGCTTCTTAATATTTATGCTTTTTGACCTTGTCATTTTTATTTAACGAAATAATTATAAATTTGTCATAAATGACCGATAATTTTGTATCTACAATTCTGAGCAGTTTGTTTAAAAAGCTGCTTGTCGCAGATTTTGCAATGGAGGTTATCTATTTTTTTTCTTGCCTGTCTGGGGTTGTTAGAAAAGGTTAACCTGAGACGGGGCACAGGTAAACAGCAAACTATATAACCGTAAATCGACAGTCTGGAGGTTCGTATGAGCGGCAACCGTGGCGAAAGTGATACTGAGTTTGAAGTTAGCAAGCAGTCCTCGCTTTCAAATTTGTTTTTTACCCCTGAAACACCAGGAAGTACACGACGAAAGATAGAGGATAAATTGGAGGAGATGCGGCTGCGCAAAGAGTTAATGGACTACGAATATGAGTATTGATTAAGTAGTTTAGCAATATGTGTTTGGCAGCTTAAAGTGGGCTCTGCTGTAGAGAGGAATTTTTAGCCAGTTTAAGCTGCACCGAAATTTGGGATAAATATCTATCCCAAATTCCACTTTGTTGATCAGTAGGCCGATGACAATATCGTGCAACTTTTCGAGTTTTGAGAAGCATATAGTTTTATGTGTGGATCGTTTGATCCATGTTCTAAAATTTAGATTCTTCAGTTTTATATTGACATTTCTACTCTAAAAATGCACCTTGTATCAAGTGCCTTTGAGCCTGTAAAAAATAAAACTGTAGCTATCTATTTGCTAGAGTTTGCTAACATTTTTGAGCGGGCGAGGCACTGATCCTAATGGGCGAGGTATTCATCCCGTAAGGCGAGATATTCAACCAGATAAAAATAGGAAATTTGATTATGTCGATCCTTAATAAGTTTTGTTTTCACAGCGTATTAGCTCTCACAGCTGCAACAGTGCTTTCCAGTTCCGTCAGCTTTGCGGACGCCCCTTTTACCATCACAGACTCCCGCTTTACAGTGAGCAAAGCAATCGTGCCTTCTAAGCTAAAAACCAAGGTCACTAATGCACAGCGCGCCAATGCTAAAAGCCGGATGCCGCTACTTGAAGCGCACCAGTTGCCGGCCGAGTTGCGTCGCCAGTTGGGCTTAGATAAAAGTGCAGTTTCACCCTCTGCCTACGGGTCTGACGCGTCTGAAAGGTACCCTTATACCACTAAGCGTGCCGCTCCCAAAAATGAAGGGTTAATGGTGATGCAGCAACAGCCTTTTGCCTCCACAGGGCAGCTGTGGGCAGAATGGGATGATGGGCTTTATGTTTGCAGTGCTTCGGTGATCGATAAAGGCTTAATTGTGACTGCCGCACACTGCTTAGTAGAATTTGGCACAAGCCGTGTTCCGCTAAGTGTCTGGTTCGAACCTGCACGCCACGGCGAGATCACGCCTTTTGGCAGGTTTAATGTAAGCCAATGGGTCTATGCCAGTTCGTATGGGACCGGCACGGATGTCTGTGATCCACAAGCTCCGGGAATTGTCTGTGAAAATGATTTGGCGATTGGTGTAGTGGACCCCAATGATGCTGGCAAATACGTGAAAAACGTGGTGGGTGGCAAGTATGGCGTGAAAAGTAAGGACTTTAATTATGTAAATTTAAGCGGTGAAACGCGCACTCAGGTCACTTCGCTTGGTTATCCCTGCTCTTTGGATAATTGTGAGAAGATGATTCGTACCGATTCCCTTGGGACTCAGATGGATATAAACCAAGTTGTTATCGGTACCGATCAAACCGGCGGCTCCAGTGGTGGCCCTTGGCTGGCTAATTTTGGCATTAGCCCTGAGCGCACTGGCGATAACCCTGTTCCGACAAATAACGCCAGTAATAATGTGATTGCGGTTAGTAGCTGGGGCTATGTTGATCCGACGCTCGATATTCAAGGTGCTTCTCGCTTCGATAACAATACCCAGTTTCCTGCACCAGGGCCCTCCAATATTCAGTCGCTCGTAAATTTTACCTGCATGAGCATTCCTTCACACTGCAAGTAATACGATGACCCCATGTCACAAGATATGGGGTTTTACTAAGCATGGCGAAGCAGTTGGCGCCATAAATTTTTGCGATAACCCATTGGTAACCATGGGCTATCGCAAAAGCTAGCATCATCACCTATTCCCCAAATCCCTAGGAGCCTGAACCCCAAGAGGCAGTAAATTATTAGTTTTCACACCGCTTTTTGTTGTAAGCCACTATCCTAGAAACCGCAGTTGAGCGCGCAAAAGTTGTGTAAGTGATTGGTGTGCATGAAGAATTTTAAAAATTCGTGGTCAGTTTATTGGTGCTGAGAACGTTTTAAAATTTGCTAGATGCATCAAGAACCTGTGCAGACTTACGTGATTTAGCTGCGGTTTTTAGGATTATATAAACAAAGATTCCCGCGTTTCAGGAAGTATATTTGGGGGTTAGGGTACTAAACTATACACGGCTTGAGAAAATGGCCTGTGGTATAGTTTTTAGCAACAGTATCAACTTGTTATTGCATAACGCCCTACCAAGGTTTGCTTAAGTTAAATGACTTTTATCTGAAAATTAGGGGATGGTGTGGTTATGTCTAACAAGAAAAAGTTGCCAGTAGGCGCTAAGCCTAGCAAAGATGGCCAAAAATTTCGCTTGCAAACCGACAGTATGGGGCCGGTAAACGTCCCTGTGGATGCCCTCTATGGCGCACAAACCCAGCGCGCGGTAGAGAACTTCCCACTCAGTGGCTATTTATTGCCAAATGAATTTTTACGCGCCGTAGTTGCCATTAAGCGCGCCGCTGCCGAGGCTAATGGTGAACTGGGGTTGCTGGATATGTCTGCAGCCAAGGCCATTGTAAACGCCTGCGATGCGCTGACTGACAAAGAATACGCCAGTCAGTTTCCCCTCGACGTATTTCAAACCGGCTCTGGCACCAGCACGAATATGAATGTTAATGAAGTGATTGCCAACCTTGCGGCCAGAGATGCATCGGTTGACTTGGGGCCTAATGATCACGTCAATATGAGCCAGAGCAGCAACGATGTTATACCCTCGGCGATTCATTTATCGGCACTGCTGGCGGTAAAAAATACTTTGTTGCCAGCGCTTACACATTTGCAGCAGTCCATTGAAGACAAGGCTGCATCGGTTGCCGGTGTCGTAAAAACTGGGCGCACGCACTTAATGGATGCAGTGCCGATAACTCTACAACAGGAATTGTTGGCCTGGGCCGCGCAAATTGCCAGTAGCCGTGCGCGCATTGCCAGCACTCAGGGGAGATTGTCGCAATTAGCCCAGGGTGGCACGGCCATTGGTAGTGGGTTAAATGCTCACCCGGAATTCGCGCGGATTTTTGCTAAAAAACTCAGTGTTCATTGTGGTGTGGAAGTACAACCGGCAGAGAATTTGTATGCGGCTGTTAGCAGCCAAGATACCGCAGTGGAATTATCGGGCCAGTTAAAAGCCCTGGCTACGGCGCTGATGAAAATTGCCAATGATCTGCGCTGGATGAACAGCGGGCCGCTGGCGGGCCTGGGGGAAATTGCTCTGCCAGCATTGCAACCCGGCAGCAGTATTATGCCAGGCAAGGTGAACCCAGTGATTGCCGAAGCAGTGGCAATGATCGCGGCCAAGGTAATTGGCAATGACAGTACCATTACCATTGCCGGGCAGAGCGGCAACTTTCAGCTCAATGTCATGTTACCGGTGATCGCTTACAGCCTGCTGGAAAGTATACGTTTGTTGGGCCGGGGGTCGAAATTATTGGCCGATAAAGCCATTAGCGGCTTTAAGGTTAAGGGTAAAAATATGGAAGAGGTACTGGCGCGCAATCCGATTTTGGTGACAGCGTTGAATCCGGTGATTGGTTATACCAAGGCTGCTGAGATTGCCAAAGTGGCCTACCAAAGTGGGCGGCCGATTATCGATGTTGCAACGGAGATGACCGATTTGGATGCAGAGGTTTTACAACAATTACTCGATCCTGCACGTCTTGCCGCCGGAGGTATTCTCACAGAAAATAACAAGCCAAGTTAGTCAATTATCACTTAGTGTTGGAATATTCTTTTATCTAAAAACACTAAGCCAGTAACAGCAGTGCTAGCAACAAAAATCCCATGATGAGCGTTAGGCATTCCAACCAAATAGCAAGATGGAGGAGGGTATGCCTATCCGCTTTTCGCAGCAAGTGCTTGCCCATTTATCGCCTCCCATAACCGATAGAGACACAAACCCAACTTCACCAATTCAGATATCCGCGTAGTTATGTTAGTGTGTCAGCCACAATTTGGCGAGTATTGTTGGCTTATATTGTCAATCATAAGCCCGAGATTCTATTAAAGATAAACCACCAAACAGTACTAAAAAATTGCAGTAATCGGGAATAGAATTTATGTTTGCAGTGATTTTTACAGCCAAGCCCGGCACCCAAGATCAGCACTATTCGGCCATGGCAAAGCAAATGCGTGAGCGTGCCTTTACCCACTATGGTTGCTTGGAATTTGTGGATGCGTCTGCGGATGGGCGTGAGGTAGCCATTTCCTATTGGCCGGATATGCAAAGCATTCTAGCGTGGAAAAAAGACACAGCACACACCAAGGCGCAGACCCTAGGCCGGGAAAAATGGTATACCGGCTATAAAGTTGAAGTGGTGGAGATTAAGCGCTCTTACTCATTTGGAGCAGTTTAACCGGTAGTCATCTGCGCACTTAAGCTTTAATTTAATCTTTCATTACCCCCCGGACCCGCTTCAGTGCCCGTTGAATCAGTTCTTTTACCGATTCACGGGAAATTTTCATATGTTCGGCAACTTCGCGGTAGCTCATTTCTTCAAATCGGTGGAGCTGAAAGGCGGTGCGTGCCCGCGGCGGCAACTGTAAGATTGCTCTGAGAGCGCGGCAATATTCCTGCTTGCCGATAGCCGTTCGCTCGGGCGATATAAGGTCTGGAATTTCCATTTCTTGCACAGAACCGTCGTGGAACACGCGGCCAAGAATGCGTTGGCGTCGGTAACGATTAATCAGCAGATTGCGGGCCACAGCAAAAATATAGCTACGCGGATTGCTGATGGCTTGTTCCTGCTGCCTTAGCTGTACGCGGATAAAAATATCTTGAATCAGATCATCGACATCGGCCCTGTTGATTCGTGATACTAAATAGTTACGCAGCCTGGGTTCGTACCGCTGCATCCACAGAGTAAGGTTTTTATTGGGGCTTGTGATCATAGGCCAATAAAACTGCGTGGCTTGGTAACTATTTTTTTATGCTTTGTATGAATGTTTTGTTTTATTGTTAAGGTTTTCAGCCCAAAAAACGGGCGCTTGGTTACAGGCATAGGAAAGAAACTCTACATTGTTGTAATTAAAATAGTGCTTCAATTTTCAGTGATTATTCTCTTGTTATTAATTTTCACGCTAGCCTATCGTAAAATATAAAATAAATAAACACATGCCACGTAACTATAAGATGATTATTATGCCAATTGTTGAAGGTGTGTAAAATTACTGTTTAACTGAACTGTGAGAAAAGAAAGAAGTGAATCATAGTCAGTAAATATAGCTTAATGACATTAAGCAGTTTTGTATCTTGTGTTTTTTTGCTTTGTTCTGTGCAGTGTAGCTAGCAGTAGTAATGCAGATTAAGCAGTGATTTTTGTACGCTTACCTATTTTCCAATGGCAGATTGATTGGTATGGATGGCTTGACTATCTGGTCTAATAATTTTATTGCAAACTAATGCGGTGATTACTTGCTTTTAATTTTAACAAAGGTACCACGTGAGCTTCTGCATGAATTTTCTGTGTTAAAATTTTAAATTCTTTTTCCAATAACAATTAAAAGTCAATTTAATCAGGGTGGTTGTAAGCTTGTTTTTTCGAAAAATAAATACAATTTAATTCCCGCTATATATGAAGGTTTGGCCTACAGGTACATGGGCCTTTTGCCCATTAGGTGCTAAGTACGATTAATAGATGGAGTTGGTAAAATCATGTGGCTCACTTAGGCAATTCGGCTCCTATACGGAATCTGTGAATCTGCATCCCGCTTAATGGGGGGGGTGCTTTCAAGTCTAAAGATTGTCTTGCCCTGGCGAGTGGAGGTGAATTATCTGGGTGAGGGTAGTTAAATAAAGCGATGTTTCTAAAAAATAAGGAATGCACCAATGAAAAATCAGTTATTAAAGTTCATATTTTTACTAATAGTGGCGGCTAGTGCTCAAGCTGTGGATCGAGCTCCGGCAACCTTGGATATGGTTAGAGGCCAGAGCTTGGACATGAGCGATGTCGATGCCACATTAGAAGTTTTAGAAGTTGTGCGCTCACGCACGTTAGCTAATGGGAAAACCGTTTCTCGCTTGCGGCAAACGTACCAGGGTATCCCGGTCTGGGGGCAAGCAGCAACGCGCTCAAGCCAAGGGTTGAGCGAGCAAATACACGGTGAGGTGGTGACCGGACTGAGCCTTGAATTGCCTTCTGTACAATCCATGATCAAAGTCGAAAACGCAATTGAGAGAGCAATGATCAGAAGTGCTGATCTGCGCGCAGAGAAAAACCCGATTATAAGTACCCTTTCTGTTCTGGAACTCAAACTGATGGCTAGAAATACACGCCATCAACCTTACATTTATATTGATAAGCAGAATAAAGCGCACTTGTCTTACTTGATCAACTGGGTTGAATATAGCAAGCAACCTTCACGGCCATTCTATTTTATTGATGCTCTCAATGATGAGGTTTTAGAACACTGGGAGGGCATCAACAAATACAAAGAAGCCACTGGACCAGGTGGGAATGAGATTACGGGTAAGTATTTTTATGGCGTTGACCTCCCGCCTTTGCAAGTAGATGAAAATTGCAGAATGGATACAGGCGATGTTGAAACCATCAATATGAACCACAAATACGAAGGCGGTGAAGTTTTTCAGTTCATCTGCCCTAACAATAATTACAAAGCTATTAATGGTGCCTACTCGCCATTAAACGACACGCACTTTTTTGGTAATGTTGTTTTGAATATGTATAAAGACTGGTACGGGGAAGGGCCCTTGAATCATAAGTTGCAACTGCGTGTACATTATGGCGAAGACGTCATTGGCGCCGGTTGGGACGGCACTTATACGTTCTTTGGTGATGGTGGAGTTTTGGTTTATCCACTGGTTAACCTCGATGTAATCGGGCATGAAATTGGCCATGGGTTTAGCGAGCAGAATTCTCAAATAACATCGAATCCAATAAGCCAGACTGCCGCAATAAACGAATCTTTTTCAGATATGTCTGGAGAGTCGGCGGAGTTTTATTTGCGCGGCAGCAATAACTGGATAATGCATGAGGAGACTCAAAAAGATAATATCTACGGTACTGAAGTGAGGCGTTATTTTGAAGATCCGACTCTGGATGGTCGTTCTCCTGGTCACGCTTCTGACTACAATGTAGATCTTGGTGCCCATTATAATTGTGGTGTGTTTAATCGAGCATTTTTCTTAATTGCTACTAGCAGCGGCTGGGATACTCGCAAGGCATTCGATATATTTGTACTTGCTAATCAAATGTACTGGAGTTCGGAGACAGATTTTCTTGATGGGGCCTGCGACGCTTTGCTAGCAGCCAATGATCTGGGCTATGATACAGAAGTGGTTGTTGATGCCTTTGATACTGTAGGTATTTATACCGCGAACTGTAGTAATCTTGAAACTGATAATAAATAAGGTTTTTCAGTGGGAGATGTAGGTCTAAACCGCTAGAGTTTGTCTCTGCCATAGCGTAAAAGTAAAATGTGTTTTTAGTTCGGAGGTGTCATAGTGCCGTTTGAGTTTTGGCATTAGTAAAAACCAAAAAATCCTGCCAGAAGACAGCGTGCGCTTTTTAAGTCTATCTTTTATCTTTTCCATCAGGGTAGGTGTAAGAAGCTTGTGGCGTGGCTGGTGAGCAACTATTGATAAAAAATTAAGGGACACTCATTGGGCTGGAGAGAGTGCGCTTACGCATAAAGGTAATTGGTTTATATGTCAGCCTATGGTGAAAATGAAAATAAATAGGCACGCGCCATACAATAGAATGATTATAACGCCAATTATTGAAGCTATGAAAATTGCTGTTTAATTGAGCTAGATAAAAGAACAAAGTTAAAAATAGTTAGGTAATACAGCTTATAAACTTTAAAAAACCCTCTGTACCCTGTGCATATTTCGTTCTGAGCGGTACAGATCGTCATAATGTCACAGGTTAAAACAATAACTTCTCGTGTATCTGCTTGATTTTAATTTTATTGAGGCTACTATGCGAGGCGCTGGATGAGTTCACTGTGGTCAAAATTTAGGCTTGCTTTAGCTGGTTTTTGTCAATAACAATAAACAAGTCAATTTAATCAGGATTTTTGTAAGGTTATTTTACGAAAAAATAAATGAAAAAAAGTGTAATTTAGTCCCCCCTATATGTGTATTTTTGCGTCTACAGGTAAGTGGGCTCTATGCCTATTAGGTGGCTAAGTACGATCAATAGATGGAGTTGGTAAAATCATGTTTTCTCACTTAGGCAATTTTTGCTACCCTAAAAAAATAATTTCACAACAGATCCAACAGTTAAATAAGCAAACCTGGCACAAACCCCTTAAGCACTCGGGTGCATTGTGTGCCGCGGCCATTACTACTTTGGCGCTGGCCACAGGGGCATCGGCCCAGGAGCCTGAAGTAGCGCCCAGCACTGGCGGTATAGAAGAGATTACGGTAACTGCACAAAAAGTAGAGCAGCGCATTCAAGATGTGCCCATTGCTGTGTCGGCTTTTTCTGAAGACAGAATGGATGATCTAAAAATAGAGCGCGGCGAAGAGCTGCTGCGGGCCATCCCCAACGTCACCTTTTCCAAATCCAACTTCAGCAGCTACAACTTTTCTATTCGCGGTGTCGGCACCAAGGCCATATCGGCCAGTTCCGACCCGGCGGTGGCGGTGAGCTTTAACCATGCACCGTTGCTGCGCAACCGGTTGTTTGAGCAAGAATTTTTTGATGTGGAGCGGGTTGAAGTACTGCGCGGCCCTCAGGGCACTCTGTTTGGCCGCAACGCCACTGGTGGTGTGGTGGATATGTTACCGAGAATGCCGGAGGCAGAGTTTGGCGCA
>JAHZJJ010000120.1 GCA_022600975.1 Gammaproteobacteria bacterium
AACCGGTTGTTTGAGCAAGAATTTTTTGATGTGGAGCGGGTTGAAGTACTGCGCGGCCCTCAGGGCACTCTGTTTGGCCGCAACGCCACTGGTGGTGTGGTGGATATGTTACCGAGAATGCCGGAGGCAGAGTTTGGCGCAAACATTAAGGCAGAGGTGGGCAACTATAACTCCCGGCGCACCAGCGGTAGCCTCAATGTGCCCCTGGGGGAAACCTTTGCCATGCGTTTTTCTGGTGCCATGACCCAGCGCGATGGTTTTGATACCAATACCTTTACCGGCAATGATGTGAATGACCGCGACCTTTATTCTACCAGGATGATTTTGCAGTGGCAGCCGAATGATAACTTCAATGCGAATTTAATTTGGCAGCATTTTAAGGAAGATGATCAGCGTTCCCGTACGGGCAAGCAGTTGTGTACCCGTGATCCTGGGCGCGCCAAAATTGGTAATACAGAGGTGCCGGAAGGATTGAGAGGGACCTTCAGTCAGGGCTGTTTACCCAGTAGTATTTATGACGATGAAGCCTATGGCACGCCCAATGCTCAGAGCTATGCTTACGTCCTTCATCCAAGCGCGCTTGCACCCGTAGGGTTTTTGGATCAGAGTACCTTCAATCCCGCCTTCATTATAGATCGCGGGGTTGATCCTTACGCTAGTGTCCAGCAGTCGCGAGATCTGCACGAGCTGGCCACCAGCTACGACCCGGTATTTCGCGCTGAAAATGATCTGATACAGTTAAATTTTGATTTTGGGTTGGGGGAGCAGTTGCAATTTTACTCTCAAACCACCCATGCCAAAGATGATTATTATTCCTCCCAGGATTACAATCGCTACGTCTCTGACTCAGTATTTAATGACACTGCCAACTTTTGGTCCAATATAGGGATTGGTGTTTTTGAAAAGCATCCCACAGGCGGGCCTGCACCGGGTGGCTTTTATACCGATCCCCAACTAGGCCCGTCAAATGGCATACTCGCGGTGGATATAAGCAAGTCTAAGAGCAAACAGTGGAGCCAAGAGTTTCGCCTACAATCCGATTTTGATGGCCCCTTTAATTTTCTTGTGGGCGCTAATTATCTCGATTTTGAAACTGTGGACGAGTATTACGTATTTAACAATATGTTCAGCTTTATATCGGAATATTTTTATAACAGGAGAAAATCTATTAATGAAACAACGGGCCATATAGGAACGCGCAATTGCGAGGGCCTGAATGGCGATGGTAGCATCGATGCTGCCGAATGTCTTTGGGTAGACTACAGTTCCCTGGAAGACGTGAATGGTGAGGGCCACAATTATTTCCTCAGCCGCAATCCAGTGCAAACCCGATCTCAGGCACTGTTTGGCGAAACCTATTGGCAACTCTCAGATAACGTCAAGCTCACCGGCGGCCTGCGCTACACCAAAGATCGCAAAAATTCTACTCCTGTGCCGAGCCAATTACTGATGACACAGACATTTTCTTTCCCCAGCGTCACTAATCCTGATGGTAAGATTGATTCGGGGCTATCTTCTGGTGGTCGCTCCTGGCGCGGCCATCCAGAGGGTGCCGAGGTTAAACAGGAGTGGGGTGAGTTCACCGGCCGTTTGGTGTTAGATTGGCAAACCCAAACGCCCTTTACCGATGAAACCCTGGTTTATTTTTCCGTCGCCCGTGGCTATAAGGCCGGTGGCACCAATCCGCCGCGAATGGATATTGACCCAGAGAAGGTGCAATACCAGCCACTCGCAGACGCCTTTGATCCGGAATTTGTCAACGCCTTTGAAATTGGCACCAAGAACAGCCTGCTGGATGGCGCCATAACTCTGAACGCCAATGCTTTTTATTATGACTACAAGGATTACCAGGTATCGCAGATTACGGATCGTATCTCCTTGAATGAAACTTTTGACGCTGAGATATGGGGTTTAGAATTGGAGGCTGCCTGGCAGGTGGCACCTAACACTCAGCTCGATATGAATCTGGGTTACCTGAGAACCCGCATAGGCGATGGGGAGAAGTCGATTGACGTAATGGACCGCACCCAAGGCAATGCAGACTGGGTACAAATGCGCCCTTGGATACAGTTACCCTCCAACTGTATTGCGCCGGTTTCGGTGGTTGAAGATATACTTAACTCGCCGCAAGTTACTCAACCTGGAGCACAAGGCTTACCAATACCTCTAATAATGCAGCTCTGTGGTGGCGCTGAGCGGTATGGCACCTTTGATGGTAAATATGCAGGAGATTTCATCGCTAAAGACTTGGCATTTGTTTTTGGGTTGGACGAGTATTATAACCCATTAAAGGATGCACCTAATGGTGGCCGTGGTTTTTTTGCCGATCTCGGTGGCAATGAGCTGCCCAACTCGCCAAATTTCACCATGAATCTGGGAATTCAGCACATCTTCCAACTCAATGACTGGGAGCTGAAGCTGCGCGCCGACTACTATCGTCAGTCTGATAGTTATGCCCGTGTTTACAATAGTGAGTATGACAAGCTCGAAGGCTGGGATAACTTCAATGCCGCCATGACTTTGAGCCATCCGGCTTCGGCGCTGGATATTCAGTTTTATGTGAAAAATATCTTTGACGATGCCCCCATTACCGACTTTTTCACCAACAGTGATGACACTGGGCTCAGCACCAATGTTTTTACCCTGGAGCCGCGTATCGTCGGTTTGAGTGTGTATAAACAGTTTTAGCTATTTCCCGGCTCAGGGCTTTGCCTTGAGCCGGTTGTCAGTGGTTTTTAATTGCTGCCCGTGATTGCGCTGTAGTTTCTCTTAATATGAAAAATTATCTCATCTAGCTAAATCTCAAACGCTATGGGTATAGCCAGTGGCACACTTAAAGTGATACGGGTTGTTTGTGGCCTATGGATGGTTTATTCAGGGTGGGCAAATAACAGTGTGTTTTTTAGTGCGGAGAGGTTAGGTGTTGTGAAATTTGGATAAAGCGTTAAGCCCAATAAAGGCGCGCACCAGAAACTGGTACGCGCTTTTAAATCTAGCTTTTAAGCTTTTCGATTAGGGGAAGGTGTAAGAAGCTGCTGCCGTGGTTGAAACACGACCATTGATAAAGCAGGAAGGGCCTCCCACAGGATCGGACGGGATGCTCGCATTCATAAAGGTGATGATGCCAGTGGCCTGATCAAAGGTGCCCTCCAGGTCGCCAAAGCAGCTGGCGCTAAGCGCGTCTACCCTGACATTTTGTAGTGCAACAGTACCCGGCCCGGTCGCTTCCAGATTATAAGGTTGTTCGTTAAACCGAACCAACCCACAGAGGAAGAGGTTCCCCGTAAGCGTAAGATTACTAACTTGGGCGGAATCGCCATTGAGTGCGGCACTGCCGGAGAGACTGCAATCAAGTGAAACAGTCTGCCTTACGTTGATTAAACCTCCAAAATTCTCTAGGCTAACAGTCCCTGTAGGTGACCAAGTCTCCGCACTGGCAATCCCAGTAAAACCAATGGCAGCAGCGGCTAAAGTAGATGCAATTAACTTTTTCATTATTACTAGTTTCCTGAGTTAAATGATACATGAAGCAACAGTGCAGTAAGGCACGGTTACCGGGGAAGCAGCAAACCTCCCTACTTATATAGACGCAATAGAGTGGCGCAAGGGGGGATGCTGAGAAGGTTTTTTTATGACTATTTTTACAAGCTGGCTAGAAATTAAACTGTGCTAGTTTTGTGAACAAAATGCTAGGTTCCATAAACACTCGGCAGCTTACCAAACCCAGATAACTAACTTTCAAAAAAACCTTACCTGATTTATTAACCTATCCAACATGGACTAAACGTTTCAGCATGCAGATTGACAAAATGCTTTAGCACGGCCAGCGCTATCGGCCCATTTCTCCTTAAGTGGATATTGTATAGGGCCCAATCGCACTAGGTTGTTATTTGTGGTTTCTGAAGCTCTCCCAGCATTTTCTGTTCATAGGATTGCCCTTCTGTGGTATCCAGGGGGCGCTCCAGCGCGGCCCAGTCTATATCGCCATCGGTGGCGAGGTTTTCGTATTCGAGCAGCCCTAAGGCCTCAAATTTGGGGCGGATTTTGTCGGTCATCAAGCCGATGCGCACTAGGTTGGGGATAACCCGTTTGAACAGCAAATTGCGAAAATGGGTCATCACAAAGCCATCGAGTACTTTTTTGCGGGCTTCTTCAACGTCCCAGCCAAAATAATCAAATACATCAGTTGCCACTAGCCGCTCGCGGCTGATCACAGCGGCCTCGTAGGCAAATTGCGCGCGCGTATCGCGCTCTTGTTCGCTGAGGGTTTTTACAAATTCCTCCAGGTAATTAACCCCAAAGGTCACATGGCGGGCCTCATCGCGGGTAACTAAATAAATAATCTCTTTGAGCACGGGGTCTGGGGTTGTTTCGCGGGTGGTGTTGAAGGCAGATAATGCCAGCCCCTCGATGATGATCTGCATGCCGATAAATTTTAAATCCCAGCGCGCGTCGGTTAAAATTTTATCCAGTATATTTTTTAAGTGAGTGTTGATCGGGTAACTCAAACCAATGCGTTGTTGCAGGTATTTGTTGAATACTTCCACGTGCCGGGCTTCATCGAAAGTTTGGGAGGCAGCGTAGAGTTTGGCATTGTAGGTTGGTGCGCAAGAAACCAGCTGTGATGCCACCAGCAGCGCACCTTGTTCCCCATGCAAAAACTGAGATAGGCTCCAGGCATTCATATGCCACCAAAATTTAGATTTGGTGGCTTCATCCATGGAGAGGTAGGGTTCATACTCTTGCAAATTCATTAATTCCGTGAGCCGGTGCTCACCGGGCCAGGGGCGGTTCCAGTCTATATCTAGCTCCGGGTTCCAGTTGAGCTGTTTGCCCAGTTCATAAAGTTTTTTAATCCGGTCATCCTGAATGCTGTAATTCCAGTTGTAGGCTCCCGTTAAGGGTGTTTGGAATATTTCTGCAACATGATCTACCTGTGCATTGGTTAGTAAATTCTCCAGCCCTGGATTTTCTTGTGGGTAGGCTGCATGGGCAAATTGTTGCACTTTGCGTGGCGCTTTATCTATCCATTGGATTTTCATGGTTGAACTTCCTTCACCGTTACAATTGAAAAGCCACTATGGTTTGGGGTTTGGTTGCCGGCAAGGTGGCGTGTTGCCAAATTATGGTTATTTGTGGCCAAATGGAGGCATGCTTAAAGCCTCCATCCCCGCCCATTATGTATTGATCCTTATCGATTTGGTCGAGGGCCTGGGGTTTTCGCGCAAAACATTATTAGCAGGAACTGACCTTGCACAAACAACGCTTTCTAGTATTGGTGCGCGGGTTGATAGCCAGGTTTTTTCCCAATTAGTGGCCAATGCCTTTAAATTGACCGGTGACCCGGCTCTGGGGCTAAAATTAGGCCTGAAATTAAACCTCAGTGCCCACGCAGTACTCGGCCAAGCGTTTATGACCTGTGCAGATTTGAGCCAGGTACTACAGTTACTGCTTAAATATTGCCATTTGCTCTCTTCTGATTTGGAATTGGCGTTGGAAGTTACCCATGAGCGCTGCACACTGACCATTGTTCGTGTACCTATAAACAATCGAATCGAATTTACCTATGAGCTATTATATGGCGCTATGCGCAATACCATGCAGGGTTTGCTGAACCTGCAGGATATTGCCTTGCAGCTTGAAGTTCCCTATCCAGCACCCAGTTATGTTGAGGCTTACTATAAAATCTTTGGTGAAGCGGTGCAGTTTAATCGCCCGCTGGGTAGGTTGTGTTTTGATCGGGCGTTGTTAAATACGCCGCTACCCTTATCTAATCCGGCCTTGCGTGCGCTCTATGAAAATGAATGCGCTCGTTTGCTGGCAGGCCTTGAAAAAGAAGCGTCTATGGCGAAGCAAACTTTGCGGCTGCTCTATAGATTAGAGGGCCAGTATCCACAAATGCCGGTTATCGCTCAGATGCTCAATGTCAGCCCGCGTACCTATCGGCGCCGATTAAAAGCAGAGCATCAATCCTTTCAGGGGCTGTTAAATCAGGTGCGGGCAGAACAAGCTACACATTATTTGAAAAACACCCAGCTTCCGCTTTGCTCTATTGCTTATCAGATAGGCTTTAACGATACCTCTAATTTTCGCCGCGCCTACATGCGCTGGACAGGAAATTCTCCCAGTGTTGTGCGCAAGGGGTGTGCACACTAATCTATGAGGCACCATTTTTATTGAGAGTAATCAGTAAGGTTGTAAACCGATGTCGATTAGGGCGATTTTTAGTGAAGCTGCATGCGCTCCATCATGTGGCCAACCGGTTAAGGAGCTGGTTATTTTCCCATCTAAAAAGAAATAAAATATCGGGGTTTGGCTAAAACCCAAGCCCGCTTGTGGTGGAGTTTTATCCATTAAACCCATGGAAAATTTTGGATACGTTTGTGACCAACGCTGGAAGTGCTCAAGATTTAAACTTCCCTCAGGAGGAGATAACCAAATGGAGTATGTTGAGAAAATATTGTTTAACGGTTTATGGCGGTTAATATACTTCGATACTGAATTGCTAAAGCCGCATAAAGGGTGTGATACAACTAAAATAAAAGGCCCTTTTTGCGGGATATTAAAAGCACGTTGACTAAGAGATTCTCCTTTTATTTCCCAAATGGTGGGCTCGGAAGATGATAAATTCTTGGCCGTGTTAATTTTTGGTATGGTTTGTAAATAATCTATTTTTTGCTCTTCAAGCATATTTTTAGCCGCTTCGAATTGCCGAGTGGCAATATAAGCTTCTTGCAGAGCGATATAGTGGTGTTTTTTGGTTGAGTCATTTTGGGTTAAATACTGCAATAATTTTTGCATGTCTTCAGTATATTTTATTTTATTGTTGTAAAAATTAATAAGCTTTATGGATTGAAATAAATCCTCTAAAGCTTCAGTATCTAACTTTCCTAGTTCGATATTGGTCAAGGAAGCTTTTAACTTTTGTGAATAGATTTTTTCAGCAAATTTATTTTTATTTGCAGTTGAATATTCCATGCTGAAATAAATTTCTTCTAGATGATGGTAAGCATTTTTTATTGATAAATTATTGTCTGCCCATGCGTAGATCGGTATATTAAAGATTAATATAAAAATCAGTGATTGTAGTTGCTTGTTCATGGGAACTCGGTATCCCTAGAAGGTTGTTTGTTGGGCAGGTTAAAATTTGCCCACTTTCTGGTGCTATGGCGACCTTAGTATGGATGCTATTTGAAGAATCTAGAATTTTTTTGTACGGTTTTTACTTACTTACTGTGTTTTCTCTTTTGGTATTGGTAAAATTTGTTTTCTATTATTTGCAATGGCAACAGCATTAGTTTTTGTCAGGTGTTCTAAGGGATGAAATTTGGTAGGCTTGTGGAAGTTTGTTTGTATTTAAATCTAATAGAGTAACCTTCTAATGAAAAAAAGTAAGTCTAAGTTCTCTGCTTTTGTCCGCCTGTTACAGAGTACGCTGGCTGCGGCGTTGGGGGTGCAAAACAGAAAAAATCACCAGCGGGATTTTAAAGCGGGCAATATTAAAAGCTATATTGCGGCCGGTGTAATTTTTACGGTGCTGTTTGTATTGCTATTAAGTTTGGTAGTAAAGGCCGTGCTGCATGCTATGGCTTAAATGTACTAAACAAGTGCAGGTTTGAGGCAATAGAGCCCATTCTGGGGTTTACTGGGAGGAGACCCAGTAAACACAGGTGGCAACAAAAATAACGACTAGCGCTAAGACTGCGATAGTATCGACAAAATTGTCATTTTCACTCTCATTTTCATTTGATACAACGGCCTGTTGGTTGTTCATGGAAAAACTCCCTAATGTTTATTCTCTGATTTTTTAACGCACGGTTAATGCAGGGTCTATTGGCCTAATTTTGCAGCTGCGTATTTCATTTTTGATGAAGGTTGGTGCTTTATACCCTGGGTATTGCTTATTTTTACTTGTTATTGCTGCCGTTGGGCACAGTAGACCAAATCCTTGCCTTAGACGCAAGAGATAGGCGCTTAGCAAATGGCAAAAAAGACTTTAAGTTTATAACCATTGGTTATTAATATAGTGAAAAAAAGTGCTACTTTATGTATAAGGAGACTGTTATCTTGTTTCTCCTTCAAAATTCTAGCCGGTTTGTAATACGTGTTGTTTAGTACTGGAAAGGTAACGGAATCAAGTTGTTATGTACCGATATGATGAAACAGATCACACGCTGATTCGCGAACGGGTGGCACAGTTTCGCGACCAAACTAAGCGTTATCTCAGTGGTGCGCTGAACGAAGAGCAGTTTTTGCCGCTGCGGTTACAAAATGGCCTGTATATCCAACGCTTGGCGCCGATGTTGCGTATCGCGGTGCCCTATGGTCTTTTAAGCAGCGCGCAGTTGCGCCGCCTTGCCGAAATCACACGCAAATATGACAAAGGCTATGCCCACTTCACCACCCGCCAGAATGTGCAACTCAATTGGCCACAATTAGAGGATGTACCAGATATTCTCGCCGATTTGGCGGAAGTTGAAATGCATGCGGTACAGACTAGCGGTAATTGTATCCGCAATACCACCACCGACCAATTTGCCGGTGTGGCGCAGGATGAGCTGGTCGATCCCCGGCCCTATTGCGAGTTGATTCGCCAGTGGTCCACTTTTCATCCGGAATTTGCTTTTTTGCCGCGCAAATTCAAGATTGCAGTGTGTGGTGCAAGTAATGATCGTGCCGCCATTCGCGCCCATGATATTGGCGTACAGATTGTTAAAAATGCTCAAGGGGAATTGGGGTTTCAGATATTTGCTGGCGGCGGCCTTGGGCGCACGCCGGTGATTGGTGTGGTTATTCGCGAGTTTTTGGCCGAACAGGATCTACTTTCTTACCTAGATGCCATAGTGCGGGTGTACAACCAACTGGGCCGCCGCGATAACAAGTACAAGGCGCGGATTAAGATTTTAATCAAAGCCATGGGGGCCGAGGCTTTTGCCGAACGGGTGGAAGAGGCTTGGCAGCAATCGAAAAACAACGCAGACAAACTCACCGATGATGCTATTGCTTGGGCCAAAGGCTTTTTCTCCCAATGCAACTATCGCAGCTTCGATAACACCCATACAGAAGCGCTACTACAAAAACAGGCTGGAGAAAGCAAAGCGTTTGCCCGCTGGCTGGCTCGCAACAGCTTTCCTCACCGGGTAGCTGGCTATCGCGCGGTTACGCTTAGTACCAAGCCTACAGGTGTGCCACCGGGTGATGTAACGGACCATCAATTGGAGGCGATTGCAGAACTTGCCGATCGCTACAGTTTTGGCGAAGCGCGGGTGACCCATGAACAAAATATTGTGCTGGCAGATGTGGAGCAGGAAAAGCTGTTTGAATTCTGGCAGGATGCCCGCAAGCACGGTTTTGCCACACCCAATATCGGCACCCTTACGGATATGATCTGCTGCCCCGGCGGGGATTACTGTTCGTTGGCGAATGCCAAATCCATTCCGGTTGCTGAAGCCATTCAACGCAAGTTTGATGATTTGGATTATCTCTACGATCTCGGTGATCTCGATCTCAATATCTCCGGTTGTATGAATGCCTGCGGCCATCATCACCTGGGCCATATTGGTATTCTCGGGGTCGATAAGAGAGGGGAGGAGTTTTATCAGCTGCAACTCGGTGGTAGTGGCAGCGAGCAGGCCAGCCTCG
The DNA here is from genome assembly GCA_022600975.1 of Gammaproteobacteria bacterium. GTDB lineage: Bacteria > Pseudomonadota > Gammaproteobacteria > Pseudomonadales > Cellvibrionaceae > Microbulbifer. The sequence goes on from JAHZJJ010000120.1 coordinate 9,643, forward strand.
CTAAAGTGCTCGGCCCTAGTTTCTCCCGTGAGGAAGTGCCCGGTGTTGTTGCCAAGTTGCTCGATGTTTTTGTTGAGCGGCGCCTGCCGGATGAGTTGTTTATCGATACTTACCATCGCATCGGCGCACAACCTTTTAAGGAGCGTGTCTATGCCAAGCCCAGTTAATTCCCATAAAACGCCCGCAGGCCCGCAGCCGCAAAATCCTGCAGAATTGATTGTCGACGGTGCCGTGGTTGCCAATGATTGGCATTTGCTGCAGTTGCTGGGGGAGGATGAGCCCTTGCCCACTGTTGCGGCACTTCCGGCAGGTAAGCTGATTCTACCGGTTTCACTGTGGCTGCTGTTGCGTCAGGAGCTGCTATCGCGTCAGCAGGAGATTGGTGTCTGGCTCGATAGCGATGAAAGTGCTGAGTTAATAGGTGATCATGGGGCAGAGTTGCCGCTGATTGCCATCCATTTTTGCTCTTTTGCCGATGGCCGGGGTTTTACTAGCGCTAGTATTTTGCGCCAACGCTATGGATACCAGGGTGAGCTGCGGGCGACCGGTCGTTTTATGCAAGACCAATTAACCTATTTACGCCGCTGCGGCTTTAATGCTTTTGCCTTTGAGGGCGGGGCACCGCTAGACAGTCTTTTGGATTCGTTACAGGACTTTAGCGAAAGCTACCAGGCCGCCAGCGATCAGCCTCTGCCGGTTTTTCGCCGCCGCCCGCTTTGCTGAGTATTGTGCTAAACGACACCGGTTACTTTTAGCTCGGCAATTTTTTCGTCGGTGTACCCTAACATCGAACACAAGACTTCTTGGGTGTGCTGGCCCAATAGGGGCGGTGCTTGCTTATACTCTAGTTCTGTCGATGAAAATCGTACTGGGTTGCGTATGCTGCGCAGGGTTCCCGCGGTGGGGTGTGATTGCTCTATCACCATTTCCCGCGCTTGAACCTGGGGGTCGGTAAATACCTGTTGTAGATTATTGATGGGTCCACAAGGAATTTGGGCTTTCTCCAGCTGTTGCAGCCACCAGCAAACCGGTTGTTTTCGGGTGGCAGCTTCAACCAGTGGGATCAACATTTGCCGCGCTTTTACTCGGCCCGCATTGTTGGCGTATTGTGGTGTGGCAGCAATTTCATCAAGTCCGGCGATGACACAAAAGCGCTGAAATTGGTTATCGTTGCCTACGGCTAGCATAAAAAAGCCGTCGCTGGCAGGTACCGTCTGATAGGGGACGATATTGGGGTGTGCACTTCCTTTGCGTTCGGGAACCTGGCCGGAAGTGAGGTAGTTTTGCCCTTGATTGGCTAGCCAGGCAACTTGGGTATCTAGCAGTGCCAAATCAATATATTGTCCCTCGCCGCTCTGCTGGCGGTGGACGATGGCGGCCAATACAGCCGCTACGGCATACATGCCGGTCATCAGGTCGGCAACCGCCACACCTACCTTTTGTGGCCCGCCGCCGGGCTCGCCATCGGCTGCGCCAGTGAGGCTCATCAACCCCCCCATACCTTGTATCATGGCATCGTAGCCAGCGCGTTTGGCGTAGGGGCCAGTTTGACCAAAACCGGTAATCGAGCAGTAAATGATAGCGGGGTTGATGGCTTTGATCGCCGCGTAATCTAGGCCATATTTTTTAAGCCCGCCCACTTTGTAATTTTCTAGCACTATATCGCATTGTTGGGCCAGCGCTCGCACCAATTGTTGCCCCTGAGGTTGGGTGATATCAATGGTGATGGATTTTTTGCCGCGATTGGCGCTGAGGTAATAGGCCGCTTCATCGGTGTCTACCAGATAGGGAGGGCCCCAGTGGCGGGTATCATCGCCGCTTCCGGGGCGTTCCACTTTAATGACTTCTGCGCCGAAATCGGCAAAAACTTGGCTGGCCCAGGGGCCGGCCAAGATACGGCTGAGATCAAGTACTTTTAGGTGTGCCAGAGGGCCTGCCATAATGCTTTAATATCCTGTAATGAATTTTTGTCTGCGGCAAGGTAGCATTAAATACCGCTCTAATGGAGCCCCAAATGCTGAACCTGTTAGGGCACCTAATGCATGCTATTGTGTCTCAAAATCATAAGGATTAATACGATGCGGCAACAGCCCCCTGCGTTAACTTCAGAGAGAAAATTCAATTCTTTTAGTGAGTTTTACCCATTTTACTTACAGCAACACCGCAATCTTATCTGCCGTCGCCTGCATTTTGTAGGCACTTTGCTAGTTTTTGCGATAGCGATTGGCGTGTTGATTACAGGCCAATGGCTTTACCTTCTGGCTCTGCCGGTGGTAGGTTACGGTTGTGCTTGGGTGGGACATTTTTTCTTTGAACACAATCGGCCGGCCACATTTCAATATCCCTTTTACTCACTTTGGGGAGACTTTGTATTGTTCAAGGATATGTTGCTGGGCCGTGTCGAACGCTGAGCGTTATTGGGGGTTTGATTGGCTTGTCATTGGGCATGTTTGTTAGTGGTGGTTTCCTGCCTATTTGATGCGTGGCCGGATGTGGGCATTAGCGGCTTGCCGAATGCACATAAACCTTAAAGAAACTCCATTTAAAATACTGCGTAGGTAATATTCACTACGGCGAGCACTATAATAACGATCCAGCTAAACAGGGTTCCAGTGAAGCGGCCTAGGTGATAGCCCCCTTTGCTAGCAATTAGGCCAAAGGCGTGGGCTATGCGTGCCAGAAAAAAAATACTGCCCAAGCTATGTAGCCACATGGCGGAGAGGCCGTTAATTTCGGCAATTAACATCAATAGTAAGGCAATGGGTATATATTCCACCGCATTGGCATGGGTACGCACAAGTACCTCACCACTGCGGCTACCGCCAAAACCTACTCCAACTTTATTTGTGCGGCGAAATTTAACTACTCGGAAGGCGAGGATGAGAATGAGAAAAGCATAGAGGCCAGCGTAGAGGCTGGTAATTTTTATTGCCAACATGGTTTTCTCCCTTGAAATGCGCGCTTGTAATTTATTTTTTAGGGTGTTTGTAGTAAAAACCAACTGTTTAAGTGCGCTTTGACATGGGCGCGATGGTATCGAGCTTATTGAAGAAAATCAAGCGCACGGCCACCAAGTGATTTTGTTGTTGTGGCCGCGTGCACGGTGCTTTATGTCCTTTTTGCTACCAGTTACATGTTCGGGTAATTTGGCCCACCGCCACCTTCCGGTGCTATCCAGACAATATTTTGGGTGGGGTCTTTGATGTCGCAGGTTTTACAGTGTACACAGTTTTGGGCGTTGATTTGAAAGCGCTTACCAGCAGTGTCTTCAACGATTTCATAAACGCCAGCGGGGCAGTAGCGCTGTGCCGGCTCGTCGTAGATCGGCAGGTTGTGGTTAAGTGGAATTTGATCATCCTTGAGCTTCAGGTGTACCGGCTGATCTTCTTCATGGTTGGTATTGGAAATAAATACCGAAGAGAGCTTGTCGAAGCTCAGAACGCCATCGGGTTTTGGATAGCTAATTTTTTTGCAATCTGCTGCCGGCTTTAGTTGTGCATGATCAGCCTTGGGGGTGGAGAGTGTCCAGGGGAGTCGGCCTTTAAACAGGCTGAGATCAATAAACGCATAGGCAGAACCTAAAATATTGCCCCATTTATGCTGCGCTGGGCCGAAGTTGCGTTGCTGGTGAAGCTCTTTCCAGGCCCAGCTGGAGCGATATTTAGTATTGTATTCACTCAATTCGTCATTGGCGCGTTCAGCGGCGATGGCCTCTGCTAGCGTTTCAGCAGCCAGCATGCCGGACTTCATGGCGGTGTGATTCCCTTTGATTTTGGCAAAGTTCAAAGTGCCGGCATTGTCGCCGATCAGCAAGCCGCCGGGAAAACTCATTTTTGGCAAAGACTGCAGGCCACCTTTAAGCAGGGCACGGGCGCCATAGGCAATGCGCTGCCCGTTCTCTAAGTATTGTTTGATCACCGGGTGGTGTTTGTAACGCTGAAACTCTTCGTAGGGATCAAGATGTGGATTGCTGTAGGCCAAATCGGTAATTAGGCCAACAACGACTTGGTTATCTTCCAGGTGATACAGAAAACCACCGCCGTGAGAGTTAGTCTCATTTAAAGGCCAGCCCGCCGTATGTACAACAAGCCCCGGTTGGTGCTTATCATCAGCAACTTTCCAGATTTCCTTGATACCAATGCCATAGTGCTGTGGGTCACGGTCTTCATCGAGGCTAAATTGGGCAATCAATTGTTTGCCCAGATGGCCTCGGCAACCTTCGGCAAACAGAGTATATTTGGCGTGCAACTCCATTCCGGGCATATAGGAATCTTTTTGCTTGCCCTCTGCGTCGATGCCCATATCGCCAGTGGCGATGCCTTTGACGGCGCCATCTTCACGATAGAGAATTTCGCTTGCAGCGAAGCCAGGGAAGATTTCAACTCCGAGATTTTCCGCTTGCTCTGCCAACCAACGGCAGAGGTTGCCAAGGCTGATAATATAGTTGCCCTCGTTGTGCATTGTGGTGGGCACAAAGACATTGGGCACTTTCATTGCTTTTTCTGCAGAGCGGAGTACATGAATATCGTCGCTGGTTACCGGGGTATGGAGCGGTGCGCCGCGCGCTTTCCAATCGGGAAAGAGTTCTGCTAATGCTCTGGGCTCAAACACTGCCCCGGAAAGGATATGCGCACCAACCTCTGAGCCTTTCTCTACAATACATACGGAGAGGTTTTCATTAATTTGACGCAGTCGGCAGGCTGCCGCCAGGCCGGAGGGGCCAGCACCGACAATAACCACATCGTATTCCATTGATTCGCGTTCCAAGGCTCTTTCCTCAGCAGGTTAAATTTATCTACTGCGCCGCCATTAGGTGGCAGGCGTTGGGGTCTGAATTGCAGTATATCTGTCATTAATCTTCACTACCAATTGCAAACTTTTGCCATTTTACTGGCTAATTAGTGCTTTATGGTGCAATTGTGAATGATTTGACCTTTAGGTTACTTGTGCCGCCTCTTTGCCAAGGCTGCGATAGGGGTACAGGGAGATTTGTTTTGTGGGTAGTCTGCATACTTAAGCGAGAGGCCACAATCAGAGAGCCAAGCATAGGATGCTTAGCTCTCTGGTTTATCACTTCGATGATTCAGGCTTTTAAATCACGCTACGCATTTATCGGCAACTTGTGGCGAAAGCGTATCATGGGTTGCCGGTGGCACATCCCCTGCAGATATCTCTATGGCGCGTGGCTTCATGGCTTCGGGAATTTCCCTCAGCAGTTCGATATGGAGTAGTCCGTTCGCCAGCTTGGCGCCGGTGACGCGTACATGATCTGCCAATTGAAACCGGCGCTCAAAATTACGTGCGGCAATGCCCTGGTGAAGAAATTGGCGTTTGCTGTTTACCGCAGATTTTTCACCATTTACGGTCAGTCGATTTTGTTCTAGCTGAATATTTAATTCAGATTGTTCAAATCCGGCAACAGCCATGGTGATTCGGTAGCTGTCTTCGCCAGTTAATTCTATGTCGTACGGCGGGAAAGCCGGTTGGTTTTGCTCGTTACTGTGTACTGCATTTAGTAAATTGGCCACTCGGTCAAAACCGATGGCGGAGCGATATAAAGGGGTTAAATCTAAAGTACGCATTGATATATCCTCAATTTAGAGCAATATTAAATAGACCTATCCGAAGATCAGGCATTGATCGCTGAGATTTAAAAACCCAGGTTTTTATCTATCCTCAGCCGAGATTGGCAGCTCAATCGAGCCTGCCATTCTCATTACAAGAAATATGGATCAAGCAAACTATTTTCAAGGAGAGAGGATAAAAAAATTACAGAAAATATTTTTTAATTGAGTGGGTTGCAGGTTGGTAGTTGAGGTCACAACAGCCGGGCATACCATTTGGCGTTATTTAAATTATTTTAGTGGTAGTTCAATTCAGTGGATTTGCCATGAAATACTTTGTAAGAAAATAAGGTGTAGAGAAGAATGAGTGGCATTACGATCACTACGCCATAAAAAATAAACTGCAAAGATTCGGTTGCACTGGCGGCCTGCCAAATATTCAGTTCTCCTGGAACAATTTCTGGAAAAAAGCTAAACGCTAGGCCGCAAAAACACAGTGAAAAAATGATTGAAACAAGTAAAAATGGCAGCCAGCAATGGCGGTCTTTGGCCTTGGGAAGGCGCTTTAATAGCAGATCATTGGCGATAAAGCATAAAAAACATAAGGTGGGTATCAGCAGTAAAAACATCACCAGTGGAAATTGAAACCAGCGATCAAAAACCCCCGGATTGACGATAGGGTTGATCAACGAAACCGCCAGTACGCCCATCAAGGTTGCGCGGCCAGCGCGGCGAGCCCAGGCAACGGCGCGCTGTTGCAAATCAGACTCGGTTTTTAAAATTAACCAGGCTGCGCCGATATAGCAATAGGCCGCCGTTACTCCCAATGCACTCAGCATGGAGAACAACTGCGCCTGCCAGTTCGACTCAAATCCCATCACATACTGACCGAGCATATAGCCTTGGGTTAGGGTGGTGAGCAGTGAGCCAGCTTTAAAAGCCCTATCCCAGGTATGCTTGTGATCAACTGCGGCTTTAGCGCGAAAATCAAAAGCCACACCACGGATGATCAGGCCGATCAGCATAATGGCTGCGGGGATATATAGATTGGTTAAGATAAGGCTATGGGCTGTTGGAAAGGCAATCAACAGCAGCCCTATGGCCAGTACTAACCAAGTTTCATTGGCATCCCAAAAAGGGCCGATGGAGGCAATCATGGTATCTCGCTGTAATTCTTCGCGCGAAACCGGGCTCGAGTCATTGGGGGAGGCGGCAAAGGGCAGCAAAATGCCTACCCCCAGATCGTAACCGTCGAGAATAGCGTAGACCAGCACAGAGAGCCCCATCAGGGCAATAAACACAATCGGTAACCAATCGGTAGCAGCTTGAGTAATCACAGGGTATTTCTCGGTGTGGACATCGGTAAATTGGTGAGGTTGGCACCGGCAGCGGGTGGCGTGGTTTCAAATTCCTCAACGCTGACGGATTTGAGGGCCATCACTTTGAGGGTGTGAATATAGGCCCACATCAGTAACCCATAAACAGAGAGATAAAGCAGAAGTGATAGGCCTACGTGGGTGGCGGCTACGCTGGTTACGGCGTCAGCTGTTTTCAGAATGCCACTGACCAGCCAGGGTTGGCGGCCGATTTCTGTCACATACCAGCCGGCGAGGGTGGCCAGCCAGCCGGAAAATGTCATTGCTACTAAAAGCTTGAGTAACCATCGCGGCGGCTCGTTAGCTTTACGCAGCTGATAACAGCCGACCCAGGCCACCAGTAACATCAGCAGGCCTGTGCCAACCATAATACGAAAAGCGAAAAATAACGGTTTTACCGGTGGATGGTTATCTTTGAAGGCATTTAATCCTTTGATTTCACCTTCTAGCTCGTGGGTTAGAATCAGACTCGCCATTTTTGGCAGTGCTATTGGAAAATGATTGGTTTTTTGCTGTTCATCGGGAATGGCAAATAGCAGTAATGGTGCCCCTTTTTCGGTGTGCCATATTCCCTCCATAGCCGCAATTTTTTGCGGTTGATGTTGTAGTGTATTTAACCCGTGTAGATCGCCAACAAAGGCTTGCAGCGGGGCGAGTAGGGCGGCTAATATCAGCCCGGTTTTCAATGCTAACCGGGGTGCTTGCTTTTGATCTCCCTTGAGGATGCGGTAGGCCGAGAGCCCGGCAACAAAAAAAGCTGCCGTCAGCCCGGATGCCAGTAATACATGTGCTAGGCGATAGGGGAACGAAGGGTTAAAAATGATGGCCAACCAATCGTTGGGATAGACTACTCCATCGCGCAGTTCAAACCCCGCTGGGGTTTGCATCCAGGAATTGAGGGCGAGAATCCAGAATGCAGAAAGCGTGGTGCCGATAGCCACAAAAAATACACACAGGCTGTGTACTTTGCTCGGTAAGCGGTTGAGACCAAAAAGCATAATGCCAAGGAAGGTTGCTTCAAGAAAAAATGCCGTTAGCACTTCATAGCCGAGTAGCGGGCCGGCTACATTTCCCACCTTTTCCATAAACCCCGGCCAGTTAGTGCCAAATTGGAAAGACATGGTAACGCCACTGACAACCCCGAGGGCAAAGGTGAGAGCGAAAATTTTTACCCAAAAGCGGTAAGCGCGCATCCATACTGGATTGGCGGTAAAGTCAAAACGCAGTTTAAAAAACAGTAAAATCCAGCACAGGGCAATAGTGATGGTGGGGAATAAAATATGAAAGCTGATATTTGTTGCGAATTGTATACGCGACAAAATCTGCGTATCTAAGCCAAGAGTATCTAACACAAAAAAAACTCATTAGATTGGTGGGGTTTTCGATAAATAAAATCTTTCAACAGTCGGCGCAATCAATTTAGTCTTTGGGCGACCTCGCTGTTTGCGTATCGTTTTTAAGTAGCCGCTCTTTGAGTTCAAGTAGTTTGCTGATACCAGAACCCAATTTTATTAGCCGCTGAAGATCTTCTTGTTTCAGCTTACTTAGGGTATTGGCAAACTGATCGAGTAGTTCCAGTAGCTGATAGACTTCTAGCATTTTTTCCTTGGCTTCGACCTCTTGGGCATCTTGTGGATCATTGAGCAGCAGTTGGCGCAGTAAGCTGAGGGTGGGTTCAAGTTCACGTTTGCGTCTTTCTTCAAACACAGTGTGGGCCATATCCCAGATGGAGCCGGTGGTGGTGTAATAATCTTTGCGATCACCGGGCAGGTGATGCATGGTGATCAAACGCCAGGAATGCAGTTCTTTTAGGCCCATGCTGACATTGCCGCGACTGACCCTAAGCGCCTGAGATAACTGCTCTGCGTTTAGCGGCTGGGATTGTATCGTCAACAGCGCAAGCATTTGCCCCACGGTGCGGTTAAACCCCCAGCGATTGCCCATTTCGCCAAAATGTAGAATGAATGCCTGAAGTTGTGGGGATATATTCATTTAGGTTTAAATGTTCAGAAATTTCTGAAAATTATGAAGGTTGATTTTCTGATTGTCAAATCATTTGTTTTACTAGGGTCTGTTGCAAATATTGTCGGGCCTGGGCACACTGGGGGAAATGGGAATGATTGCATTTTTGCTCAAGGTTGCTTTGGTAAGGTATTTGTAATGTGTACTGACTAAGGAAAGTCAGTACACAGTTTTTGCTAAGTTTTCAAGAAACTAAAGTAATCTCGGCAGATAGCAGTATGAACGCCTGGTAATAAACTCCCTGTTTTATTGCTAGACCCTGAACTGGGTTTCTGGATTCTCTGCCCAACATGAACGTTAAAATTAGGGGTAGCGGACAGTTCCCGTGTGTTGAAGTAGCACTTTTGTTTACTGTGCGTTATCTGTTAAATATCCAACAAAAATTGATGCTGACCATCGGGTTCTATTCTCGGCGGTTTGAGGGAGTGGCGAAGTAGCCGCATTTCCTGCCTGGATGGAGCTAATAATGGCAAATCTGTTGATTTATTTGCTGGTTGGGGCCTGTGCCGGCACAATGGCTGGCTTGTTTGGGGTTGGAGGCGGCCTAATTATTGTTCCGGCACTGGTGTTGGTGTTTACGGTTCAAGGTATGTCCGTAGATACACTGACCCATATGGCGGTGGGGACATCGCTGGCCACCATCGTGATCACTTCGCTCAGTTCTATGCGTACCCATCATTTAAAGGGAGCAGTGGATTGGCGTATTTTTAAGTATATGTTGCCCGGTATCCTGGTGGGTTCCTGGCTCGGCGGTATTACCGCACACTGGCTCACTGGTGCCTTGCTGCAGTTGATGATTGGTGTTTTTGCCCTGGCTCTGGCCACTAAAATGTGGCTCGATAGGTTGCGTCGGGTACAGCTGTTTGCGGATGAAAGCAAATTGCCAGGGCGCATGGGGTTATCGTTGGCAGGCGGGTTTCTCGGTTGGTTATCGGTGATCTTTGGTATCGGCGGTGGCTCCCTTACGGTGCCCTTTTTATCTCGCTGCCGGGTTAAAATTCAGCGCGCAGTTGCCACCTCAGCAGCCTGCGGGTTGCCCATTGCTATTGCCGGTGCCCTTAGTTTTGCCGTTCAGGGCTGGCAGTCGCCGCGGCTGCCACCATGGAGCAGCGGCTTTATCTATTGGCCGGCATTTTTCGGTATTATTTTAACCAGTGCGCTATTTGCGCGGCTGGGGGCCAATTTGGCGCATCGGCTGTCACCACAGTTGCTTAAGAATTATTTTGCTGGGTTTTTGTTTCTTATTGGCTTCAGACTTATCTGGGAGAATTATGCCCGTGTTATTCACTAATGCACATGTGTGAAATAACCCAAATAGGGTTGATTGAAATTTTTCAGCCGAGCTGAAATAGCATCCAATTTAATCAAGTGTTTAGCCCCTAGGCTGCTGGCGTTGGTTTGCGGCAAGAAAAAGCTGCCTTGTAAAGCCGCCAGCAGTGATTAAGCTCCCGTTTCTTTGTTATCAGGTGTATCCACCTCTCAGTTTTAATAGGCAGAATTACGCGCTATGAATCTTCGCCAGTTGCTCTCTCATAAGTTTGAAACCGCCATGCTCGCTGCGGGCATTGCCGCCGATTGCAGCCCGTTAATTTCATCCGCCAAAAAAGAGGGCTTTGGTGACTATCAGGCCAATGGGGTTATGGCGGCGGCCAAAAAAACCGGCCGCAATCCCCGTCAACTGGCTCTCGAAATCATTGAGCAGTTGGATAAAGGCGATGTGATCGACAGGGTGGAAGTTGCCGGCCCCGGATTTATCAATATTTATTTGAATGCAAGCTGGTTGGCCAGCGCACTGGATACCGTTGAAACCAGTGTGCGCCTGGATGTAGCCCCGGTTAAAGAAACGCAGAAAATTGTGTTGGATTACTCTGGCCCCAATCTGGCTAAAGCAATGCATGTTGGCCACCTGCGGACCACTATTATTGGTGATGCGTTGGCGCGAATGCTGGAATTTCAGGGCCACCAGGTGATTCGTCAAAACCACATGGGCGATTGGGGCACGCAGTTTGGTATGTTGTTGGCACATTTTAGCGATCAGTTGCAAACTGTGACCGCTGAGGTGGCGTTGGAGGATTTGGAGGAATTTTATCGTGAATCTAAATTGCGTTTCGACACCGAGGCGGGCTTTGCCGATCGCGCGCGGGCTTATGTGGTAAAGCTGCAGAGAGGTGATGCCGAGTGCTTGCGGTTGTGGCAACAGTTTATTGACATTTCTATCCGCCACAATGAAGAAATCTATCGTCAGTTGAAGGTCACCTTAAAGCGGGAAGATATTTACAGCGAAAGCCGTTACAACGACGATCTTAAAATTCTGGTAGAGGAGTTGCTGGAGCGCGGTATCGCCGTGGAGGATAACGGAGCTATTGTGGTTTTTATTGCCGAGATGGGGGATAAGAAGGGCAATCCCAGCGCAATGATTATTCGTAAAAAAGATGGCGGATATTTATATGCCAGCACCGATCTGGCGGCAATTCGCTATCGCGTTGGCCAATTACAGAGTGATCGTATTATTTATGTGGTGGATGCGCGGCAATCGTTGCATTTTCAGCAGATATTTGCCGTGGCCCGCAAAGCTGGCTTTGCGTCTGCAAACGTCGCTCTGGAGCACTATGCCTTTGGTACCATGATGGGCAGTGATGGCAAACCGTTTAAAACTCGCAGCGGCGACACGGTGAAACTTGCTGAGCTGCTGGCCGAGGCAGTAACACGGGCAACCGAACTGGTAGCGAAAAAAAATCCGCAGCTGGATGCTAAAGCTTGTAGCGAAATTGGCCGTGTGGTGGGCATCGGTGCAGTCAAATACGCTGATCTGAGTAAAACCCGCACCAGTGACTACATGTTCAACTGGGAGTCTATGCTCAGTTTTGAAGGCAATACCGCGCCCTATCTACAATACGCTTATACTCGCGTGCGCAGTATTTTTCGTCGTGCCGGCATTGAACCCGGTAGCCTGGGCGATGCTATTGTTCTTGATTCCGCTACCGAGCGCGCCTTGGCCATTAAACTATTGCAGTTTGCCGAGGTGCTTGATCAGGTGATTAAAGACGCCTTTCCCCATGTGTTGTGCAATTATCTCTATGAGTTGGCTAGTACTTATATGGCTTTTTATGAAGCCTGCCCGGTGCTGAAAGAGGATGTGGGTGAAGCGCAAAAACACAGTCGTTTGCGCCTGTGTAATTTGGTTGCGCGCACCTTGTCAACCGGGCTCGATTTGTTGGGCATAGAAGTGCTGGAGCAGATGTAAGCGATAGGGCTACCGTTGTTTTTGTAAAAATTCATAGCGGGTACTCAGATGAATACCCGTTGATAGGTTTCATGCTCCGGGTGGTAAATAGCAAAACCCAGGCGTAGTCGCTGCTGTCTGCGGTCACAGAGTATACTTTGGGTACGCAGTTTTTGTTGGAGTTGTTGCGCAGCTTTTTCACTGGGACATTGAAAGGTGAAGAAGTGCCCGTGCCCGCTCTCAAGATCGTGGAAAATCAGGTTTTTTCGGCATAACAGCGGGTGTTTTGCTTTGTCCATGGTAGTTAGAAAACGCTGCTGTGCCGCTAACACATACGCGTGGATCTTTTCTACCGTTATCTCGTTGTCATTAAATAGCTGTAATACTGCCAGTGCCTTGTAGAGAGTGGAGTAATCCATGGTGGCACCGGCAAAGCGTAGCCAATTATTGCTGAAGGCCACTTGATCCGAGCGCTGTTCCAGCTCGGCTATTTGTGCAAACCAGCCGGTATTGAGTGGGCGTAATTGGCAGTTTTTGGGTATGCTCATAAAGCACAGCCCCTCGCCGGCGCCGAGGTATTTGTAGCAGCCAGCGGTATAAAAAACCCGATCGGCAATGGTGCTGAGGTCCGTTGGTCGGGCAAAGAAACCGTGGTAACCATCGATCACGAACACCGTGTGCTGAGGTTTGCGTTCCGCCAGGGCCTGCAGTTGCGGAAAAGCCACTGCCGAATCAAAAAACACCTGGCTGGCGTAGGCCAATTGATAGTGATTGTGATGCAACGCTTCTTCGAAACGTTCGGCCAGAGTGTCAAAGGGCGTTGTGGCAATACGCGTGATGTTTATATTTGGCAACTCTTCAAGGCGCTGCAATTGACGCTCAAAGCTATAGAACTCACTATCGGTGGTAAGTATGCGCAGCGGCTGACTGGGGTCAAAAGTACTTAACAACCGATAAACCAGCTCGTGGGTGTTGGGAGCCAGGGCAATGTTATCGGGTTCCGGCAATTTTAGATGTTGTGCCAATGCCCGTTGTAGTGCGGGGATCTTGTGTTGGAAAATGTGTTCCCACTTACTATCAACCAGTTGTGCAGCGTCGTGCCAGTATTGTTGCACGGCAGCTAAGGTGACGTCGGGCCAGTAGTGGTGGGAATGACAGGCCATGTGTAAAGGAGGGCAGGTCGCGCCCTCAAGGCCGGTAATATTGGCACTGCTTGCTGCGGTATGTAAAAATTGACGATAGTATTGTTGGTACATTTGTACAGATACTCAGCGTTGTTAATTGTTCGTCGCTATTGAAACGTTTTAATTTGGGTTGTGATTGTAATACCACAAAGGGGGAAATTGCAGTGAAGTACTTACACACTATGGTGCGGGTGGCAGACCTTGAGGAATCCTTAGCTTTTTATTGTGGAAAGCTGGGATTGGAGCAAGTGAGCCGTCAGGATCATGAAAAAGGGCGCTTTACCTTGGTTTTTCTCGCCGCGCCAGGAGATGTAACGCGCGCCTCTGAAGATAAATCCCCGTGCTTGGAGCTCACGTATAACTGGGATTCAGAAGTGTATAGCGGCGGTCGCAATTTTGGCCATCTAGCCTATCGGGTGGATAATATTTATTCCACCTGCCAGCAGCTGATGGATGCAGGGGTAGTGATTAACCGTCCTCCGCGGGATGGCAATATGGCGTTCATACGTTCCCCAGATGGCATTTCTATTGAATTGCTGCAGCGGGGGCAGGCGCTGGAGCCGCAAGAGCCCTGGGCCTCGATGCAAAATACTGGTGAATGGTAGTTCGGTTAGTCATTGTTAACTTAAGCCTACTGATACCGGGTGCGTTAAGGTAAAACTGCTTTTGGGAGGAGTCTGTGAAACAACGATCCTGCGTGATATTGGCCGGCAGCAATGCCGCCAGCAAAATTCGCGCTGAAGGTCTGCGGCCAGAGCAGTTCTCAACCCTAGTGGGTGCCTCTGGTGGCCCCAAGTGGTTGGCAATCAGCCATTTGGATCGGGTGTTGATCAGCGATTTTTTTTGCCGCCCCAGTGGACCTATTGTTACTCTGGGCTCGTCGATCGGCAGTTTTCGCAATATGTGTTATGCCATGAAAGATGCCATGGGGGCTCTTGAACGGCTTGAATATGGTTATATACATCAGCGTTATTCCAGTGCGCGGCCCTCTTCGGTGGAGGTTGCTGCTGTTGGAGAGCGTGTTTTGTTGGAAGTGCTGGGGGCTACTGGGGCGCGGGAAATCGTGGAAAATACATTGTGGCAGAGCCACTTTGTCACTGTACGTGGTCGCGGGCCTTTGAGTAGTGAGCGGCCAGCGTTATTGGCGCCGGCTCTTTTACTTTCGGCACTGGCTAATGCCGTATCGCGCCGCTCCCTTGGCGCTTTTTGGAGCCGGGTAGTGTTCCATGCGGGCACCGCACCGGCGATACGATTGTGCAATCTGCCCACCGTTTATACGCAGCTGAGTGAAAGTAATGTGCGTACATCTGTACTGGCCAGCGGATCTATTCCTCTGATGATGCGCGGCGTGTCAACGCCACAAGGTGCGCCCCAGGGCAACTATCGTGATGGTGGTATTACCGATTACCATTTTGATTTGAATTTTGAGCATCCCCCAGGGCTCG
>JAHZJJ010000121.1 GCA_022600975.1 Gammaproteobacteria bacterium
CTTAGGACGCCTCACCGCCATAGTGCAGCCCGGAGATAGCTTATCCGCGCCGACGCTGAGCTACGATTATCAGTTGGCGCAACCGGTCGGGGATGGCTTCATCAACTGGGTAGAAACCCGTCAGCGGGAAAGCGCCGGTGGCGGCACCATCAACAGCCGCCACTATTACGATGGCCTGGGCCGCACCCTGATGGTAAAAAGTGAGGCTGAGCAATCCGGCCAAGTGGTGGTTAGCGAGCACAACCGCTACAACGCCCGCGGCCAAGTTGAAACCAGCTACCTACCGTATTTTGCCGAAGGCTTGGGCTATAAAATTGATCAGGCCGGGCCCCATTACCGCGAAACCCACTACGATGCCCTCGGGCGCACAAAAACCGTTTATCAGCCTCCTGTAAATGGCGAAACAGCCAGCTTCCAGCGCATTACCTATCAGCCACTGGTGCAGTTGCTGGAAGATGAAGAGCAGACCCGCAGTGGCTCCATTCACGCCGGCGCCGCCAAGCGCCTGATCTTTGATGGTCTGCAAAACGCCGAGGGCGAGCCACGGCTGCGCCAGCTCGATGAAATTGTCACCGCGGGCACCGATAGTAACAGCAGCACCACCCGCAGCACTCGTTACGATTACGACCTCAACAATTATTTTATCCGCCTAAAGGATGCCCAAAACAACGTCCGCAACACCCACTATGACGCCCTCGGCCGGCTGCGCTTTTTGAGCGATCCCAACCGCGGCCAACAGTGGCAATATTTTGATGACGCCGGCAACCTACTGGCGAGCCGCGATGCCCTCGGCCAAGAGCGCCACTACCGCTACGATGGTGCCAATCGCATCAGCGCCGAATACCATCTACCCCCTCGCAGCCCGGCCCCCAGCAACGGCCACTGGCAACCCGATTTAAAACTGGGCAGTGCCAAAGCCGTGGTCAATTATCAATACGACCAACTGGAAACTTCCAAAGAAATTAAAGCAGTAAAAGCGAACGCAGGCTTTTTACTGGGCCGCCTGGCCAAAGTCACCGACCAAACCGGCTTTGAACAGCGCAGCTACGATGCCCGCGGCCAGCTGATTCAGCGCGACCGCAAAATCACCGGCCCCGGTATCGACAGCCCCGTGTACAGCAGCCGCTTCAGTTACGACAGCGCCGGGCGCCCCACCAAACAGACTTACTCCAACGGCACCTGGGTAGATTTTCACTACAACGCCCGCGGTTTATTGGAGCGCATACCAGGGGTGGTGGAACAGTTGGACTACAACCCCAACGGCGCCTTAACCCATCGGCAAATGGCCAACGGCATTAAAACCGACTGGCAGTTTGATGGGCGCCAGCGCCTCGCCACCATAACCAGCACCCGCGCAACCGATAGCCTCAAACTGCAACAGCTGGACTATCGCTTTGACGCCGTTTCCAATGTGATAAGCATTCGCGACGGCCGCCCGGACAACGCCATCACCACCATGGCCAGCGAATTGGGGGCCGCGAATCAACCAATCAGCGCTCTGGCTCAAGACATCGTCTACAGCTACGACAACCTCTACCGCCTCACCGAAGTGGCCAACCCCCGCGAACAGGCCAACTACCGCTATGACGCTATCGGCAACCTGCTGAATTTTAGCTATAGCGACCTCGACAACAGCGCCGATAACGCCCGCAGCATCGACCTGCGCTATGGTGGCAGCAGTAACAACAGCAACAAAGGCGCTTCCAACCGACTCGGCCGCACCCCAAAAGACCCACCCGGCCCCCACGCCGTTAGCTGGGATGGAAACGCCCTTATTTATGATGACAATGGCAATCAAACCCGGGCGGGAGAACACCAGTATCATTGGGACCACGATCAACGCCTGATCGAAACCAGCGACACCAAAGGCACCACCCAATACGGCTACGACTACCAACACCAGCGCCGTTTTAAAATCACCGACAATAAGGACGGCAGCCAGAGCATCACCCTGTATATCGACGGCGACAGCGAAGTGCGCGATGGCCAGCTGCACAACTACGTCAGCCTTGGTGACAAGCGCATCGCCCGCAGCACCCAAAAACTCGAAGGAGAACAGAGCGGCCAGGCCGACGGCCCCTTCACACCCAGCGAGTACTATCTGCACAACCACTTAGGCTCCACCGCGCTGACCTTGGGCCAGGATGCAGAACTGATCAATGCCTTCAGCTACAAAGTCTACGGTGAGTTGGAAAACGTCTATGGCGATAGCACTGCCGCTCCCTACCGTTTTACCGGCAAAGAGCAAGATAAGGAAACGGGCCTGGGGTATTTTGAGCGACGCTATTTAAATCAGGAATACGGTAGTTTTATTAGCCCCGATCCGTTGTTAAATCATTCAGAGCGGTTTACCGATCCGCAGCGTTGGTCGCCTTATCGTTATGGGCGTAATAATCCGGTAAACTATGTTGACCCAGATGGCAGGGAGTCAAGTTTTAACATTCGTCTTGATGATAGAATTGAAAGGCTTGCGTCTGGTGAGATCACTGGGAAACAATATCGAGAAGAAACGGTTGCCGAGGGTGTTGGAGCCGTTACGGGGCTTACACTAATCTCTCCAGTCGATGAGGCTGCCATTGGTGTAGCGGTTCTTGGTAAGGCTGCGGGTAGTTTGGCTAAGGCTGTGAAGGCAGCTAAGGTTACAAAGGGTGCAGCTAATCCAGTCCCAAGCAAGTTGGCGCGTGTAGTGCCTGGCAATGTAAACCCGAAAACACTTGGTAAAACCGATGATGTTTTTGTAACTGATGCTAGTGCCTTAAAAGGGCTAAATTCAAAGCAGATAGCAGACAAACTAACGATTCCTCAAAGTTCTACTGGTTTCAAGGTTATTGAATTCCCTAGTAGCAATGTTTCTGGTATTGCTTCTCCAATTAATCGAACTAATCCAGGATTTATTCAGGGTGGGCGTACTGCTGGCGGAGCGCCGGAGTTTGTTATACCTAATGGGCCAATCCCTGCTGGTGCAACTACGAGGGTGGCTCCATGAATAGAAAATTAAATAGTTCTGAAACGATTTTGGTTGGTGCTTGGATCGCTCAAGCAGGTCAAGTTGTTGCTGACGATGTTAGTAAGAGAATTGAGTATTTAACCCAAAATGTTTTAAAAGAAGTAGCGTCTTCAGATGATGGGTGGGAATTATTATATCGTGATATAGATGATTCTAGGTATTGGGAGTTAATACATCCCGATAATGATTCTCATGGAGCAGGAGCGCCGACTTTGAAATGTTTATCTCAGCAAGAAGCTGAAAAAAAATATCATATATAAAAACAAAGCCCTGGAATTGCTGGCTGACTACCAACACCAGCTGTTACACACCCTTTTCTCATCGTATTTTGAGCCAAAATATTCATCGTAGCATGTATCAAAAATTAACCAGTTTTACCAGTTTGCCGTCGCAGGAATATGCGGCTTCACCAAATTAATAAATGGTAAATTCTACAGGGGAATTGAGTTTACCGAATTAGCGCCGGTCTGAAAGATTGAAATACGATGACAATTTGGCTAAAAAAGGCTGAATCGTTCGATGTTAATTTGGTAAATAACAACTACAGAAATACATAATTGACCTATTGGTCACTTATAAAAAATATTTTAAGCGCCAGATGTAATTTGCTGTAATGCCGTGTAATTGTGTATTTAATATTTCCGCGTTACAAGCTAGGCTGTTTTTTTAAGAATAGTATCAGAATAAATATAAGTTATCCCAGATGCACATGTAGCTAGTAGTATGTATATTTAATGACTTTTGAAGAAAAAAAGTATGGCATTTAAAAAAGGTTATAATTCAACACGTTAAACCGTTAACGTCAGTTCATTTTGTTATCTTTTTAAGTTTACCAGAAAGCAGGCTGGCAAGGTTCCAGCTTGAATGTTCGATATATTTTTATAGTAAATTTTTTATTAAAAAAAATAGCGAAAATAGCTGTTAAGAACCCTTGCAAACAAATAATAGAGAATTTATGCTTCCAGCTCGTCATTAAAAACAGGAATAATGATAATGAAAATCTATCTAAAGATTGTAGGGTATATTGCGTTGCTATCCGGGGCATCACTTAGCTTTGGGGCAGATGCAACTGTGTTAGAGCAACTCAAATCTATCCAGGGAGTAGAAAATGTTATTGAAGATCCTTGCGGTGAGTATGTGACGTACGAAGCACAGTGTTTTACGCTAATGTTAGAGCAGCCTGTGGACCACCTTCGTCCTTTGGATGAGAAATTCAAACAACGAATACGAATCATCCATCGTTCATTTGATGCACCTACGGGAGTAAGAACCCGTGGTTATGCCGTTTATGAGGATTCTTCACCATTCAAATATTTTCCGATAGAACCCACGGAATTGATCGAGGGGAACATGATCGATGTGGAGCATAGATATTTTGGATCTTCGAAGCCTGCTGAGCCATTGGACTGGTCTAAATTGAACATTAAGCAGGCTGCAGATGATATGCATAATGTCATTGAGGCCTTAAAAACTGTATATAGCGGTAAGTGGCTTGCTTTTGGTTATAGTAAGGGTGGTATGACAGCTACGTACTTCAGAAATTTTTATCCAAACGATGTACATTCTACCATAGCCTACGTTGCGCCATTAATGTTTAGTAGGAGAGATGCTCGCCATGATGTTTTTTTAAGCGAAATAGGTACCCAGGAATGCCGTAGTAAGCTTATAAATTTCCAGCGCGATGTCCTCACACGTCGTACTGAAATGGTAAGCGTATTAGATGGATTCATTGATGGAAAATAC
>JAHZJJ010000122.1 GCA_022600975.1 Gammaproteobacteria bacterium
ATAGTGGCCATTACCGCGCGATATTCTTTGACCAGCGATTCCAATGCACTACCGGAAAGCCCTGGTGCTTCAGGATTGACATGCAGAGAGGCATTTTCCAATGCTGCATTGGTTAAAAATTGTGTTAGCGCGGCTTCATCTTTCAGGTATTGCTCCTGCTTGCCTTTCCCGACCTTATATAGTGGCGGTTGGGCAATAAAAATATGACCACGCTCAATCAGTACCGGCATCTGGCGGAAGAAAAAGGTAAGCAATAATGTACGAATATGCGCGCCATCAACGTCAGCGTCGGTCATGATAATAATGGAGTGGTAGCGCAACTTATCCGGATTAAACTCACTTTTACCAATGCTACAGCCCAGTGCGGTTATCAACGTACCCACTTCGGCGCTAGATAACATCTTGTCGAAACGCGCTTTTTCCACATTGAGAATCTTGCCCTTAAGAGGCAATATCGCCTGAGTGCGACGATCGCGCCCCTGCTTGGCAGACCCTCCTGCAGAATCACCCTCCACTAGGTAAAGTTCAGATAGCGCCGGGTCTTTTTGTTGGCAATCCGCCAGCTTTCCTGGCAGCCCAGCAATATCTAGCGCACCTTTCCGGCGCGTCAATTCTCTAGCCTTGCGCGCGGCCTCTCTGGCCCTGGCCGCATCAATCATTTTTCCGACTATAGATTTGGCATCCTGAGGGTTCTCGATCAGATACTCACTAAAATATTGCCCCATTTCCTGCTCTACGGCGGTTTTAACTTCCGAAGACACCAGCTTTTCTTTGGTTTGCGAGGAAAACTTTGGATCAGGTACTTTGACTGAGATAATCCCAGTCAAGCCTTCACGAGCATCATCCCCGGTGGTAGCTACTTTTTCTTTTTTACCCAGCCCTTCGTGTTCTATATAGTTGTTTAAACCTCGCGTCAGCGCACCGCGAAAACCCGCCAAGTGGGTACCCCCATCACGCTGAGGGATATTATTGGTGTAGCAATAAATATTTTCCTGGAAGCCGTCATTCCATTGCAGCGCCACCTCTACCGAAGTGCCGTCTTCGCGGCTGCTATTAAAGTGCAGTACCTTATTTATAGGTGTTTTGGCAGTATTAAGAAACTCAACGAAGGCCCGCAGCCCGCCTTCATATTCATAAACCTCCTCTTTTCCAGTGCGCTCGTCTTTAAGCACTATACGCACACCAGAATTCAAAAAGGACAATTCTCTTAGGCGTTTGGCCAACTGCTCAAAATGAAATTCAATATTGGTAAAAGTATCTCTGGAAGGTTTGAAATGCACCGTAGTGCCAGTAGCTTCTGTGTCCCCAACTACGGCTAGTGGTTCCACAGGAATACCGTGGCGATAATTTTGTTCGTTAACTTTTCCGCCACGACGGATGGTCAACTTTAGTTCTTCTGACAGGGCATTGACAACCGAGACTCCCACACCATGCAGGCCGCCAGAAACCTTATAGGTATTATCGTCAAATTTTCCCCCGGCATGTAGCACCGTCATGATAACCTCTGCCGCGGAAACCCCTTCTCCTTCGTGCATTTCTGTGGGAATCCCACGGCCATTATCTGCCACTGTTATGGACTCATCTGGATGAATAGTCACCCGAATTTCGTCACAATACCCTGCAAGCGCCTCATCGATTGAATTATCAACAACCTCAAACACCATATGATGTAGTCCAGTACCATCATCGGTATCACCGATGTACATGCCCGGACGCTTGCGCACTGCATCCAGGCCCTTTAGCACTTTAATACTGGTAGAATCGTAATTGTTTTCTTGCAACATATATTGCTCCGTTTCACCTTTTCATCTCGAAGCTGAAATACTGCGAGGAAATCAGGCTCATTCTAATCTATCAAGCCGAATAACACGGTGTTATTTCGTCTGTATATGTATTTGTCCATGTTCCACGTGGAACATTTTTGGCTGACTCCAAGGCTCTGAAAGTTCCATCCAGGGAACCAACGTGACTTTTGCATCTATACCTGTAACCAAAACCTGATCGGAACAGCGACTAATCCAGTGGGCAAACTGACACTGATTATATAAATCCAGTTCAGAGGGTAAATCATCCACCAAAAACACTGGTTTATTGCCCACCTTATTTTCTCCCGCACCCCCGGTATTACAAAGCTCCATTACACATTGCGCCATTGCCATGCGCAATGCACAAACAACCATTTTCTGCTGGCCACGAGACAGCATTAACGCTGCATCCTGCGATGAAACTGTAAAACGTAAATCCGCTCGATGAGCGCCCACACGGGTGTGGCCCTGGGCACAGTCACCTTCTCGAGATTCATTTAATGCTTCAATAAAACAAATATCTTTCTTCCAACCACTGCGGTAGGAAACATCGATAGAAGCGTACGGTTGTACCGATAAATCTTTGAGGAAACTTAAAAAATGTGTTTTTAAATAAGAAAATACTCTCAAACGAAATTGATGCACCTGCTCCCCAGTTTCCGCAAGTGCAGCCTCCCACACTTGCAGTAAATCTGGTGTGATTTTACCACGACGCAACAGCGCATTCCGTTGTCGCAATGCAATTTGGTAATTCTTCCAACAGTGGGCAAAAGAATGTTCCACGTGGAACACCACCCAATCCAATAGTTGTCGACGGACTCCAGGCCCACCATCAAGCGCGGCAAAACTATCGCTATTAATGATCTGTAAAGGCAAACAACTGGCCAACTGTGAACTACTATCTACAGCCTCCTGATTGATTCTGGCTCGACTTTTGCCGTTGCGAGACTTTTCAACGCCCAAGGCAAGTCCAGCATCTGTTTGCGCGAAAACAGTCAATTTTTCCATGTTGTGCTGAATAACTGCCTGATGTTGCCGAGAACGAAAAGATCTCCCAGAAGCAAGCATGTGTACCGCTTCTAGTAATGAGGTCTTACCACTGCCATTAGCACCGCAAAATAGGTTTGATCCTGGCTGTAAGGCCAAGTCTATAGTGGAAATATTGCGAAAGCGGCTAATCGCCAAGCGCTTAAGGGTCAAGGGCCACTCCCAAACGACAGAACACAGCAGCTATAAGAGTTTTCTATACAGAGTCTGACAATAACGGGATAAAGCTGCCTGGAAACAAAATAAAATACCGATAACAAACAAGTTGCTAACCGGCTTTAAAGACGCATCGGCATGACCACATAGATCGAATCGCCGTTTTCGCTTTGCTGTAACAGAGCACTACTATTGGCATCTGCCAACCCTATGCGTATTAGATCGCTATGAATAGCTCCGGTGGCGTCCAATAGATAGCTAACATTAAAGCCAATCTCCATTGGTTCGCCCAAATAATCCACCATTACCCGCTCTTCTGCTTCTTCTTGCTCGGGGTTATTGGCAACAATATGTAAGGAGCCTTCACTTAAGCGCAATAATACTCCACGGTATTTTTCATTTGAAAGAATTGCAGCCCGAGAAAATGCCTGACGCAATAAGGATCTGTCCGCATACATTTCATTGTTGGTGGCGCGAGGTATAACCTGCTCGTAATCAGGGAACTTGCCATCTACCAATTTTGAGGTGAAAGTCAATTGCTCGCTGATGACTCGAATATGATTGCTGCCCAATACCACTTCGACACTAGCATCATTATCTTCTAATAAACGGGCCAGCTCGAGTACACCTTTGCGCGGCACTATTGCCTGTATAGAAGAATCCACACTCAATCCCGGTGCTGGGCGATCGCACATGGCTAGGCGATGGCCATCGGCTGCCACTGCACGCAATTGTTGCGGGCGACACTCCAATAGCAAGCCATTGAGATAATAGCGCACATCCTGCTGAGCCATAGCAAAGCTGGTAGCCTCAATTAGGCGCCGAATTTCTCGCTGTGAAATAGAAAAACGGCTTTGTGCGGAGGTCTCTTCCTGATTAGGGAAGTCATCCACAGGCAGGGTGGATAGCGTAAAGCGGCTGCGGCCGGAACGAAGAATTAAACGTTCTGCGGCATCTCGCTCAAACTTAAGGTTGGCGCCCTCGGGCAAAGATTTGCAGATATCCAGCAGTTTACGTGCGGGAACTGTCAAGTCCCCTTCTACCTCTGCAGGGTTGTCGAGCACTAAACGGCTGACAACTTCCACCTCCAGATCGGTGCCCGTCAGTGAAAGCTTCTGCCCTTGTAGCTGCATTAACACGTTGGCCAGTACAGGGGAGGTCTGACGCTTTTCCACTACCCCCGCGACTAGTAACAACGGTTTTAGCAGGGCGTCCCTATTCACTGAAAATTTCATAGCTTATACCTTAGAATTTGGTAACTCGATTGTTCTATATACAGCCGAAGATAATGAGCTGTGTTACAGTGTTTTTTCAGAAAAAATAACAGGCCCCGCACAAAACAAACAGATTAAAAGTTTTAGGTTGTCAGCGAGCGGGTTAACAAGCGTACATCTTCACGAATCTCACCATCACTCGCCTGTAATTCCTTAATTTTGCGACAGGCATGTAACACCGTTGTGTGGTCGCGGCCACCAAAGGCATCACCGATTTCCGGCAAGCTGTGATTGGTTAATTCTTTTGCCAGCGACATCGCAACCTGACGGGGTCGCGCTACAGAGCGGCTGCGGCGTTTGGACAGTAAATCTGCAACCTTAATTTTGTAATATTCAGAGACAACACGTTGAATATTATCAATGCTGACCAGTCGATCTTGTAGAGCAAAGAGGTCTTTGAGTGCTTCGCGCACCAAAATGTCGTCAATTGCACGGCCGGTAAACTGGGCATTGGCAATCACCCGTCGTAGAGCGCCTTCCAACTCCCGTACATTAGAACGTATACGTTGAGCGATAAAAAAAGCCGAATCATGGGGTAAGCTAGCACCCATCTGCTCAGCTTTTTTCATCAAAATGGCCACCCGTGTTTCCAGCTCCGGCGGCTCCACCGCCACCGTCAGGCCCCAGCCAAAGCGAGACTTCAAGCGCTCTTCGAGACCGTCTATCTCCTTTGGGTAGCGATCACAAGTCAGGATAATTTGTTGCCCACCCTCAAGCAGTGCATTAAAAGTGTGAAAAAACTCTTCCTGAGAACGCTCCTTGCCAGCGAAAAACTGAATATCGTCAATCAACAGCGCATCCACCGAACGGTAATAACGCTTAAAATCACTGATTGCATTAAGTTGTAACGCTTTGACCATATCTGCTACAAAGCGCTCGGAATGTAAATAGATCACTTTGGAGTTTGGATTGCGCTCCACTAGCGCATTGCCCACAGCGTGCATCAGGTGGGTTTTACCCAAACCCACCCCACCATAGATAAATAGTGGGTTATAGGCACCGCCAGGATTATCAGAAATCTGCTGCGCCGCGGCTAATCCCAGCTGATTTGACTTGCCTTCAACAAAGGTAGAAAAAGTGAATGCTTGGTTTAAAGCACTACCATGTTTGATCGCACCCTTAACCTCCACCTTGCGAGAGGCCTCCCCACTACGCTGTGTTTTAGCGGCAGCATTGGTATTGCCACTGCCATTACTATTGACTGGGGAGTAAACGGAAGCCCTGCTCCGCGCCGATGCCTCTGAGTTTTGAGTGCTACTGCGGGAAGGATGCGTCTGGGCTACAGGTTGCCGCGCCGGCGATAAGGGTGGCGCTGGCACCGAAAGACTCTCCTCAACCGCTGCCAACGTGCGTTGAAAACGTACCGGGCGACGTCGATCTGCAACTTCAAGTACCACCTGCAGCGGCTGCCCATGATTAAACTGCTGAACCAATGCGCGAATACGATCGAGGAACTTATCCCCTACCCAGTCGAGCACAAACCGATTGGGCGCCAGCAAGCGCAGCTCATCGGTCGTTGCTGCCATATTAACCTGCAGTGGCCTGATCCAGGTATTAAACTGCTGTACTGGTAATTCATCCTGCAAACAGCTGGCACACTGCTTCCAAATGGATTCAAACAAAGAGCCCCCAGAGATGTGGCGAATACTTAAAGACTGTCAGTCTCAAACACCGATAGTCATCATAAAAGAGTGGCCAGTATAACCAGCTCCCAGCAGGTTATCCACAAGCAAAAAAGTTTGACGGTTAAATAGATGCCAAAGGCAAATCCAGCCGGTTACAAATATTAAGCCAATATCTTTCCGTGAAATTTAGGCCTCACCACAAAGATATCCACACTCACCTGTGGGTATCTTTGCTGAGTTTGCCTGCGCCTCAACACTTTAAACCCCCACTAACAGCAACGAAAAGATTTTACTAAAGCTCCCGCAATAGCCGTTCCTACTTATTGCTTTCATGGCGCCCCTTCTATACAATCCTTCGCCTCTACGGCGCGTAGTCTGCGCCTTAAATCCAAATGTAGCGGCAACCGTCAGTATGGCTTGGTCCGGTTCTGTTTTATAGCGCCTATCGACTCCAAGCACACCAGATCCAGTATTATTTTTAGGTAATCAAACCATGAAACGTACATTTCAGCCCAGCAATCTGAAACGCAAGCGCAACCACGGTTTTCGTGCTCGTATGGCCACTAAAGGTGGGCGCAGAATTCTTTCCCGTCGTCGCGCCAAAGGCCGCAAGGTTCTCAGTGCCTGAGCTTGCTCGTCAACCAATAGCCAGCAACCTCGGACACCATTGATACCATGCAACCCCATCGCAGCGAATTTGGCTTTGCTAAAGCGCTGCGTCTCCTCAACACAGCGCAGTACAGCGCTGTGTTTGACCATGCCCCGGTGCGCGCAGCACATCCTCAGCTGCTGATTCTGTCCCGCCCCAATAACCTCGATCACCCCCGTTTGGGTCTGATTGTTGCCAAGAAACACGTCCGCCGGGCTTGTGATCGCAATCGCATCAAGCGTATTGCCCGTGAAATTTTTCGTCTTCAGCAACGTCAACTATTTCCTCTCGATACTATACTCCTCGCACGTGGTGGTATAGAGAAACTCGACAAAGCAGCCCTAGCCAAACTGTTCAGCAAACAATTGCACAAACTGAATCAGCGCGCACACAACCCATCGCGAGTGGCCACAGGCCCGGGGGCTAGGGGAAAAAAACAGGTCTCGCCCAGCGCTCAGTCAAGGCAAGTACGCTTATGAACCGGCTCGCGATCAAGCTCATTCACGGCTATCGCTATCTCCTCAGCCCCTGGCTGGGCAACCAGTGCCGCTTTTACCCCAGTTGCTCACATTATGCTGAGGAGGCATTAAAAACTCACGGATTGCTAAAAGGGGGTTATTTAACCGGGCTGCGCCTTATAAAATGCCACCCTTGGCATCCGGGCGGCTTCGACCATGTCCCCGCTGCCGGAAATAAAACCGATCACCAGGCCCCCTCTTAAACAGGCTTTCTAGGTATTAAAATGGATTGGCAACGCTATACGCTGATTGGCGCCATCGCCGCCGTAGCGCTCGTACTGGTCTTCCAGTGGAATGAGTTCAAAGAACAACACGCTCCTGTTGTCGACCAAAAAACGGTTGTGCGCAACATCGGCAACACCTCTGCGTTGCCGCAACCTGCAACCACTGGCAAACAAGATACGCAAAGTTCCGGCCAGCTCCCGCAACACAGTGAAATACCAGCGTTGGAACTCGATACCCAGGCGCCAGTGATCTCGGTAAAAACCGATGTATTCAACGTGTTGATAGATCCCAAGGGCGGTGATATCGTTAAGGTGGCGCTGCGTAAATTCTACGAACAGATTAACACCCCAGATCGTCCGTTTATCCTATTGAATCAAACCCGCAGCCACACTTACATTGCCGAAAGCGGGCTATTGGACGGCAAGGGCAACTGTACTGCTGGTCGGCCGCAATTTTCTAGCACCAGCAACGACTACGCCCTCAAGGAAGGTGAGAATTCACTTATTGTCGACCTTAAGCAGCAATTAAACGGCGTAGGCATCACCAAGCGCTTTACCTTTAACCGTGGCGACTACTTGGTCAAAATTTCCTACCTAGTTAACAATGGGAACGATAAGCCTATTCTGGCTTCAATTTGTGGCCAGATTATTCGCGATAGCGCACAACCACAGGTAGACACAGGCATTGGCATGTCCCCCTTTCTCGGTGCTGCACTGCACACTGCCGACGAAAACTATAAAAAGCAGGATTTTGAAGATATCAGCGAAAAACCCACCCGCGAAACCATCGAAGGCGGCTGGGTGGCCATGGTCCAACACTATTTTCTCAGCGCCTGGGTACCAGAACAGAACGAACGCAATACATTTGAGCTCAAGCAAATCGGCAAAGACCTCTACAGCCTGAGTTTTAGTAGTCCACAGTTACGCATAAACTCCGGCCAGCAAGGCACGGTTGAAACCTCTTTCTATGCCGGCCCAAAAGACGTGCTCCGCCTGGAAGAAATTGCTCCGTATCTGGATTTAACCGTGGATTACGGCTGGTTATGGTGGCTGGCGAAACCAATGTTCAGGGTGTTGGACTGGATCCATCAGCACATCATCGCTAACTGGGGCTGGTCTATTATCCTGCTTACCGTCTTTATTAAAGCCCTATTGTATCCACTCTCTGCGGCCGGCCTGCGCTCCATGGCCCGCATGCGTAAATTCGCGCCACAGATGAAAAAGTTGCAGGAACAATATAAAGGCAATCGCCAAAAACTCGCCGAAGAAACTATGAAGCTCTACCGGCGCGAAAAAATCAACCCAGTCGGCGGCTGCTTACCCATCCTGCTACAAATGCCAGTTTTTATTGGCCTCTACTGGATGCTGATGGAAACAGTTGAATTACGCCACGCCCCCTGGATTGGCTGGATTACTGATCTATCGACAAAAGATCCTTATTTCATCTTACCGATCATCATGGGGCTCTCTATGTGGTTTATGCAAAAGCTACAGCCACAACCCGCAGACCCAACCCAAGCCCGCATTATGCAGCTTATGCCAGTAGTAATGACCTTCTTTTTCTTGTGGTTCCCCGCCGGGCTGGTACTTTACTGGATCGCCAACAACCTGATTACCATTGCCCAAACATGGTTTATCAATAAGCAGATGGAAACTGCCAACACCAAATGATCGAACCGGCAAAAAAGTTGAACAGGGCCGCCCAGTGCGGCCCTGTTGCGTTGGCCTTAGGTAAAATGACAAGATGATCCAGCAAAGCTTAACCAACGACACTATTTCCGCAATCGCCACTCCCCCCGGCCGCGGAGGGATTGGTATTATTCGGCTGTCGGGGCCACAGGCTCTCAACATCGGCCAAAAACTGTGTGCCAAAACTCTGCGGCCGCGCCAGGCACACTACAGTGAGTTCCGCCATTGTAATCAACTGCTAGATCAAGGCTTGGCACTATTTTTCCCAGGCCCCCATTCATTTACTGGTGAGGATGTGGTCGAACTTCAGGGACATGGCGGCCCGGTGATTCTCGACCAACTGCTCAGTGCCACTTTGGCGCTGGGCGCACGACAGGCGCGACCGGGTGAATTTTCCGAGCGCGCTTTTCTCAACGACAAGCTGGATTTAACCCAAGCAGAGGCAATTGCTGATCTCATTGACGCCAGTAGCAACCGTGCGGCACAAAATGCACTGCACTCCCTGCAGGGCGCATTTTCGAAAAAGATTGAACAGCTGGTACAGATGCTCACACAGTTACGCATCTATATCGAAGCGGCAATTGATTTTCCTGAGGAGGAAATTGATTTTTTGAGTGACGGTAAAATTGCCGGAGATCTGCAGGCATTACTCAACCAACTCACGGCCGTTGAAAATCAGGCGCGCCAGGGCAGTATTTTGCGCGAAGGGCTGCGGGTAGCCATTGTCGGCAAACCCAATGTCGGCAAATCGAGCCTGCTCAATGCTCTGGCCGGTCGCGATACCGCCATAGTGACAGATATCCCCGGCACCACCCGTGATGTATTGCGCGAACACCTTCATATCGATGGCCTACCGCTACAATTTGCCGATACTGCAGGCCTACGTGAATCGCCAGATCGGGTCGAGCAAATCGGCATGAGCCGAGCCTGGGAGGAAATAAAAGCGGCCGATCAGATTTTACTGGTTGCCGATGCAAAGCAACTGCACTCTCTCAACCCCCGCGAGGCCTGGCCGGAATTTTTCGCGCAGCTGCACAAGCCGGAAAAGTTGACATTAGTAGCCAATAAAATTGATCTGAGTACACTCAACGCCGGGCTACAACCTCAAAATGATCACCTGCCAGTTATCGCCATCAGTGCCAAAACCGGTGCTGGTATCGAAGCATTAAAATCACACTTAAAACAAACCATGGGATATACCCCTAGTAATGAAGGTAGCTTCAGCGCCCGGCGGCGACATTTACAGGCGCTAGCTCAGGCGGGCGTCTTTATCCAGCAGGGCACCGATCAACTACATAACAAAGGTGCGGGAGAACTGCTCGCGGAGGATTTGCGCCAAGCTCAACAAGCTCTCGGGGAGATTACTGGTGCCGTCAGCAGTGATGAATTGTTGGGGAAAATATTCAGCAGCTTTTGTATCGGCAAGTAAGAGGCTCTCTTGTAAAAAAACCAAATAAACTTATCCCGCACTGTTACGGGTTAGTCCCGCGTCCACTCATGGTTAAGCTTATCCTCCCAACTCACCACACGAACAGCTTATAGATTAACGAGCCAAAGTTTGCCATGTGGTAAAGGCCTAATGAACTTAATAGTGCTGAAACGCTGGCATTGACGCGCGCAATTTGTCAAAATTGTCACGCTTGCAAATTTTCTTCGGATCTATTCGAGGTACATGGAAAACAGCATTTGATTGAAAAGCAATCAAATTTAACGGCTCCATTACTGCACTAACCTCCCAGAACGAAACAGAAAACCTATCGCCAGCTGAAATTGCTGCAGTGACGGCATACGATTGATGTAAACAAAGGATTGGTGACTCAACAACTGACAACAAAGAACAATAGCAATGGATACAACCCAGCTCGACCTTCAGCGAGAGAAACCATTGACAAGTCGTTTCCAGATTGAAAGTACACTTGGTTCGGGTGGTATGGGCGTAGTCTACCTCGCTCAGGATTTGAAGTTAAAACGCCAGGTAGCAATAAAAAAACTCCATGGAAACGCTACCAGCGCAACTGCCCGTGCGCGAATTCAACGAGAGGCACAACTGCTTGCCAAACTGAACCATCCCAACATTGTACAGCTCTACGATGTTTTGGAGGAAGAGGGCAACATCGCCCTAGTGATTGAATATGTAGAGGGCGTCAGCCTAAAAGAGTGGATGCGCGAGCAAACCCCCAAACTACAGCAAAAGCTCATTCTATTGATGCAGATTTGCCAAGGCCTCAGTGAAGCCCACGCCCTCGGCATTATTCATCGGGACTTGAAGCCCGACAATATTTTAATTACCCACAATCGCCAACCACACACTTCCGAGCAAACTAGCCTCGAGACTCTTACGGCTAAAATAACCGATTTCGGTATTGCCAAATCTCAACAAACTGAGGAAATCACCCTAACCCAAACAGAGCAAGTGTCCGGCACGGTCAGCGCCATGTCTCCAGAACAAATACAAGGGAAAGCGCTCAACTCACGCAGTGATTTATTTAGTTTCGGGGTTATAGCCTATGAGCTGCTCTGTGGTGCCCGGCCATTTGCCAGCAACACCGATAATACTCTGGCCATGGCCAGTCGCATTGTCCATGAACCCCACATCCCACCGAAGCAAAACTGGGCCGCCATCCCCGAGCCGCTGGCAGCCCTATTAGACAAACTACTGAGTAAAGACCCCATTAGGCGTCCAGAGTCCGCTCAGCTGGTATATCAGGCGTTGGAGTTACTATACCGGCGGTATCTTGAAGTAGATAAAGCCGAAGAATTTACTGCCACCCTAACGAGCCTGTTTAAACCCCAGCTGACCAACAGACGCCCCCCCTGGTGGAAAATCGCTCTGGGGAGCATTGGTACATTAACCCTAATCGGTGTAAGTTACTGGGGCTGGGAATACTTCACCCGCCTGAAGCCCCAATATATTGCCGTAGTGCCCGTGAGTATCAAGGGCAGCGTGCGCGGAGAGAAAAATGCCAAAGAATTAACGGCAACCATGGTACGCCAAGCATTGATGGATACTGTGCCTCAACTCAAAGCGAGTTCATTGGTGAGCTTTACCCCAAAAGGAGAAGATTCTGAAGCCTGGCTGCAGGCACTTCACAACAAAGGGATAACCGATGCGCTGGCGGCACACCTCAATTGCGCCCAAACTCGTTGTGAAATTCGCATAGAACACTTAAAGCCTCTCACTCAGGAAATAGCACAGCAAACCAGCTTTACCTTTTTAACGGATCAACGGCAGCAGTCGCAGTATCAAATTACCAATAGTGCGACTAGTTTGTTCGAGCATCGTTATCTGAAAAACACCGATCAGCAAAGTTTAATGACTAAAAAGGATTATGATGCGTATTTGGACATCATTTCTCGCTTAAACAGTAAAAATGTTCAGGCAAAGGATTTGCGAACTCTGGAACACTTGTCTCTCAATTACCCAAATAATTTAAATATTTACCGCACCCACACTTGGGTTGCCGCCAGCTTATTTATTTTATCTAATGATTCAGTATATATTCGATCAGGCCTTACGATGCTGGAGCTCGCCAAGGCAAGCGGTATCGCCGAAACTGAGCTGCTAGAATTAGAAATATGGCTAAATACGTATGGAAAAAATAAGCAGCAGTTCGAAAAATTATTAGTACGATTTGAAGCATTAAATCGGCCTTCCGCCACACTACTCAGCAAATATGCGCGATTTTTGTATACCCAAGGAAACTACAAGTCAGGGCTACATTACGCTCATCAGGCTGCCAATCTCAACCCATCTGCTGATAATCTTTACTTAGTAGCAATTAACCATGTACGTAGCGGAAACTACCGCAAAGCCAAAGATATCCTTATTCAGATTATTTCCCGTTTTCCTGAACATTGGTCATCCTTCTCCACACTAGGATCAATTGAAATAGAAATGGGGAATTTCAAGACCGCAGAAAAAAATATTAAGGCCATTCCTAAACATTTACGCAGCTGGAGAGTTCTTTCTAATCTTGGACTTGCATATTTTTTACAAAAAAAATATGCACAAGCTTTAGGTGCTTTTCAAAAGGTTATGAAATTGGCCCCTGATGATCTTAGGACGCTCAACCTGATCGGTGAAACCCAGCTAATGCTTGGGCATTCTGAAAAAGCACGAAAAAATTTTCAACAAATAAAATCGCTTACCGAAGGAAGGCTAGAACTTGAAAGTAAAATATTTTATGCACTTGCACTCGCAAACCTAGGAAACTTCTCTCAAGCTGTGCCTTTAGCGCATAAATTATTACAGAACAGCCCTGAAGGTACTGATACAAATCATGCCGCAGCACAAATTTATGCATTGGCAGGTGAAGTACGCTCGGCCAACTACTATATAGAAAAACTATTAAAGCAAGGTATGGGCCCAGAGTGGTTCCAGCTGCCGGTGTACCAGCAGCTTTGTAACCAAAATCAGGTTTCAGAAATACTTTCAAATTCAATTTGCAATGGCTCTTAGGAACAATTCACTATCCGGCGCCCACGGGACGGTTTAAGATTAACTCAAACATGGGGCCAAGTAATCCACGCCCTCTTTTTCTAATATTGTGTGTCGTCTCGAAAAAAGCGAGGTATCCAGGCAATCTTTCC
>JAHZJJ010000123.1 GCA_022600975.1 Gammaproteobacteria bacterium
GTGGTCTGTGATATTGTATCCAAAGCCAATACCACCTCCACTGCGGTCTCCCAGTTTCCCCCCTCTGAAGGGTGTGCCTTTAAGGCGGCCGTTATCAAACCAATAGTTGCCGCCATTTAGATAGAGGGTCAGGGTGCCCTCGTGGTCTGCCTGCACAGGGTAGACGTTTAATAAGGCAAATATGAGAAAAGAGCCAGATAGTAACAGGCGCGCATTGCTTTTTATCATTAGCAACTCCGAAAACGCAGTTTTTCGGCAGAAATTGTTAGAGATTCCCGTTGAAGATAGCAGACAAATCGATGGCTAGGGCTTTGGTGAACACTGGTGCTTGTTCTGGTATGAGAAAGCGGCGGCCACTAAAGTTGCTGTCTTTACTTGGGGGCCAGTCTGTTTGATGGTGTTAAACCTAGAAGCCGCAGTTGGGCGCACAAAAGTTGTGTAAGTTATTGGTGTGTATGGCGAATTTTAATAATTCGTGGTCATCTTATTGGTCATGAGAACTTTTTTAAAATTTGCCAAGGGCATCAAGAACTTGTGTAGATTTGCGTGATCCAACCGCGGTTTCTAGGTTAAACCCAGGGTTTTTCGCACTGTTTGAGGTAGAGCTTTATATAAGCTCCGTAGCGGCCGCTTCCAGTTGTGAATTTTTGTAAATAGCAAATAGATTGCATCCAAGACGCAACTCCCATGAGCGCCGCTCGACGAGGTTTGCGGTATTGATCATTTCCGGTGAGCTGCCGGCAATCTGTTTGCGCGCACGGAATATCTGCGTATTTAAGTGATTGGTGTTAATGCCCAGCTCTCGAGTGACCACTTCAACTGCCACCCAGCCCTGGTCAGCGGCATTCACACCCCGAGCCCGATCGCGGTTGCGGGCGCGGGCTAAGTAGAGCAGCAGATAATTGTGGGTGCGCATCGGCACATCGAGGATTACCTCATCGCACTGCAGTTGTAACTGCACATGCTCCTCATGATGGCTAACATTAAAGTTTAAGTTGAAATCGGTGATACACAGTTGCTGTGGCACCAATTCTGCGGTGAGAGGTTGATTGTTGGCGAGAAACAGCTGCCAACTGTGTCGAGCACAGTCAATGCGGCTGTTGTGGCCAACGACCTGTGCGCTATCACTGTTGCCTGCGTTCTGTATCAATTCATATATCCAAACACCATTGGCCGGATTGAAATATAAGCTGGAAAGGGGGTTGAGATCATCGGGCAGCAAATGATAGGGCTCTAGCAGTTGACAATCGCCATTGTGTCTGTCGATAAGCAGGTTTTGCGGCGGATCAAGATTGTCTACCCGCCACACCGAACTGTGTGAACGCCCAAAATTCAGCCTGTCCCCCAACTCCAGCACTCGATTTTTGGCCGGTTCTAACTGTTGGCCATTTAACCAGGTGCCATTGCGGCTTAAATCGCGAATTTGCCAGTGGGTACCGGTCCACTTTATGGCGGCGTGAATACCGGAGACTTCAGCTTGGGCAATATGTGTGTCTACGGTGTCCTGCCGTCGGCCAAGGGTGTGGTGGGACATCAGGTAGACAGGCTGACCCTTGTGCGGGTGTCGTAGGCTGGCCATGTTGCATTGTTCTCCAAACTAACTGCATGCTACGGATTATTTTAGCGTGGGCAGTGTAACGTCTAGTCAAAATGGTAACAGTGACAAAAAACAGCGAATGCACAGTAAATATATGTTATCCATAGAGGTGAAAGCGGGGAAGGCTGTCGATGTGCATTTATACCAACCTCAAGATCAATTGCAATCAATGGGCGAACAAAACTGTATTAACGGCTTGTAAGTAGTGAGCATCGGGGGGTAGCGGCAGAAGCTGTTTCCTCAGGCGCGGGCATAAAATTGAGCTTGTCTAGGTAAAGTCGTTGAATTTAATGAGCTCAGGTATAATCCACCGCTATTCATTGACGATCAATCTGCAGGATTTTTAACTCTATGGCTAGCTACTCTACCAACGAATTCAAAGGTGGCCTCAAAGTGATGCTGGACGGAGACCCTTGCTCCATTTTGGAGAATGAGTTTGTCAAACCCGGTAAAGGTCAAGCGTTTAACCGCGTTAAATTGCGCAATCTGAAGACCGGCCGCGTGTGGGAGCGCACTTTTCGCTCCGGTGAGAGCCTGGAAGGCGCCGATGTCATGGATCGAGATATGGAATATCTCTATAACGATGGCGACTTTTATCATTTTATGGAACCGGAAACCTTTGAGCAGTACCAGGCCAGTATCGAAGCAGTGGGCGATGCCGCCAAGTGGCTGAAGGAACAGGATACCTGTGTGGTTACTCTTTATAACGATGCCCCGCTGGCGGTGATGCCGCCCAACCATGTGGTGCTAGCCATTGTAGAAACTGATCCGGGGCTGCGTGGCGACACCGCCCAGGGCGGCAGTAAGCCGGCAACCCTCTCTACTGGCGCGGTCGTCAAGGTGCCACTGTTCTTGGAGATAGGCGAATTAATTAAGGTGGATACACGTACTGGAGAATACCAGGGCCGCGCTAAAGAAGATTGAGTGAGTTGCCATGTTTTGGGAGTGCTATGGATAATACAACCATGCCCTGGCAGCCCACTGCCAGCCTCAATGCGCTGCGCCAGCGGGGTGCATTACTGGCAGATATTCGCCACTTTTTTGCTCGTCGCGCAGTGCTCGAAGTGGAAGTGCCGCTACTTTCACGCCGGGCCACCAGTGATCCACATATCGACGCTATAACCGCACTGTGCAATGGCGCACCGGGCTTTCTTTCCACCAGCCCGGAATTTGGCCTTAAGCGCTTGCTGGCAGCAGGTGTTGGCGATTGCTACTACCTCGGAAAAGCCTTTCGTGATGGTGAAGCCGGTGGCCGCCACAACCCGGAATTTACCATACTGGAATGGTACCGCTGCGGTTGGGACGATCACCAGATGATGGCTGAGGTGGGCGAATTGCTCAGTGCCATGTTGCACATTGATACGGTGGAGCGTTGCAGTTACCGCACACTATTTCTGCAACATTTGCAGTTGGACCCTCACAATGCCACAGAGCAAGCGTTGCGCGATTGCGTTGCCCAAGAGCTGCAATTGTCTTTTGTGCCGGCGAGCCGCGACGAATGCCTGGACCTGTTGATGAGCCACCACCTGGAGGCCGCCATGGGGCCGGGTATCACTTTACTGTACGATTTTCCCGCAAGCCAGGCAGCGCTGGCGCGTGTGGAAACTGACGAGCAAGGGGCGATAGTGGCGCGGCGCTTTGAGGCCTACGTGGACGGCATGGAGCTGGCTAATGGTTATTGGGAGCTGACCGATGCCGCAGAACAGCAGCGCCGCTTTGATGCCGACCACCGTCATCGGGCAATGGCCAAACAACATGTTTATCCTTATGAAGAGCGCCTGCTAGCAGCGTTGGCCGCGGGTATACCAGATTGCTCTGGTGTGGCTTTGGGGGTGGATAGGTTACTGATGCTCGCTGGAGGTTTTGATACGATCGAGCAGGTGCTGGCCTTCCCTATGGAGCGGGCGTGATGGTGTCTTGCTAAGTTTGGCTGGATATTTTTTTGTGCGGCTCTTTGAGTCGCATGCCTTTAGCCATGAGAATAGATTCAGTGAATGCCACCAATTCTGACATAAACTTTCGGCTCTCCTTCCATTGTGTAAAACTATTTAACCGTAAATTCTATATCTTTGTAAATCTAGAAACAGCCGCTGAAATATTGACTCGGTATTAAATAACCCGTAATTCAAATGCTTCACCACTTTTATTTTATTATTAAGCCCCTCAACAGAGGCACTGGTTTTTTGTCTTTAAAATTGCCCTAGAAGCCGCAGTTAAGCACATAAAAGCTGTGTAAGTTATTGGTGTGCATGGCCAATTATTGAGGTGGCATCAACAGAGTTCCGATATTCAACGGCAACAAAATTGACGAGGATAGCGTAGCTATCTCGAAGCGATACTAAGAATCGATTTTATTGTTTAATGCACCACTACAACGTGGACTCGCTGCGAGAGTGCTTCCAAATGCTGGGCGGGAAGACGGCAGTTGGGATCGACGGAATAATCAGCCGATAGCAACGTGAAGGGTTTTTGAGCCCAGTGCGTAAATAGCGCACGCTGGGTTCTAACGAGGAGGGAACCTAGGTGACCGGCTCCTCTGCTCAACCCCTCAATAAAAAAGAGCTTTTATAAAAACTTGTGCAGATTGACAAAGAGCTACTAAACTGTGGAAAACCTTGCTTAGCAAGGTCCTCCACAGAGAATTTATCTGTCTAACGGCTTACCTCCACCAATTTCACCGTACTTATATTCTTTAACAATCCCAATTCATCAACATTCTTCCTTCCAGTTTCTGCCAAATAAACCCCTGATTGGCGGCTTGCACTGGAGGATTCCAGCTCTGAGTTACAAAATTGATCTTCATCTCCACTCTCAAATGGCAAGGGTCCAGTATCAGTATATTTTGAAAGCCCCGCATCAATGGCAGTAAAGGTGCCCGCTATCTCCACACCGTGTTTTCTGTTTAATGCCCCTACCATTTTATCGATATTTTCTTCGGAGGTATTTGCGATATCTGGCAGCTTATACCAATCCCATTTGCTGTCCCCTAGAACATCTCTATTTAGGTATTGATGTTTTAAATCCTGTGGGGCAGTCAAATATATATATTTGCCAAATTTCGCTAAAATTGTGGGCTCATCTTGAGGGTTTCCTATAAAGGCATTTCCCCTAAAAGGACCATCCTTATGCAAAAAACCAAAGAAACTCATGGTGTATTTCATAAATACATCTGCTTCATAAGGTATTTCTGCTGTTTCTTTAAATAGGGATATAGCTCCTGTAAGCTTAGATTTTGGTGGCAGGATTATATTTACGGACACTGTGTTATCTACACTCCAAATATCGCCGCTATTTTCCCTCCAAAGCAGTTTAGGGTCTAACTCTACCGGCATCCTAAAAAGATTTCCATCAGAGCCAAATGGAAGCCGAATAGTTGTTTTTTTCTCTAACTTGAAGTCAGAGTTAACAAAGCTGTCATCTGTTTTTAACCAACTACTTGTCTGATTATAATCGAGCTCAACTTTTACCTCTTTTATATCATTAGTACAGTTAGCAACAGTGGTATCAATTTCCATTAATGGATCAGCAACCAGACTCGAACCCCCTAACCTCAGGTCTTGGTCATCAACTGCAAATCTAACACTTTTTACTCTAACCACCAATCTCTCAAGAGGTCTAATGCCCTGCCCACTATCCTTTTTCAAAGAATATGCGCCGCCTAAAACAAAATGTTTATATAGTTTCCTTGCGTAGTAAACATTGATATTTCTAGGCCATGGATGGTCTGTTTCATCAAGAAGCATTTCCCAATCTTTTTCGTCATAGGAGCCTTCCGGGTTAGCATAGCCTAAGGCGCGCGCAATATTGAAAATGGGTGACTGGAAAGTATTATCCTCAAGTATTTCATGCGCCAATAAGTTGAGGTCACGCTCTTCATCCCCATAATACACCATGGGATATTCTGGTAGATCATCCGAAACAGCGCTAAAACCTATCTCCGCCGTTAGGGTAGATGCTGTGAAGATAGCTGCCGTGAGTATAGATTTATTGAATAACATTACTGTAACCCTTTATTAAAAAATTTAACATTTATAAAACTTTGAATAATTTCAAAAATAAAACTGAATTCTTAAAAATTATTCAACCCAGAAATGCAAAATCATCATAAACCCGGATATAGTTACAGCAAGCACAAAGGTTGATAAGCGTGACTATTTTTAAAAGCGCTTAGCAATAATTCACCTGGAGCGGATTAAGGCGACCATAGGTAATAAGGAACGCGCACGAAACAACTTCCTGGTTTCAATGAAATAATCTTTCAGGTAAAATTCTATTTTCCCGCCAACAGATTATAACTTCGCGTATGTACTACTCTGAAAAACACGAACA
>JAHZJJ010000124.1 GCA_022600975.1 Gammaproteobacteria bacterium
CTTTAAGCTGCTGGTACTCAATGCTCTGTTCATCTTCAATCACAGCGCCCATCGCACCACTGGCAATCAATACACATGCGTCATTGGTGGAGCAATCCCCATCGACACTGATACGATTAAATGAGACCGCTACGGCTTCGTTCATCAGCTTATCCAGCAACGGCTGGCTTATTGCCGCATCGGTAGCCACAAAGGCGAGCATAGTGGCCATATTGGGTCGAATCATGCCCGAACCTTTGGCGATACCAGCGATGGTACAAGCTGTACCCTTGATTTCCAAATTGCGACTGGCGATTTTTGCAATTGTGTCAGTGGTCATGATTGCGCGTGCCGCTTGTGGCCAGTGTTTCGACGCCAGTTGTGCCGCAGCTCTGGGAATAGCGTCGAGCATCTGCATAAGAGGCAGGTATTCGCCAATGACTCCAGTGCTAAATGGCATAACTTGCTCGGCATTGATACCCAAAACTTGCGCCACTGCGTTACACGTAGCTTGTGTATCAGCCAAACCACGCATACCGGTTGCCGCATTGGCATTGCCCGCATTAATCAACAATGCACGAACCTCACCACAGCGTAAATGTTTACGCGCCAGTGTAACCGGTGCAGCACAAAAGGTATTTTGGGTAAATAAGGCGGATACCGCCGCTCCCTGAATAATATCAATCAATAACAGATCATCGCGCTGCCAACTTTTAATCTGCGCGCAGACTGTAGCCAAACGGATACCTAAAACCTCAGGAAAAACGTTTAACTGTAAAGAATCAGTTGGCATGAAAACTTCTTCGACACTTATGTGGATCGCAACAGCAGCCAGCTAATTGTAAAAGCTCCAAAATAATGGAGTTCAATCACTGCCTGCCGTCTATCCGTTAACACAAAACGACAGCGATTAGATCGAGGTAGGCGAGGTCAATTTACCATGACACTGCTTGTATTTCTTGCCTGAACCGCAGGGGCATGGATCATTGCGCCCTACCTTGGGTCCGCGACGCACAGGTTCCTCACCAACCTTTTTATTGACCTCTTCCTCGGGAACAGTGGCGGCGGCTGCATGCTGTAATTCAAGTTCCTGCCTGCGCTGAGCCTCCAAACGTTGCTGCTCCTGAGTATTCATTTGCTCGCGGGTCATAGGTTCCAAGTGGGCAAGTGCCCGCACCACCTCATGTTTGAGATTATCCAGCATGGTTTGAAACAATTGAAAGGATTCTCGTTTGAATTCCTGCTTGGGATTTCTGTTGGCATAGGCCCGCAAACCAATTCCCGCACGCAAATGATCCATTGTGGCAAGATGCTCCTTCCACAGCTGGTCGAGTACCTGCAACATAATTTGGCGCTCAATGACGGGCATTAAATTTTCATCGCCCGCATCCCGCCCGATACGCTCAACCTTCTGTTGATAAGCTTGCTCAGCTGCTGTGATTACTTTTTTACGCAAACTTTCTTCGTGCAGGTTGTGGTCTTCATCCAACCACTGCCGCACGGGTAGCTGCAAACCCAAGTCGTCGTTGAGTTGTTTTTCAAGCCCTGCTATGTCCCACTGCTCCTCCACACTCTGTAGAGGTATATAAGCGGAAATCAGCCCATTCACCATATCCTCACGAATATTGGTAATGGTATCGCTGATACTACTGGCTTCCAAAAGCTCATTACGTTGGGCATAGATGACATGGCGTTGATCATTGGCAACATCATCGTATTCCAGCAGTTGTTTACGCATATCAAAATTTCGACCCTCAACCCGGCGCTGAGCTTTTTCAATAGCGTTTGAAACCATACGGTGCTCAATCGCTTCACCCTTTTCCATCCCCAGCATCTGCATAAAGTTTTTTACCCGATCTGAGGCAAAAATACGCATCAGGCTATCTTCCAGCGACAGATAAAAACGCGTAACCCCAGGATCACCTTGGCGCCCAGCGCGACCGCGAAGCTGATTGTCAATGCGTCTGGAATCATGGCGTTCGGTGCCAATAATATGCAAACCTCCAGCCTTAATTACGACGGCATGGCGCTGCTGCCAAGCAGTTTTAATCTCGGCAATTTGTTCTGTGGAAGGTTGTTCGTCGGTAGCACTGGCCAGATCTTTGATCTCTACTTGCCAGTTGCCACCAAGCACAATATCGGTACCGCGTCCGGCCATATTGGTAGCGATGGTCACAGTGCCAGGACGACCGGCCTGAGCGATAATATGCGCTTCTCGCTCATGATATTTGGCATTTAAAACCTGATGTTTAATTTTGGCCTTTTGCAATAGCCGTGACATTTCTTCCGACATTTCAATGGATGCCGTGCCCACAAGTACCGGCGCCTGTTTATTCCGACAGTTTTTGATATCTTCAACAATTGCCTGCAACTTTTCTTCTTTGCTCAGGTAAACCAAGTCATTGAGATCTTCGCGGCGCTTCTCTCGATTAGTGGGTATAACCACCACATTCAAAGCATAGATCTGCCGAAATTCAAAAGCTTCGGTATCCGCCGTACCCGTCATACCTGCCAGTTTGGGGTAAAGGCGAAACAGATTTTGGAAAGTGGTTGAGGCAAGTGTTTGACTCTCGCTTTGAATCTGCACCCGCTCTTTAGCCTCTATGGCCTGATGAAGACCTTCCGATAGGCGACGACCAGGCATGGTGCGGCCGGTATGTTCATCCACCAATACCACCTGACCATTTTGTACGATGTAATCCACGTCTTTGTGAAACAATACATGCGCGCGTAAGGCTGAATACACATGGTGTAATAGACCGAGATTCCCCGCTGCATAGAGAGATTCATTTTCATTTAGCAATTCATTGCGAACCAGCAGTTCTTCTATCAACTGATGGCCCACTTCAGTAACCTCAACCTGTCGGGTCTTTTCATCAATCTTATAATGACCTTCACCGCCCTCTTCTGCCCGCTCCAACTGTGGCACAAGTTTATTAATTACCGTATAGAGATGGGAAGAATCTTCTGCAGCACCAGAAATAATCAGCGGTGTGCGCGCTTCATCAATAAGAATGGAATCCACCTCGTCGACAATAGCAAAATGTTGTGAGCGCTGGGCGCGATCCTCCTTGCGCAGGACCATATTGTCACGTAAATAATCAAAGCCGAATTCATTGTTGGTACCGTAAGTAATATCAGCTTGATAAGCTGCCTGCTTGTCTTCTGGGTTCTGTCCAGAGATCACAATCCCCACCGAGAGACCAAGAAACTCATAGACTGGACGCATCCAGTTGGCATCTCGAGTGGCTAGGTAGTCATTTACGGTAACAATGTGTACACCTTTGCCACTGAGCGCATTTAAGTAGGCCGGTAGTGTCGCCACCAGGGTTTTACCTTCGCCGGTGCGCATTTCGGCAATACAACCTTCATGTAACGTCATTCCGCCAATCATCTGCACATCGAAATGACGCATCCCCAAGGTCCGAGCGCTCGCCTCACGAACCGCTGCAAAGGCTTCAGGGAGCAGCTGATCAAAGGTAGAACCCTCAGCCAAACGCTGCTGAAATTCGTTGGTTTTAGCTTTTAGTGCGGCATCATCCAATGCCTTATAGGCTTCTTCAAAGCCATTAATCTTCGTCACCGCGCGCCGCATGCGCTTGAGTTCGCGATCATTTTTTGAGCCAAAGGCCGCTTTTATCAGTTTGCTAATCATTGTTTGGAAGCCACTTATACTAGGTGCGGTACGGAGTCTGACCGTACTAAAAGAATGCAAGTAAACAGGAAGGCGTCAATCACCGCAACTCCCCCCAGGCGCACAAAAAGCGCGCAACTATTATAGAGAAGTGCTTACGCTATAAAACGCCCGTTAAAACGGGAAATTAAAGGTTATCTGCCAGTGCGGTGAATATATCTGGCGGGGTCAACCGGACGGTTATTTTTGTACACTTCAAAATGCACGTGCGGACCAGTAGAGCGCCCGCTAGAACCCATCTGGGCAATGATCTGACCTTTTTTAACAATATCGCCCTGCTTGACGTTAATCAAACCATTGTGACCGTAGCGGGTTTGATAGCCATTGCCATGATTGATTTCAACCAATTGCCCATAGCCAGCGCGATTTTCTGCCCATACTACAACGCCCGCGGCGACAGACACTACATCGGAACCCGCTTTACCGGCAAAATCTACACCTTTATGCCATGCACGACGGCCAGTGAAAGGATCAGTGCGATACCCGTAAGAGGAAGACATCCAGCCGCTACTAATAGGACGCCCGGCAATAAACTGCTCATCCTGCAACTGACGGCGCACCATCAGAGATTCGAGAGTGGAGAGTTGCATTTGTCGATTATCAATTTGCTGCGTAAGGCCATCAAAAACATCGAGAAATTTCGGTGCCTGATAAGGCAACGCATTCAACTCAGTTACGCTCGGCTCTTCAGGGCCTCCAAGTGCTGGCACACTGTCGAACTGAAACTCTCCCTCATCTAGCTTGGCTATAGTGGTAAGGCGCTGCCCGAGCGCATCCAAGCGTGTCAGCCGGGTCTGCATCTCCGCCAACTTTATGGTGAAAGCCGCCAGCTGTTCATCTGCCCGGCGCTCTGCCTCGGTGATCTGTTGGCGTTGTTTATGTAAAGCCTTATCCCAGGCCTTAACAGTATGGGCATCAAATAGATCGGTTTTGCCTGTGAGTAGCGAAGCACCCAGCCAAAAAGTGCCCACGGGCAAACCCAAAAGACAGAGGCCGAGAACAACTTTATTCAAGCCACCAAGGCTGAAAGTGCGAGATAGGTTACCATGATCACTAATTAATATTACTTTCATAGCAGACGTGAAGGCTTAAAAACCACTCCGAAACACCTCTCGGTGAAGCCACGAAACAAGATGCCGTAGATTAATCTCAACACCTTAAACACTAGCAGTGCTTGCCCTCTCTGCCCAATTTGACTGCTATAGCAGTCCGCTGATTGAGCACTTTTAAATGTACATACTGCTCGATACACAGTGAGAGCAAGCACAAACAAGGTATAAGAAAAAATCGGCGCTTTTCTTGCCGACTTTTCTACACATTCTTATAGCAGATTCACTATACCGCGAGGATTGGTTTGACGTAAGAAATCGGCGCTTCTTCTTGATCCCCTTCGAAGGTCACTATTTCCCAGGCATCTTCTTGCGCCATCAGTGTGCGCAATGATTTATTGTTGAGCGCATGGCCCGATTTATGGGCCCGAAACTCGCCGATCAGGCTGGTGCCAAGCAAATACAAGTCACCAATGGCATCAAGAATCTTGTGCTTTACAAATTCATCTTCATAACGCAGTCCACCTTCATTCAGGATACGGTACTGATCAATAACAATGGCATTGTCAACACTACCACCCTGAACCAGTCCCTTGGAGCGCAAATACTCAAGCTCATGCATAAATCCGAAGGTGCGCGCACGACTTACTTCTTTAACGAAAGAAGTGCTAGAAAAATCCACCGATGCACTTAAATTGTGATGCTGAAACACTGGATGATCAAAATCAATGGAAAAGGAAACCTTAAAACCATTGAAGGGCAAAAAACTGGCCAGTTTATCAGCCTCTTTCACTTTAACCGGCTTTTTAATGCGCAGAAACTTTTTAGCTGCGGCCTGCTCTTGAATGCCCGCAGACTGAATCAAAAAGATAAAAGGGCCAGCACTGCCATCCATAATCGGCACTTCTTGTGCAGATAATTCAACGATAGCATTGTCGATGCCCAAACCAGCCAACGCTGACAACAGATGCTCAACCGTAGCGATGCGC
The DNA here is from genome assembly GCA_022600975.1 of Gammaproteobacteria bacterium. Lineage (GTDB taxonomy): Bacteria > Pseudomonadota > Gammaproteobacteria > Pseudomonadales > Cellvibrionaceae > Microbulbifer. Next base: position 5,712 of record JAHZJJ010000124.1, read on the forward strand.
ACATCACCCTTGACCAAAGTAGTGGACAACAACGTATCGCCCACATGTTCGGCGCGGGCCTCAATTTCAACTGGCGGTTCCAGGTCGACGCGGCGAAATGTGATTCCGCTATTGACAGCTGCTGGCTTCAACGTCAAAACAACCTTTTTACCAGTGTGAAGCCCAACACCAGTGGCACGAATAGCATTTTTAAGCGTACGCTGTTTGATCATTTAAGTAGTCTTTCCCAGTCAGTAGACGACCCAAGGCCGCAGCAAGTTCGGCATGCTAACAGAAATAAGCATTTAAAACCATACACCTTCCCATGGTCATAAGGATAAATCTTTCCATATGGCGTTAATTTCATTGTAGTTCAGAGCAGAACCTTCGATGCCCAATCGGTCACTAGTACACAATTCCACAATGCTAGCAACCTCAACTTGCTGCTCACAATTATTAAGCAGACTAGACATCAGTCGGCCTGGCGGCGTAAAAATGCCGGAATATCCAAATACTCCATATCGGCATCAGCTGGGTTTAATGGTGGCGCCTGACGCCGGGGGCGCTCAGTTTTTGTACGCTGGGGCTCAGACGAGTCACGACTATTGCGATTATCGACAGCGTCGCGCGCAGAATGCAACTCTGGCCGGCGCACACTATTGACAGACTCGGTGGCTTTAGGAGCCCGAACCTCCGCTTCACCGAGACCAGCAGCCACTACTGTAACCCGCATTTCGTCAGCCAAATTATCGTCCACTGCAGTACCGATAACCACGGTAGCATCATCGGAAGCAATTTCCTGCACTATCTGCCCCACCTCCGAGTATTCTCCCAAGGTTAATTCCTGACAGCCGCCATCCTCACTACCAGTAATAACATTCACCAAAATTCCCCGTGCACCCTGGAGGTCTACACTATCCAGCAATGGGCTACGCACGGCTTTTTCGGCAGCCTCACGCGCGCGATTTTCACCGACAGCGGCACCAGAGCCCATCATCGCCATACCCATTTCTGACATTACGGTCCGCACATCAGCAAAATCGACATTCATAATACCTGGACGGATCATCAGATCAGCAATACCCTGAACTGCGCCCAGCAATACGTTATCCGCTTCTTTATAAGCGGCCTTCATGGTGACCTTACTACCAAGTACTTCCAGCAATCGATCATTGGGAATTGTTATTAGTGAATCCACCTTATCTCTCAGCTCAACAATACCCTCCTTGGCCACTGCTGCGCGCTTGCGCCCCTCCACCATAAACGGACGGGTAACCACGGCAACGGTGAGAATACCCAGCTCCTTGGCAATCTCTGCCACGATTGGCGCGCCGCCAGTACCGGTACCACCACCCATACCAGCGGTAATAAACACCATATCAGCACCAGTGAGTACCTCGGCAATACGTTCGCGATCTTCCAGCGCCGACTGGCGCCCCACTTCCGGATTGGCCCCAGCACCGAGACCGCGGGTAATACTGTTACCCAGTTGCAATACGGTACGCGCTTCAATATCTCGCAGCGCCTGAGCATCGGTATTGGCACAGATAAAATCCACACCCTGTACATTACTTAAAATCATATGGCGTACGGCATTACCACCACCGCCACCAATGCCTATGACCTTGATAACAGGCTTATCCTGTACACTATCTATTAATTCGAACATTGCTGTTCCCCTTTTTGCTCACAAAAACTTAACTATCAATTCTGTAACGGTTGATCGCCTCAAAGATTGCCCCTAAACCAATGTTTAACCTTGTCCCACCAGTCATTTGTTTCGCGCTTAGCACGTTGCCTGGAGTCTTTATTATCTTCTTTGTGGGTTGCATACATCAGCAGACCTACGCCGGTGGAGTAAATCGGACTACTGACAATATCAACCAATCCGGCAATCCCCTGGGGCACAGCTAGGCGCACCGGCATATGAAAGATTTCTTCCGCCAATTCGACCGCGCCTTCCATTTTTGAAGAACCACCAGTTAAGACAACACCGGCTGCACACAAATCCTCAAAGCCGCTGCGGCGCAGTTCAGCCTGCACCAGAGTAAACAACTCGTCATAACGCGGTTCAACAACTTCGGCCAAGGTCTGGCGAGATAAATCTCGCGGCGCGCGGTCACCGACACTTGGCACTTTGATAGTCTCACCTTCCCGCGCCAGTTGGGCCAGTGCGCAGGCATACTTTATTTTTAATTCCTCGGCATGCGGTGTCGGGGTTCGCAGCGCCATGGCAATATCATTAGTTACCTGATCGCCAGCAATCGGAATCACACCAGTATGACGAATAGAACCACCGGTAAAAATAGCAATATCTGTAGTGCCACCACCGATATCCACCATACAGACACCCAGCTCCTTCTCATCATCGGTCAAAACCGCATAACTGGAGGCCAATTGTTCGAGGATAATATCCTCTACTTCCAGACCGCAGCGACGAATACATTTTTCAATATTCTGTGCGGCATTAACGGCACCACTCACCAAGTGCACTTTGGCCTCCAGCCGCACTCCGGACATGCCCAGAGGTTCTTTAACCCCCTCCTGATTATCAATCAGATACTCTTGGGGCAAGGTGTGTAAAACTTTTTGATCTGCGGGAATTGCAACTGCACGTGCTGCATCTATCACGCGATCGAGATCCTGCTGGGTCACCTCACGATCTTTAATGGCAACGATACCATGGGAATTCAAGCTGCGAATATGGCTGCCGGCAATGCCCGCATACACCGAATGAATTTCACAGCCCGCCATCAGCTCCGCCTCTTCTACCGCGCGCTGAATGGATTGCACAGTAGACTCAATATTTACCACCACCCCGCGCTTCATGCCGCTGGAACGATGTGAGCCAATACCAACAATATTCAGCTCGCCACTTTCGGAGACCTCCCCAACAATTGCCACCACTTTAGATGTGCCGATATCCAGCCCCACTATCATGTGATGATCCGCTGACTGATTCATTTGTTATCAACCTCGTTGAACAGCTGCTCCGCTTAGCTTGCGCATGCCAAATCATGGTGCGAAACGCACTATTACTTACTATCAATTAATCACTTTGCTGCTTCTTCATTCCAACGCACCGCAACTGCATTGCGGTAGCGGGTATCAACACGTACAATTTTTTGTAAATGCGGTGCCAACATACCCTGTGCAAGATTGAGAAAGCGATCTACTCTTGCTAACAATTCGTCGTGTCCAAGCCATAGCTGCAGGCCACTTTTAAGCTCCAGTTGCCAACCTGTTAACTCATCAAATGACAAACGCTGTACTTCCATATCTCCCGAAGCTAGCAAACTTGTAAGCATTTTATACTGCAGCATAATTTGCTCTGTTAACTCAGCGTCACCAGCCAGCATCGGCAACCCAGAAACGTTCAACTGCACCGGACGCGGCAGTAATTTACCAGTTGCCACCAGTACTTGATTTCTATTCCACACCGCCAATGGTCGCGCCTCTTCGACGACAATTTCAATTTCATTGGGCCAGTGCCGCCGCACTTTTGCGGCACTAACCCACGGGTTCTGCAACAGCGCCGCCTGTATAGCACCGATATCCAAAGCAAAAAAACTACGCTGTAAATACGGCAGTAAAGCCTCCTCCAACTGCTGCTCTGTTAACGCTAAAAAGGGGCCTTTAATATGCACATTTCGTAGCGCGACGACTTGGCGCAAGGCTGTAGCCGGAAACTGCTGCCACAACCAATTAGCAAAAAATCCCAGCGCAACTGCACTACAGAGCAAGCTTGAAAGCAAAAAGACCCAACCTGCTCTGCGCCCACTTAACTTTCTCGATGCGGCATCTGACTGTGCACGTGCACCATGCAATTTCCTTTTTCCTCTCATCCTCCGAGGCTGCATGCATTGCGACCCTATCCAGCTAAACGATCACCCAGTCGCCATTCATGCAACTGCTGAGCGAGAGTACCAATATTGCCCGCACCCTGGGTCAACAGAATATCACCAGACTCCAATAAATCCGCCAATATCGGCGGCACCTGCACCACCTTTTCAGCAAAGATAGGATCTACCTGACCACGGTTGCGCACACTGCGCGCCAAGGTCCGGCCATCGGCACCAGGTATCATGGTTTCACCAGCACTGTATACGTCTAGTAAAATTAATTTGTCGACCTGCGACAAAACCTGTACAAAATCTTCAAATAAATCCCGCGTACGAGTATAGCGATGAGGTTGATACACCATTACCAAACGGCGTTCGGGCCAGCCATCGCGCACAGTTTTAATTGTCGCTGCCACTTCCCTAGGATGGTGACCGTAATCATCTACCAACATCACCTTTTCGGCACTTTTGTCATCACTAACCGAATAGCTGCCATAAATTTGAAAGCGCCGACCCACGCCTTGAAATCCTTTCAACCCCGCATGAATTGCCGTTGCACTAACACCCTCTTCAGTGGCCACCGCAACTGCTGCAGTCGCATTCAACACATTGTGAATACCCGGTGTGTTCACACACAAATCCAGCTTGCTGCCATCAGGACGGCACACCGAAAAATAACTGCACAAAGGCTTTTGAATGATGTCACTAATATAAAAGTCATTTTTCTGATCAAAACCATAAGTAACAATCGGGCGCGACATCTTTGGAATAATCTCTCTAGCATTATCGTCATCACCACAAATGACCGCTAGGCCGTAAAAAGGCAGATTCTGCGTAAAGTCGACAAAGATTTGTTTTACCTTTTCAAAGTCACCCCCATAGGTTCCCATGTGGTCTGCATCAATATTGGTAATTACCGTTACCATGGGTTGCAAATGCAGGAATGAAGCATCGCTTTCGTCCGCCTCGGCAATCATATAGCGACTTTGACCCAATACTGCATTGGCGCCAGCACTGTTTACCAGCCCACCGATGACAAAGGTGGGATCTTTTTTATCGGCAGCAAAAATCGCCGCAATCAAACTAGTTGTAGTTGTTTTACCATGGGTGCCGGCCACGGCAATACCGTAACGATAACGCATTAACTCACCGAGCATTTCTGCACGCGGCACCACTGGAATACGGCTTTCCCGTGCCGCCATCAACTCAGGGTTGGCACTATCAATCGCTGAGGAATTAACCACCACATCCATAGCACGCACATTGTCTGCACTGTGACCAACTTGTACCTTAATGCCAAGTCCGCGCAATCTTTTAGTAACCTCAGACTCACGCAAGTCAGATCCTGAAACTTCGTAACCCTGGTTGTGTAAAACTTCGGCGATACCACTCATACCCGCACCGCCTAAACCAATAAAGTGAATACGACGAGTTCGACGCATGGAAACTGCCAAGTAACGCTCCCCTGGATTCACCGATTCCATCACAGACATATCAACACCCAATTTGTTCACGACATACGGCCAATACCCGTTTGGTCGCATCTGGTTTTGCCACTCGGCGAGCCGCTTTAGCCATCGCCAATAATCTTTGTGGTTGATTAAATAATTCCATTAATTGTTGAGCTAGTCGCTCAGGGTCCAGCGTGTTTTGCTGTATCACTAATGCGGCACCAGCACTTTCCAGCCACTGTCCATTTTTTGTTTGGTGATCGTCGATGGCAAACGGAAAAGGCACCATTATTGCCCCTACCCCCGCTACTGCGATTTCAGAAACCGTTAGCGCACCGCAGCGACAGATCACTAAATCTGCATCGCTATAGGCCGCTGCCATATCTGCAATAAAAGGTACTACCTTTGCAGATACACTCAAGCGTTGATAAGCTTCTACGGTCACATCCAAATGTCGCTGGCCAGTCTGATGCACTACTTGGGGGCGCTGCCGCTCATCGATCAATGCAAGCGCCTGAGGTACCAGGTTATTGATTGCCACGGCACCGAGGCTGCCACCCAGCACCAGCAATCGCAACGGTTGTCGTTGTGCAATACGCGCGCCTGGCTCCGGTAAAGCTGTAATTTCCGCGCGCACCGGGTTGCCGACCTGAAGACTCGCAGGCAACCCGCTGGGAAAAGCTTCCAATACCCGGCTGGCAATACGAGCGAGCAATTTATTGGTGGTTCCCGCCACCGCGTTTTGTTCGTGAATAATCAATGGCACTCCACACAGGCGTGCGGCAACCCCCCCTGAGCCGGTAACAAAGCCACCAAAGCCCAACACTATGTGCGGCGACAGCTTGCGGATAATTGCGCAAGCCCGCCACACTGCCCGGCTAATTTGCCAGGGTGCTTTTAGCAATGCGCCACGCCCGCGCCCGCGAATGCCTTCGGCAGGAATTTTGTGCAGTAATATATTGGCCGCGGGAATAAGCTTGGATTCAATACCGCGCGCTGTACCCAACCACTCAACCCGAGCCCCTTGCTCACGCAACGCTTTAGCCACCACCAGTGCCGGAAAAACATGGCCGCCGGTACCTCCAGCCATCATCAGCACCTTTTTCCCAGCAAACACTTGCCTCAGGGGTAGCACTAGCTGTTCATTCATCATGCCGCCTCCCGTTTAACAGCACTGGGTGATTGCAAAGGGTTTAAAAATTGCACCTGATTTAACTTGATTTTGAGCTTGCTACCGTTGTTAATGGATGCATTCAATTCTTGTTGTACCCGCCAGGCCAGGGCAAAAAGAGCGCAACAAATCACTAGGCTACTGCCACCAGAACTAACAAACGGCAGAGTCAAACCTTTAGTGGGTAACAATCCAGAAGCCACACCCATGTTGACAAACGCTTGGCCTGCCAACAACACTGCGATACCAAATGTCAGTAATGCGGCAAAAATAGCTTGTGTAGCTAGCGCTCTACGCACCAAACGCAATAATGACCAAGTCAGCCCGGCATATAGACCAATCACAACCAAACCACCAAAGAGACCCCACTCCTCCGAGAGGATCGCAAAAACAAAATCTGTGTGCGCCTCAGGTAAATAAAATAGTTTTTGCACGCTATTACCCAATCCAACGCCGAACCATTCACCACGCCCAAACGCAATCAAAGCCTGAGTGAGCTGATAACCACCGGCAAATTGCACGTCCCAGGGATCAAGAAAGGTCATTAACCGTTGCAAACGATACGGGCTCAACAACGCCATAAGCGCCAGACCGCAAGCTCCCACGGCCACCAGTAAAAAGGTGTGCGGTAACCGTGCACCGGCAACAAAAATCATTGCCAACACAGTGGCAGAAATCACTACAATTGAACCAAAGTCCGGCTCCAGCAGCAGCAAAAATGCAAATAATCCAAGTGTAACCACCGGTACCATAAAACTACTCCAGTGGCGTAGTTGCCGGTTACGACGGGTTAAAAAGCTGGCGAAAAAAATCAATAAACAAAACTTTGCCACTTCCGCCGGTTGCACCGTCAAGGGCCCAAATGTCAACCAACGCGCGCTGCCGTTTACCCGATGACCAATACCGGGAATCAACACTACCAGCAACAACAACAAGGAAAAGGCCAAAAGGGGCCAGGACAAATTTGACCAAGTCGATAAACGTATTTGACTAACAGCCAAGGCAACAGCAGCACCAATTACAAGAAACACCAAATGACGTTTAAGGAAATACCATGGGTTTCCATAAACATCTTCAGCAAAAGCAATAGAGGCTGACGCCACCATCACCACACCAATACTAATAAGTGCCAACACACAAAATGGCAGCACCCAATCAAATCGATCCAGTCTTTTCTCAATGACTGCCGTAGAAGTCATAGTGCACCTCCAGCGACACGATCGGCACCGGCAAGCTCAAAAACTGCCTGGCGAAAAGCTTCACCGCGCACCTCAAAATTACGATATTGGTCAAAACTGGCGCAGGCGGGAGACAGGAGCACAAAATCGCCGGGAGCGGCCAGCCTTAAGGCCCTGGATACTGCTTCATTCATTGAGCTTGCGGAATGCACTTCAGTTTTATCGTTAACCACTGCGGCAATTCGATTGCCATCGACACCTATAGTGACTAAAGCCCGCAGGCCATGGGTACAATCTGCCAATGGCCGAAAATCTGCACCCTTGCCGTCACCACCGGCAATCAACACAATTTTATCTCCATCGGATGCCAAGCCATTGATCGCTGCACAGGTTGCACCAACATTGGTTGCTTTGGAATCATTCACAAATGTGATGCCATTGAAATCAATGATCCGCTCACAGCGATGAGGCAAACCGCAAAAGCTTTGCAGTACTTTGAGCATCGCCTCCATCGGCAGGCCAACGGCACTCCCCAAAGCCAACGCTGCCAGCGCGTTGGCAATATTGTGCTGCCCCACCATGGCCAGCTCAGCTGCAGGCATCAATGTTTTAAGGCCTTGCATCAGCCAAGCTTTACCCTTTTTTTGCCCCAAGCCAAACTGCCCCAGATCAGGACAATTTAAGCCAAAGCTCCACTCGTGGCTTTTGTGGCTCAAGGGCCCACGCGTCAGATCGTCAGAGCGATTAACCACTAAATTTTTGGCATTGCGGTAAACCCGCTGTTTGGCCCGATGATAGGCTGCCAAATCACTATATCGATCCATGTGATCGGCGCTGAGATTTAAAATAGTCGCTACAGCTGGCGCAAGTGAGAAGGTGGTCTCTAACTGAAAACTCGACAGTTCCAACACAAATAGCTCTGCAGCTGGCTGTGTCAGCAAATCGAGTACCGGAATGCCGATGTTTCCACCCACAGCCACTTTGAAACCGGCCTCTTTGGCCATCATGCCGAGCAGGGTGGTTACGGTGCTCTTGCCATTAGAACCGGTGATCGCGACCACCTTGGAGGCCGGTGCCAAGCTTTTAAGCTCGCGGGCAAATAGTTCAATATCGCCAATAATCGGAATGCCCTTCGCGGCAGCGCGAGCTATAGCGGGTTCGGTTAAAGCGATCCCGGGACTAATAATTATCTCACTGGCCGTCAGTAAGGTTTCAGCAGAAAAAGCTCCGGTTTCCACACACAGCTGTGGGAATTCACACTTTAATACCGCTAGTTCCGGGGGTTCTGAACGACTGTCCATTGCCACCAGTGAAATACCCCTGCGCAGCAAAAAGCGCACCACCGACTGCCCGGTAGCGCCCAACCCGATCACCACTTTTTTCCCTGTGTTTACGTTGCGTGACATGCTTTAACTATTTACCTAATTGACCTATTTTAACTGCTATTCATTCCCGCACTTATCGCTATGACTGTTAACGTAACTTCAACGTCGCCAGCCCTGCGAGAACAAGTACTACCGTAATGATCCAGAAGCGCACAATAACCCGCGGCTCCGGCCAGCCTTTCAACTCAAAATGATGGTGCAACGGCGCCATACGAAAAATACGTTTACCGGTTAATTTAAATGAGGCCACCTGAAGAATGACCGAAACAGTCTCCATAACAAATACCCCGCCCATAATAAACAGTACTATCTCATGGCGGGTGATAACCGCAATGATACCGAGGGCAGCGCCCAGCGCCAATGCTCCCACATCACCCATAAAAACTTGCGCGGGATAAGTGTTAAACCATAAAAAACCTAATCCAGCCCCGCCCAATGAAGCACAAAATACCGCTAATTCACCGGCACCAGAAATCGAAGGGATATGCAGATAATTGGAAAACTCCGCATGCCCTACAAGGTAAGCAATAATACCCAGTGCACCACCCACCATAACCGAGGGCATAATCGCTAAACCATCCAGACCATCGGTAAGATTGACGGCATTACTCGTACCCACCACCACAAAATAACTGAGCAAAATGAACAGCACAGGCCCAAGATCAAAAACAACATTTTTAAAAAAGGGGACAAATAATTGAGTTTCCGCCGGGGTGGTTGCACTCATATAGAGATAGATTGCCGCACCGAGACCCGCCACTGACTGCCAGAAGTATTTCCAGCGCGCAATCAGCCCTCGAGGGGTTTTTTCAACCACTTTTTTATAATCATCAACAAAGCCAACCACACCGAAGACAAAAGTTACCAGCAGAGTTACCCACACCAGCCGATTATTTAAATCAGACCAAAGCAGAGCCGCAGAGAAAATTGCAGCCAGGATCAGGGTGCCCCCCATGGTCGGGGTACCCGATTTACTCAGGTGGGATTGCGGGCCATCATCGCGCACCATCTGGCCCACCTGTAAACGGTTTAACCAACTGATCATGCGTGGGCCTACCAGTAGAGAAATGCCCAGTGCCGTCAATGCCCCTAAAATTGCGCGCACAGTGATATAGTCAAACACCGCAAAGGCCTTCGCATACCGCTGTAAATATTCCGCCAGCCAAAGCAGCATTTATTTGCCCCTCAATAAACCTTTATTTAGTTAATGCCTGTACAATGCACTCCATGCGCGCACTGCGAGAGCCTTTTACCAACACTGTGGTGTCACTGTTCAATACATTTTCCAGCGCCGCAATCAAAGCTTCTTGATCATCAAAGCTATTTTGCTGTGACCGACCCGGATTAAAGCTTTCAGCTGCGGCTGCACTCAAAGGCCCAAAAGTCAAGAGTTGGTCGATACCGCGGGCGCGCGCCAATTGGCCCACCTCACGATGCAATTGGGCTTCATCTGCCCCCAGCTCAGCCATATCCCCCAGCACCAGAATTTTTTCTCCGCAACCCTGTGCCAGCAATTCGATAGCCGCAGCTACAGAACCTGGGTTTGCGTTGTAACTATCGTCAATAATCGTTGCATCATTTAAGCCTTTAACAGTCTGTAGCCGCGCTTTTACCCCGGCCAGAAACGCAAGCCCAATAGCTATTTCTGCTGCTGGAATACCGGCGGCAAAAGCGCAGCCCGCAGCAACCAGTGCGTTGTGGACATTGTGCACACCCAAAAGCTGTAATTGCACCGGGTACGCCTGGCCCTCAACCATCAAATCAAATTTGGCACAACCCTGTTTGTTCAATGTGATATTGGTCGCATAAAGTACACAGTTACTACTGAGACCCACATCCACACAACGCACCTTTTTGGGCACTACACTGCGCCAATAGTCGGCGAACGCATCATCGGCATTGATAACTGCCGTGCCGCCACTTTTCAAACTGCTATATATTTGCCCCTTAGTGCGCGCAATGCCCTCCAGCGAACCAAAACCTTCTATATGCGCAGGCAAGACATTCGTCACTGCACTAATCTGTGGCTTGGCGATACCACACAGATAATCAATCTCGCCTAATCCATTTGCACCCATTTCGATAATTAATACATCGTCTTGTGGCGCCAGCGAAAATAGCGTCGCTGGCACACCGAATTGATTGTTCAAATTCCCCTGAGTGACACATAGCTGAAACTGCCTAGAAAAAATGCTACTTAGTAGTTCTTTAACGGTTGTTTTGCCGCAAGAACCGGTAACGGCAATCACTTGACCAACAAACTGCTCGCGACACAACAAACCAATTTGCCCCAGTGCAACAGTGGTGTCCGGCACTATCCATTGTGGCAACTTTGAGCCGGGAATTTGCCGCTTTACTACTGCTCCCAATACCTTGCCAGCCAACTCGCTAATAAAATTGTGAGCGTCAAAGGTTTCGCCTATCAGCGCCACAAATATGCTTTCGGGATTCAACTTGCGGGTGTCAGTGCACACTGTGTCAAACTGTACCGAACCATTAATCAGTTCACCGCCGAAGCGATGGTGTAACTGCTGTAAAGAGACTGCTTTAATCATCCCGGTGCACTCCCCAGCTTGCGGCGATGTCGTTGTCTCAGAGCCAACATGGCCTGTTGACGATCACAGAAATGACGTTTTTCGCCGCCAATCAACTGATAATTCTCATGGCCTTTACCTGTTATAAGCACCGTATCACCGGGCTTAGCGGCGTTAATCGCGCGATGAATGGCAACGGCACGATCAATCTCGGCCATACATTTATCACCACTACCTTCAAGTATTTCATCAATGATTTTTTGTGGATCTTCATTGCGCGGATTATCACTGGTCACTATCGCAACATCAGACAACTCTGCAGCAGCCTGCCCCATGGGTATACGTTTGCCACGATCCCGATCACCGCCACAACCAAATATGCACCAGAGTTTACCGTGGCAATGGGGCCGCGCAGCTCCAAGCGCCGCACGCAGAGCATCTGGTGTGTGGGCATAATCCACCAGTATGCTGATCTCTTCACTACCTTCCAGATGAATCCGCTCCATACGCCCGGGCACTGGTTTTAATTGAGAGAAAGCACTGAGGATATCGCCAAGTGGCATACCCGAAGCGGCCACTGCGGCCACCACCGCAAGCACATTGTGAATATTGAAATCCCCAATCAGAGAGGTTTGCAGCTCGCCATCTCCCCAGGGAGTAATCAGTTTGATAGCAAAACCGGTTTGCGAACGGCGCAGCTTACCGATATGCAGATCACCACTTTGCAGGCCATAGCTCAATACCGGCAAACCGCGCAATTTACAGCGCTCTATCAATTGCCCGCCGAAGGGGTCATCCAGATTGATAACGCCACGCTTTAATTTTGGCAGTCCGAATAATTTCTCTTTCGCTGCACCATAAGCTTCCATATTGCCATGGTAATCAAGATGGTCCCGAGTCAGGTTGGTAAATACCGCAGTATCAAAAGCTAGCCCGTGTACCCGGCCTTGAGCCAGCGCATGGGAAGACACTTCCATCGCCGCCGCACGCGCACCAGTTTGATAAAATTCGGCATAATCCGCCTGCAGGCGCACAGGGTCTGGCGTGGTTAAGCCAGTATCCTGCAAGCTAATTTGACCCGCTTGCCACACCCCGCTGCCAATAGTGCCCATGACAGCGGCAGAGTTAAAATGCTGGGCCAACAGTTGTGATGCCAAATAGGCACAGGTAGATTTTCCATTGGTACCAGTCACACCCACGAGATACATGGACTCGGTTGGGCACTGATAGAACCGCGCGGCAATTTCGCCAACCCGTGCTGCCAACCCAGGTACAGTAATCACTTGGATAGTACCGCGAACTTTTGTCCCCAGAGCATCACCATCAGCCAGCACTGCCGCGGCGCCGGCGGCGATTGCAGTATCAATAAAATCGCGACCATCCACCAAAGTTCCACGCAGTGCCATAAACACATCGCCCGCTTTTACCTGGCGACTGTCCAGAGCCACACCGCTGACGGCAATATCTGGAATACCCGCATAACCGGGCACCAACTGAGGCAATGCAATCAATGTTCTCTTTTTACTAGCGCTCACGAATCGATACCTCTTAGCTCTAGCTGTTTAGCCAACAGACGCTCGGCAGGGGCTATGGTTTGTGGCGGCAGTTGCAATATACGCATAGCATCAGCCATAACCCGAGCAAAAACCGGCGCAGCCACTTCACCACCCCTATAGCGGTTGGCTTGACGTGGGTCCTCAATAACCACCACAGCAACCAATCTTGGATTGTCAGCGGGAATAAATCCGGCAAATACCGAGCGGTAGCGATTATCCACGTACCCCTTGCTACCCACCTTGTGTACTGTGCCAGTCTTACCCGCAACGCGATAACCTTCCACCGCCGCACGCTTGCCTGTGCCGCTCTTTTGAGTTACGGTTTCCAACATCACCCCAATCTGGCGTGCTAATTTCGCAGCCACCACCTGTTCACCGGTATCAGCGGCTTTTTCTCCAGCTGGTTGTATCAGCAACGAAACCGGGCGCTTATAGCCAGCGTTGGCAATCACGCTGTAGGCCTGCGCCAGTTGTAATGCATTCACGGTTAAGCCGTAGCCAAAGGCAAAGTTGGCAAGCTCGATCGGATGCCAGCGATCGCGACTGGGCAATACCCCCGCAACCTCACCGGGGAAACCCGTACCCACCGGTTCACCCAGTCCCAAGCGATAAAACAATGCGCGCAATGATTCCGGCTCCAAATCAAGTGCCACCTTGGTAATGCCAACCTGGCTGGATTTGGTGATCACGCGGGTTAAATCTATTGAGCCGTAATTCACCGGGTCAAGCAACGTTTTCCCCGGCAGACGAATATATCCAGGGCTAGTATCAATCATTGTATGAGGTTGATAACGGCCAGTTTCCAACGCTGCCAATGCCGTTAATGCCTTAATCGGAGAACCCGGTTCAAACTGATCGATCAAAGCGCGGTTACGCATCGCCACAGCTTTTACTCCGCGCCGGTTATTGGGGTTAAACGATGGCTGACTAGCCATTGCCAACACTTCGCCAGTGCGCGTGTCCAACATCACCATAGAGCCAGAAGCGGCATCGTTTAAAGTGACCGCACGTTTCAATTCACGGTAGGCCAAATACTGTAATCGCATATCAATCGATAGCTGTAAATCGCGACCTGGATGCGCCGCCTGCTGGATTGCCAGCGTCTGTATTGTGCGCCCCTTTAAATCTTTGACTACCTGCTGTTTGCCAACATGACCGCGAAGAAACTGCTCATACGCCAGCTCCAAACCCTCCTGACCTCGATCGTCAATATTGGTAAACCCCAGCAACTGGGCAATCACCTCTCCAGCAGGATAAAAACGACGGTATTCTTTTTTGCCGTAAACACCCGCTAGCTTTAATGCTAATACACCTTCGGCAATTTCCTCTGACACGTGCCGGCGCAGGTACATAAATTTTTTATTGCGATACTTTTTAAGACGCTCAGTCAATTTAGACGGGGATATGCCCAACGCTAACGCCAATTTTTCCTGCGCTTTTGCACTGGTAGTACGCAATAATTTAGGGTTGGCCCACAGAGTTTGCACCGGCGTGCTCACCGCTAACAGCTCACCATTACGGTCCACTATAGAACCACGATAAGCAGCAATTTCTTCCGTGCGAATAGTGCGCGCACGACCCTGATCTTGCAGAAAACGATAGCCCTGTGCTTGCTCAGACAAGACTTGCAGACCAGCCAAATGAAAAATCAGCAACAAAGCTAACATGCACAGCAAAACTGCTACCAGTGCAAAGCGCCAACGGGCAATAACCAGCTTTTGAAGCGAACTTTTCATTACTCCCATAACGATTCCAGTATCCTTTCACCTTGTCCAACCACCGTGTTCGGCAATAGTTTGGCCGCCGCTATACATTAAACTGTGGCTACTTTTTTCCCTGTAACAGAACCTGTTCTGTAATGGATGGCACCTGCATATCCAGCTTCTCACGTGCCACTTGCTCAATGCGGTTATAAGCAGACCAAGCACTGAACTCCAGTAACAATCGCTCCTGCTCAAAACGTAATTCATCTCGCTGGCGCTGCGCGTCTCCCAATTGAGCGGTCAAAACCCGGCTACGTTGAGTGGTATTTACCACTGCCAGGGCAGAAATCACCAGTGCCAACCACAGCCCTGCCAACAAAAGAAATTTGCCGTATTGACCCACAAGCCTCATCCGAGCCTTTCCGCCACCCGCATCACCGCACTGCGAGAACGCTGGTTTTGATCGATTTCCTGTGGCCCGGCACGTCTTGCCTTACCAATTGAGCGAAGTGTTTTGGCCAGTTCGTGGTCCATCAGCGGAAGTCCGCGGGGAAGTTGTGGGCCGCGCTCTTCAGTGCGGATGAAGCGCTTTACAATACGATCTTCCAGTGAGTGAAAGCTGATAACAACCAAACGTCCACCGGGTAACAAAAGTTCCAATGCTCGTTGCAGCGCCCGCTGCAAATCCTCTAATTCACCATTGATATGCAGGCGAATCGCCTGAAACACACGGGTTGCCGGATGCTTGTGTTTTTCCCAAGCTGGATTGGCTTCTTTAACCACCTCAGCCAAATCCAATGTGCGCACAAAAGGCTGATCTACCCGTCGGCGCACAATCGCGCCGGCAATGCGTTTGGCAAAGCGCTCTTCACCGTATTCTTTGAAAACCTGTATTAACTCCCCTTCTTGCGCTTTATTAATCCAATCTGCGGCACTAATACCACTACTGGCATCCATACGCATATCCAGGGGTCCGTCGTGGGTGAAACTAAAACCGCGACCGGCCTGGTCCAACTGTGGCGAAGACACACCCAGGTCCAGCAATATGCCATTGACCTTACTGCTCTCCCGGCTGTCAGCCAAAGCCCGATCCATTGCCGCGAAAGAGCCATGCCAAATATTAAAACGCCCATCATCGGCGAAACGTTGGTGGGCAAATTCTACAGCCTGTAAATCCTTGTCTATTCCCAGTAACCGACCAGCACTGCTTAAGTGTTCAAGAATTAGTGCACTGTGACCGCCGCGGCCAAAGGTGCCATCAATATACAAGCCCTGCGGGTCGGTTATCAGCGCCTCGACGGCTTCCTGTAATAACACACTGTGATGCAGCTCTTGGGCCATTTTTTACTCCTGTTATAGCGACAGAGAAATCATTTCCTGTGGAATCTCGCCATCGCTTTCACCATCATCCAACCAATCCATCCAGCGTTCTTCACTCCACAGTTCGAGCTTTTTTCCTTGCCCAATGAGCATCAACTTCTTTTCCAAAGCCGCATATTCACGCAACGGTGCGGGTATCAATATCCGACCATTACCATCTACCTGCAGTTCACAGGCATAACCTATCAACAACCGTTGCGCTCGGCGCGCCACTTTGTTAAAACTAGGTAACGCCTCAATCTTAGGGAGGATTTCCCGCCACTGAATCTCAGGATAAATCAGCAGGCAACGCTCCTCTGTGTGCGCCGTAACCACTAGGTGGCCACGACATTCCTCCAGCAGCAAATCCCTGACTCGCGCCGGAATAGCAAGGCGCCCTTTGGCGTCCATGTTGATGGCATAGCTGCCTAAATACATGAGTTGCTCAGCTGGTTACACCGTGTTGATTAATCGTCTTTTATTTCCAAGAAGCTTATACAGTTCCCACTCAGTGTATGTGAGTACCAACGTACAACAATAAAAACTCCACGAAAATCCACAGAATCCCACTTTTTCACACTTGTATCACTATAAATCTGAACGACACAAAGTCAAGTGGAACCATGGTAATAACCGGCTAAATCCCTGTAAGTTCGCCGAAGAACGCGGATGGATAAGCTCCCATCAGTCTAGATAAATGGCACCAAAAGAATCCATAGTAAACACTTACACACTGCATTTAAACGCTTGCCGCCAACTACTGTTCTCGCCTCGTTGAATTTGGGCAAATTTCACAGTCACAAAACATCCCACAAGTAAAGATGAACCAGTAGTCAAAGAGCGTACCGGCTTATTGAGATTACTTGCGAGGACTCGCTGCTAATTTGTTACATAGACAGTGGATATGGGAAGCTAAAGCTGATAGCAGAGATGTGCCGCCTTTGATCTAATCAAGGTGTTATCAACCTATTCGGGCCAAGGCAGGAGTACCCTCAGGAAGACTAAATACAGCGCATACCAGAAAGATTACACAATGAAAGCTATTTATTCCTACTGCCGCCCATTGGCTTATTGATAAAAGCTTCGAACTGTGCTCTCTCTTCATCGTGCAATGTAAGCACTTCAAAACCGTCTTCAGTGACCAGGATAGTATGCTCAAACTGAGCAGAAAGACGGCGATCTTTGGTGGTAACAGTCCAACCATCCCGCTGCAATTTGACGTGCGGGCCACCCTGATTAATCATCGGTTCTATCGTAAATGTCATCCCCTGCTTAAGAACCTCACCCTGGCCGGGCCTACCATAATGAAGCACTTGCGGCGCTTCGTGCATAGCCCGACCAATGCCGTGGCCACAATACTCCCTTACTACGGAGTAGCCACTGCTCTTAGCATGCTGCTGAATAACGTGGCCAATATCTCCCAAACTTGTACCCTGCTTTACCCGTGCAATTGCCTTATATAAACACGCCTGAGTTACTTCTACCAAGCGTTTAGCATGGGAAGCCACCCTCCCCACACAGAAGGTAATACTACTATCGCCATAGTATCCTTGGTTTTTTACGGTAACATCTACATTTACAATATCACCGTTTTTTAACACTTTTTCGCTGGGCCAGCCGTGACAAACAACCTGATTAATGGAGGTATTAACAGAGTATGGGAAACCGTACTGCCCCAAACTACCTGGAGTAGCACCGAGCGTATTGACAATATAGTCTTGGCAAAAGGTATCAATTTCAAGTGTAGTAACACCCGGACGAATAATGGGCCGCACTGCCTCCAAAACTCTGGAAGTAAGATGCCCAGCCTCTCGCATACGCACTATTTCTTGAAAATTTTTTATTGGTATTTCTTTAGTTTCTTGCATCATAATCCGTACTATCACATACTTTGGCTTTCAAAATTTTATCATGATTTACTCAACAATGTGTGTACACATTGCAACTAAAGATTTATAGGGATTATTCTCTATATTCTATTTTCCGAGAAATTGAACCTACTTACACATGCCATGAGCGCTGAGGATAACCAGCTAAAAATGTAAAAAGTTTCAAGTAGAAAACCAAGCAATAACCAATACACTGAGCTATAAATTGAAAAAATATGGCCGCCACCAAAGTCAAGCATTGATTTACAAAAACCGCCTTCAAGACTATACAGAAGCATTCTATTGATTACTTTAATTTTTTCAGTTCTTCGTAACTACGCATGAAACTACCCACCAAATAGCAATGGCAAAATTCGAGCAAGTTTTTAACGCCAAAATTGACTTACAAAATCCCGTAAGTAGGTTGGCACAACGCAATATTCGAACTAACTTGCAGATAAAAGGTTTTTTATGCAGTGGTTTATCTATTTAATTCGAACACACAGTGGTACTTTGTATACTGGAATTACGCTAGACGTTTATCGCCGCTTTGCCGAGCATCAAAGCGGCGGCTTAAAGGCGGCCAAAGCATTACGTGGTCGAGGCCCTTTAGCCCTAGAGTTTTATTGCGCGGTAGGCAGCAAGGGAGAGGCACTGAAGCTCGAAGCGGCGGTCAAAAAGTGGCCAAAGTTAAAAAAAGAGGCATTGGTCCACCAGGGCGCATCTATGTTACCGGTGAATTAGTATCACTTTTATCTAAAATCAAACATCGTCGTAAAAGCATCTCAGGCCATGCATAATCAAACCTCACCAAGCTGGCATAAAGTGCCAGCTGCTAACCAATACTCTGAAGTCATAGCTGAAAAGAGGATTAGGTGAAAGCTATTAAAACAATGATTTATGGAGCCTATGGTTACACCGGTGAGCTAATTGCTCGCCAAGCTGTTTCCAATGGGCATAAACCGGTGCTTGCCGGCCGCAATGCCAGCAAACTGCAACAGCTTTCCCGTGCGCTGGGATTATCAGCCATTGTCGTAGACCTGCAAGATAATGCCCTAGAACAGGCATTGAGCGGCGTGGACCTTGTGATTCATTGCGCTGGCCCATTCTCCTTAACAGCAGAGCCTATGCTGCGTGCCTGTATCGCCAGCGGCACGCATTATCAGGATATTTCCGGAGAAATATCAGTTTACCAATTGGCGCACAGCTTTGATGAAGAGGCTAAAACAGCTGGAGTGGTACTCTGCCCTGGTACTGGCTTCGATATCATACCCACCGATTGCCTCGCCATGGCATTATACCAACACCTACCCAGCGCAACGCACCTAACCTTGGGGTTTGACTCTGATACCCGCCTCAGCCCGGGCACCGCCAAAACTTCAATAGAGCGCCTAGGGATAGGCGGAGCAATACGCCGCAATGGCAAAATAGAAACTGTAAACCACGGGGAACTGACACGAGAAATCGATTTCGGACGAGGAAATAAATTTTCCGTGGCAATTCCCTGGGGCGATGTTGCCAGTGCCTACCACTCCACCGGGATTCAAAATATTGAGGTATACCTACCCATAAGCCCAAAGCGCGCCAAACAAATGCAACTTATCAACAAATGCCGCTGGCTGTTGCGCAACAAAAAAGTGCAAAAATGGCTTAAATACAAAATAGAAAAAACAATACAGGGGCCCGATGAAACCCAGCGTGCCGAACACAAAACCTGGGTGTGGGGAGAGGTGCGCAATGATCGTCGCGGAGAGCGCCATATTGGACGAATACAGACGGCCAATGGTTACAATGTAACGGTGAATGGCGCTTTAGCCGTGATGGATTTTATACTAAATTATCACGGCCCTGGTGGATATTTCACACCCTCACGCCTGTGCGGTCACAAGTTAATAGAGCAGCTGCCCGGGTCAGGAAAAATTGAGCTAAGCCGCAGCTAAGTAACTGGCACAGCTTATCGGTTCAATTAAAGGTTATGGGCTGTATAGTATGGTAATGAAAAGCTTTATAAAGCATCTTTTTTTGCGGCTATATAATTTTGTGAGCCGCTCACACCGCCCTTAATCCACCCATCTCAGCAGCCATACAACCCCTGAAACTCAACCCATTAAATTTTCGGCGCCTAATATATCACTTTAATTGCACTCTTCAAAAAAAACAATTAATGTTGAGCATGCTGCGATAACACCTAAAGTAAAACACGGCACAAACGAGAAGAAGCCGCATAAAAAACCGTTTCGTTTACTGGTGTCATGTAGCCCGCGAGGTACCGAACAATGAAAGCCCTCGCGGAAACCATAAACATGAATAGCTGAAGAAGAACCACAGCATGATCGTGTGAACGTAAGATAACGCCACCCCCCGGTGTTGACCCACCGAGAGATGGCTAACCCCAAAAGATACACAACTATCTAGTGAGGCTGTCTTGGATGATACGCTAATCACACGCTCGCCTTCAATAAAGTTGTTTGTTGCGCTGAGCAATTTCATCCGCTCC
>JAHZJJ010000125.1 GCA_022600975.1 Gammaproteobacteria bacterium
AGGCCAGTGTTAAGTCCGACAGGCTCCTAGGAGGGTTGACTAGCCGGTAGCGGTTGCCCATAGGGTGCGAGTCGGCGCTGAAAATAGAGCATGCTGACTAAAGTTAATGCGCAGCCTACGATGCCTGCAAAGTAACTAACGTTGATCGTAAATTCCAGCCAGGGAAGCTCTATCTTGGCCAAATTTTTTATCAACAGAATGCTGATACTACCCAAATATCCACAGGCATCGGCGATGTAAATTAGAAATCCGGCGTTCGCAAGCTTAGGTGTAGCTGCAACAATGCGATCAAATAGCACACAATTAAAAGGGATATAACTCATATAAAGGCCTGTTTGCATCAGCATAAACCAACTGAGGCCACTAATGAGTGCCTGTTGATAACAAATGGTTGACCCTGCAAGCAGAGCAAATCCCAGAGCAACTAAACTGAGGTTCAGTTGAAGTGCCATAAGGTTGCGCTTGACAAACATTAGGCCGCCGAGAAAGAGCAATACCACAGCGATAACCGGTAGAGTTGTGGTGGTATAAACGGCCGACGAATCCCCATAACCTAATGCTTCGAAGAGGTTGACGGCGTAATTATCGGTAAAGTCTCTCAGTGCTGTTAGCAATACATAGGCAAGTACCAGTGCAACCAAGCCGGGGGCATAGCTAGCAAAGAATTGACGGCGTTGTACCCGGTTCATGGTGATACGCTGCTGGCGCTGCAGTTCATCGTTGCGATTAGGCTTGGGAATAGCGCTTAATAGAGCAACTGAAATAATCAATAACGGGCTGAAAATAAGACCGGTTAAAAAGGGCATCCAGTGATCATCTACTTGCCATTCCAGTAACAGATAGCGCCCGACAGACTTCACCGCGCCCGATGAAAAAATCAAGCTCACACTCAGGATTACCCCCAAGGCTTCAGAAACACGACGGCCTTCAAGAAATCCAAATACCAAACCCCACACCAAGCCCAAGGGTAAGCCATTTAGCCATAACGCGGCAATATTCCAGGGTCTGGGCACTAGTGCAAACAGCAACAGTGCCAGCTGTGCAATAGCAATCATCAGCAATAATGCCGAGGCACGCTTCGCTGGGGGCATTTCAGCAATAATTTTAATGCCCGCTAGTTTGGATATTGCGTAACCAACTACCTGGGCAATAACCAGGGTGGTTTTGTAATCGAGAAAAAATGCCCAAGCGCTTACATCGGAGTAGGTTGCTGCGGCGAAGGGCTTGCGAAACGCATACATACTGAAATAAGTGGATAATGCCGCGAGCCCGGCAATTAATATAAACAGCCAGTTGGGAGCTTGTTCATAGAATCGTGTAAGCCTAGGGTGATTGAGCATGGAGTTTCTTTCGTTTGCAGGCAGTAGGGAGAATTGGCGAAATGATGCAGATTACAGCTGGTTGTGATGAATAGCGGGGCTACCGTTTGCTCGCCCCGCGCACCGCGATCAAAAAAAGTTATAGCTAAAGCCCAGTTGACCCCGTACGCCATAATACTCAACTTGAGCTGGGCGCTGATCGTTTCCGTAGTAGTAGGTGAGCGCTTCGTTGGTCAGGTTATTGGCTTCGAGATACACCAATAATTGATCATTGACATACCACTGAGTATTAAAGTCAACACTTGTATAGCCACCGTAATGAACGTCAAGATCTGGCCTGTCACCGTGTTCGGTGATGTAATCGCCTTTGTAGTTCATGGCTATGCGTGCCGAAAAATCACCGTTGTCGTAGTAGGCAGTAAGGTTATAGAGATTTTTGGCTTGCTTGGGCAGGTGTGCAGTGCCACTGCGGCCATCAATCTTCATCGCTGAATCCATATAGGTGTAGTTAGCCAGTAAACCGAAGTTTTGAAGCGCTGGATGAACAAACTCCAAAGAATGATTCAGGGTCATTTCAAGGCCCTTTAGTTTGGCATCGGAGCCGTTTTCAGGCTGTTTGAAGGTTACGCCAGATTTGCCTTTGTAGTCGCCTATAAAGGTGGCTTGATAGACCGGGTCAGTGATGCGCTTATAGAAGACCCCTACCGATGCCAAGCCAATGTTTTCAAAATAATACTCCCACATTACATCCAGATTATCAGAGTAAGTTGGATCCAATTGTGGGTTACCCGATGTGTATTTTTCCTCCGCCTCGGCATAGGTGCCACCGGGGGAGAGATCACCAAAGTTAGGACGCGCAAAGGTGCGGGTTGCAGCAACACGTAGCTTGGAATTTTCATTGGTTAAATAAGACAAGCTAAAAGAGGGTAGTACTGAGAGATAATGTTTACTTTGATTGTTGTCAGTTAATGTGTTGCTCGCCTGTTCAAATATCTGGCCTTCGACATCGGTTTTGGTGTATTCGAGGCGCAGGCCGCTGTTGAGATCGAGCCGATCGGTAATGGAGATATCAATCATACTATACGCGGCCATCTGATCCTCGTGTACATTAAAGTGTCGGCCTAGGGCCCCACCGTTTTGCACCAACTGAGAGTCACCCCCGGTATCGAGATAAAACTTATCGCGATTGTTGTGAAAAAATTCTTCGAGCTTTCGGGTATCGACAACCTGGGAAAAGTCATCGACATACTGATTACTGATTTCTTCAAGGTAATCATTCCTGCCGGGCTGATCTTTAAGGGGAAAGTCTGCAAGGGTTGGCGCCGGGCCGAATTTTTCTTCATTCCACAACCAAAACTCATCGGCAAACTGTGCAATGCGATCTTTGTTGCGATATTTAATACCGCTTGAAATGACTACGTTTTGATTAAAGTCGTTGGTAAAATTGAGCTGGGCAACAATATTATCCCGCTCTTTGACATAAATTTTGTAGAGTTGGATATTTTTGAGTGCCATCTCTTGTGGGTTCATAGAAAAACCGTCTGGCAGATGGGTAGTGGGTTTGCTGCTACTTGCATTACTGCCATCTACGTTATTGTAAGAGAAATCATTATCCTCTTTTGATCCATCTTCGCGGCCCAAACCCTGATAGCCAACATTTTCTTGGTCAAATCTGGCATACAGGTAAGCGTTATCGCCGCTACCGGGTAGATCGCCGTATTTAAACGTGTTTTGGTAGCTGGACAGTTTCCAGTCCATCGTGGTTTTGTTATTGATAAAATGGGAGCCACCGATTTCTCCACCCCACAATTTTGTTTTTAGGATGTTGTGAATATTTTGCAGTTCTACGCGGTCTTTATCGAAACGATAGCGATGTTTGTAGTGTGTTTCATCGTCATCCAGAGTGCCGTACAAGCCGCGGGCAAATAGTTGGTCGCCATTATCCAGATTGTACTCCATGGCACCGTTAAAGCCGAAAGTTTCGCGGCTACCGGTATAATCTCGGAGTTCAAGGCGCCTGATTCCCATGCCGTCGGTTCCACCACGGCGGGGTTCAAAATTGTCGGTGGCCCAATGGCGCTGCCAATTGGTGAAATTTAGCAAAAAACCAAATTTACCGTCGTTAATCAGATCGCCGTATAAGGTACTGTATTGATAGCCAAAATCATCAGCCTTATTGTTGTAGTTAACGGCAGAACCAAATTGTACTACGCGCTCAGAGGGTGCGGTGCGGGTGATAAAATTAATATTGCCGCCGATGGCATCGCCTTCCATTTTTGCGGTAACGGACTTGCTAACTTCTACCAGTTCGATCATTTCAGTTGGGAAGAAATCAAACGCGGTTGCGCGAGAGGTGGTTTCCTCCTCAGCCGTTGGCAATCGATCACCATTGATACTGTTGGTGCTCCATTCGGAAGGTAGCCCACGGATTGCAACAAATCGGCCTTCGCCCTGATCGCGCTCAATGGCAATACCGGGCAGGCGCTGTACCGCTTCAGCGGCATTGCGATCTGGCAGCTTGCCGATGGCATCTGCAGAGACAGCATCGACAATTTGGGAGGCATTTTTTTTCACATTAATGGCACGCATTTCCCCTAATAGGATAGAGCCAATAACCACTTGCTCCTCAATGGCGTTATTAGCCGAATTTAGGGTGACAACACCAAGCTGTTCATGTTCGTTTTCTTCGAGCGATACGTTAACCTCAACTGCTTCATAACCGAGATAGGTGACTTTGAGTCGATAATCGCCCGGAGCCAGCCCCAACAAGGAAAATTCACCACGATGGTTGGTGCGTGCGGAAACATTGGAGCCAACCACTTCAACCACAGCACCTGGGAGCTGACTCTTTTGATCTTTTACGTTGCCAGAAACAGCAGCGGATTGTGCAAGTACACCTTGGGACAAGGACAAAGCGATAACAGCAGGCAGTATTTTTAGCCTCATTATACAGCTCCTTAGGCAAATCTATACCAGAACTTTTTATTTAAAAAAACAAGTGCTTACATAGCTACCTGTATTGGACTAGACCAACTGGAATAGTGAAAATGTTAGAAAGGTTTAGTTACAGAAATATGAAGCAAATATGAACGTTTATATTCTTAGTAAATATTTATTTGTTTTATTTAGATGGGCATTGACGCTGCTAATGAAGCTGATTACTATTTCTCCAAATTTCATCTGGTCTATACCAAATGAAATAAATTGAAAAGCTAATAGAGTGCAAAATGCAAAACCCTTATCTATTGTTAACGCCGGGGCCATTGTCGACGACAGCCAGTGTCAAACACACAATGTTGCGTGATTGGTGCACTTGGGACGATGACTATAATCGCGATATTGTTCAGGTAATTCGCCAAAAATTGGCTGAAATGAGCGGCGCGCCCGCCGTGTATACCAGTGTGTTATTGCAAGGCAGTGGCAGTTATGGGGTTGAAGCAGCTCTGGGTTCGTTTATTCCTCCAGCAGGCAAACTATTGGTTGTTGCCAACGGTGCCTATGGTGAGCGCATTGTACAGATGGCCGCATATATAGGCGTGCAAACGATGGTGCTGCGGACGGAAGAGTGGCAGATTCCATCAGTTAACGAACTTGAAAGGACATTGCAACGAAACGTAGATATTACCCATGTAGCATTGGTTCATTGTGAGACAACCTCGGGGATTCTCAATCCGGTAGCTGACTACAGCCGCATAGCCAAGAAGTATGGTAAAACGGTAATACTTGACGCCATGAGCAGTTTTGGCGGCATGGCGATCCCCATGAGCGACTGGGGCATTGATGTGTTGATAAGTAGTGCCAATAAATGTCTTCAGGGCGTGCCTGGCTTTGCCTTTGTGATCGCGCGTCGTGAACTCATGCAAGCACAGGGGTATGCACGGTCACTGTGTCTGGATTTACAGGATCAGTGGCGAAATATGGACCCAGATGGCAAGTGGCGTTTTACCTCACCTACCCACACCGTGCGGGCTTTTTTGCAGGCATTACTCGAGCTTGAACAAGAGGGCGGCATTGAGGCAAGAGCGGCACGCTATTGTACTAATCATCAAACCTTAGTTGCGGGAATGGATGCTTGTGGATACAAGCCATTAGTAGTGAAGACGCTGCAATCACCTTTCATTACCACTTTTTTATACCCGGAATCAGATTTTGATTTTTCAGAATTTTATCAATATCTGAAACAGCGTGGATTTGTTATTTATCCGGGAAAAGTCAGTAAAACCCAATGTTTTCGCATCGGTCATATCGGTGACGTCAAGCCAGAAGATATGCGCAGGTTGTGTGCAGTAATTGCTGACTTTAATAGACATAAAGACCTAGCAAATACAATGAGCACATGAATAGAAACCTCAAGCATTCAACACTCTGAAAATTCAAAAGCTGAGAACATCATGACACAAGCAAAGATAGAAACCGTTATTTTTGATTGGGCAGGTACCATTGTTGATTACGGCTCACTGGCACCAGTGCTGGCCTTCCAAAAACTTTTTTCCGAGCAAGGTGTGCCCATATCGCTGGCAGAAGCACGCGGCCCCATGGGCGTGGAAAAATGTGAACATATTCGCCAATTATTGGCTATGCCGCGCATTGGAGCCGCCTGGCAGACGCACTTTGGCAAGATGCCAGATGAGGCAGATATTGAACGTTTATTTCAGGATTTTTTGCCGATACAATTTGATACGATTGAAAAAACGGCAACGCCAATCCCCGGCCTCCGTGATACCCTGGCTTGGTTGCAGGCGCGCAATATTAAGATTGCCTCCAATACCGGTTATGCGCGCGATATGCTTGATCATTTGCGCAGTGCACCTGCGATTCAAGCATTGGATTTTGAACCTGATTCAATTGTTTGTGCACCCGAAGTAACCCGCGGCCGCCCGGCACCAGATATGAGCTTAAAAAACCTAATGGAAACACAAGCCAGTTCAGTGCGCCATTGTGTGAAAGTAGATGATACCGTTGTCGGTATAGAGGAGGGAAAAAATGCGGGTATGTGGACTGTTGGTGTAGCACTTAGTGGTAATGCTTGTGGTGAATCGTTAGCAAGTTGGCAGGAAAAAAACGCAACGCAACAGGCCGATCAAAAAGCGCAAGCCTATAGGGCTTTTGATAACAGCGGTGCAGACTTTGTTATTGATTCTATTATTGATTTGCCAGCTATTATAGATGCGATAAATACGCGTATGCAAGAACATGAAGTAATCACTGAATAACTGTATGAGTGTAGTTTAACTAAATCAATAAGCTAAGGGATTGCCTGGGCCGAGTAGCCTTGACGAACTACTTTGTTGCTGGTAAATTTTTTCTGACTTAAGAGTAACAGAGAAAATGAATATTTATGCAGTTCATACAAACTATCGTTGTATCCTTATTCTTGACTATTCAGGCTGTGGCAGTTGCTGGGCAGCCAGTGGCCACAGAGATTGTGATTCGTGCACAGGCGAAAGATGCCAAGTTTATTGGTTCATCCATTGGCGGTGCCTGGATTAAAATAACCGATGCCGACAGTGGCGAAATACTGGCTGAGGGCCTTACTCAGGGTTCCACAGGCAATACACAAACTATCATGCAGCAGCCAAAACACCGCTATGATGCCATTGCCAAGGGCGCTGCGGCCTTTAGGGCAGTGCTCGAAATCGACGAGCCGGTATTTTTAACTATCGAAGTACTCTCGCCCTATATCAAACGCCAAGCAAGGACGCTATCCCAGGTGCAAACCTGGCTGGTACCGGGAAAGCCGATCCAGGGTGATGGTTTGATTGTTGAAGTTCCTGGCATGATCGTCGATGTACTGAGCCCACAAACCCATAAATATACTTCGATTAAAAACAGCCCCTTTGAACTCAAAGCCAATGTAGTGATGATGTGCGGCTGCAGTTTAACCAAAGGTGGCTTGTGGGATGGCGATAGTATTGAGGTTGTTGCCATGATTAAAAAAGATGGCGAAGACTTTTTATCTGTACCCCTTGCTATGGGTAAAGAGATGAATACTTTTAGTAGTGCCTTTAAACCGGATGCGCCCGGTGTGTATCACGTTACCATTTATGCCTATGATCCCAAAACAGGTAACACCGGCGTTGACCAAACCAGTTTTATTGTAAGCAGTTAAGGCTATCGTCGTTTAATTGTGCAGAGAAATATTATCTATTGGGCGGGCAACTGTAGTAAAAAAACCACTTAAGCTAGAATCCACAGCTGAGCGTGCAAAAGCTGCGTAAGTTATTGGTGAGCATGGCGAACTTTAAAAATTCATCAGGTGCATTAAGCGTTTGTGTAGACTTGTGTGGTGCAACTGTGGTTTTTAGGTTTAAGCCGGAACCCGGATTTCGCTGCGCAGTTTATCTACATCGGCGCGAGGGGGGAGGCCGAACATACGGCTGTATTCACGGCTAAAATGTGAGGGGCTTTCATAGCCTACACGGTAGCTGGCAGCAGATGCTTCTAGCCCTTCGGAGAGCATCAGGCGGCGGGCTTCATGCAAGCGTAATTTTTTCTGAAACTGCAATGGCGATACGCGGGTAATCTGCTTGAAGCTTTGATAGAGCGAGGATTCACTCATGTTGGCCTGGTGCGCAAGCTCACTGATACGCAGCGGCTCGGAGAAGCGATCTTTGAGTACCTCAATAATCCGGCAAACCCGGTTTGCCTGGCTGTCGGCAATGGAAAACTTGCGCAGGCGCACACCAACTTCGCTCATCAGGCTTCGATAGATAATTTCTCGCCGAACTAGGGGGGCGAGTATCGGTATATTTTGTGGGTTTTCCAACAGCTTTACCAGCCGGGTTACGGCATCCAGCATGTCGCTGTCGATGTTGGCAATACTGAGCCCGCAACTGACTTCGTTGCAGCTGTGGCCCGTCTTTAGCTTGGGGGCTTTATCTCCCAACTCTAACACTAAATTGGCCACTTCCTGAGGGTCTATGGCGAGTTTGATGCCCAAAAAAGGGTTGCTTGCGGAAGCTTGATCTATTCTCCCCAGCAGTGGCAAATGTACCGGCGTGGTGGCATAACTCAGTGGCTCATAGGTGAGTGCTTTATCCCCTAATGTCAAAGTTTTACTGCCTTGAATGTTGAAATACAAAGAGGGTGCATAAACAGAAGAAGTACAAGTGCTAGGTTTGTTACAACGAATCAGGGCCAGGCCATCGAGGGCCGTATGCATCAACCCTTGCTCAGGCACCTGGCGCAATAGGGTTTGTATCAGTTTTTGCTGCAGTGGCTCTAGAGCCGTTGTACTTATACAAGACTTTGTGCGATCACCAGTACGCATAGGTGCTCCTCACACTGGGTATTAGGTGGACAGTGTTCTGCAATTGATAGCGGACAGTATAAAGTGTTTTAACGTCTATTGAACGTTTTTTTGCAGGATCGGGCAATCATTATGTATTAATGCGCAAGCAGCTTTCGATATAGTTGAGCTGATCACTGCAGATAAAAAAGCACTAGTCCAAGTTAGTGCCTGACAGAAAACCCCCAAATTAACGATGAATTTTTACACCAAAACTGGTATATTTTCCGTGAAGATAATTTTTTATTCGCAGTTTTTATTTTTCCTATAATTTCTCGGAAAAACTTACCAAGAAGCCTTAAAATGGCAAAATTCTGACACAGCTACTCCGTAAACATTAACGAATTCAAAAAATTAACGCGAGCTTCAGGCAATTTTTCTTTGTCCTAACCTTTTACGCTCTCTTTTGCGCAAACCCGCTCCAATCTTTTGAATATTGCGTGTAAGGACAGCCAGTGACACATAGCGCTTGAATCCATCAATACCATGGTCAGGACATTTATTCAAACCATGCACTTCCAGTGCATTAATACCTGATTCCACTGCGGAATGACTTGGGGTCAAACTGAATATTAGCAATGTCGGCTTGGCCAAGTTGAAACTGCCTTCGCTCTATTTGTCGCATGGTATTTTTATGGTGAAGTTTTTGGGGGGAAGCCGTTTAATAGCGGTATTATCCTATATTGGCAGCCTTAAGGGTAAAACTTAGTACAGGAAAAATAATTTTTTTAAACGACTCGGCGGCCCAGAATTATTGAATACAGCTAAAATTAGGCACGGCTCTATGGCAGCTTGCACAATAAGCTTGCCGCCTACCTGTTTATGTATGATTTGATGGGTGAAGAATAGGTTCGAAAAACCCCTTACGGGGTAACTTATATTTTTAGGCGCCTAATCCTTTACTTTAGTTGCACCCTACACAAAAACAGATTACTGTTGAGCACGCTGCGATAACACCTAACGTAAAATACGGTACAAGCGAAAAGAAAGCGTATAAAAAAACCGTTTACTGGTGTCATGTAGCCTGCGAGGTACCGAGCAATGAAAGCCCTCGCGGAAAACCAGCAACATCATTAATGAAGAAGAACCACAGCATGACCGTGTGAACTTGAGATAACGCCACCTCCCAGTGTTGACGCACCGAGAGATGGCTAACCCCAAAAGATATGCAAGTATCTAGAGAGGCTGTCTTGGATGATACGCTACTCATACGCTCGCCTTCAATAAAGTTGTTTGTAGCGCTGAGCAATTACACCCGCTCTCACCTTTGGTGCCGGAGTGCGTTGTGGTGTGCCGTGAAACTTGGTGTGGTTCTCTACTTCAGCCGCGGCCCGCCCGTCCCTGCACTTCAAACATTCAGTAAAAAAACCTTACATTGAATCTAGATAGATTACGCCTGTGGCGAGCGTGTATTGTAAGCGTGCACGCGTTTTGAAATTTCGCGTCACAGGCTTTTTTAAGGAGATGTTGAAATGTTAGAAGTAACCTGTAAATTGTTGCAATCGGTTTACTTGGGTAGGCTTTTCACTATCACGCCGGTATGGATGGGTGATGAAGAGGTAAGGCTATACATCGTGGCCCGCGATGGTGGTGAGCTGACCATCAATGAGCAAGCCCAGCTCGCAGCGAATGAGGTCTGGTTGCAAGAAGACCAGCCACAGGATGAATCTCCTGAGGATGGCCAGCCTCCTAACCTTCCGAGCGACGATTCAGACTTGCAACACTAAAGGGCAAAACAGCAAGCCTAAACAATTTGTCCCTAAGTTTTATCGAAGGCGCTTATCACTCCGAACTATTACTGGGGGGTGGTAAGCGCTTTTTTGTTATTGCGTATGCGCTTAAAAAATTGAGGTGAGACCAAGCCTGCACAAATTCTTGATGCATCAGGCAAGCCCTCAAACGTTCTCATCACCAATAACTTACACAGTGTTTACGCGCGCCCAATTGTGATTTCTAGACTGGCCTATTGGGGCAGTTGGCAGGCAGCGAGAAGCGCTGCGCTTTAGTTTAACAAGTTTTTTCTTGACAAAATAAATAAACCCCTTGATTATAAAAAGCAATAACTTGTTTTATTAATGAATGCATCCTTTGGCTCAGGCCATGATGTGTCTGTTTTTGCATGAGGGAAAGCTATGTCTACACAAGCGGGAAGCTGGGGGGATTTATTTGCCGGCAAAAATAAAGCGTATTCACTGGCGTTGTCTGGTGGGGTAATTTTACACGCCATTAATATTTTATTGACCACAACGGTGCTGCCTTCTGTGGTGAAAGAAATCGGGGGGTTAAATCTTTACGCTTGGAATATGACACTGTTTGTAGTGGCGTCGATTCTCGGTTCAGCACTGACGGCTAAATTGTTGGCTGCCACAGGTTCACGGGGCGCCTATGGCGTTGCAGCATTCTTTTTTATTGGCGGTAGTCTGATTTGTGCGCTGGCGCCGAAAATGGAAATCATGCTGCTTGGGCGAACGCTACAGGGGCTTGGTGGAGGGTTTTTATTCGCGCTCTGTTACTCAATGATTTACGCCATATTTGATGAGCGGTTATGGCCCAGAGCCATGGCGTTGATCTCTGGTATGTGGGGTCTGGCCACCTTGGTTGGCCCCGCGATTGGCGGAATTTTTGCCGAAATGAATGCCTGGCGTTGGGCATTTGCCAGTCTGATACCGGTTACGGTGTTGTATATGGCATTGGTGTGGCTGGTGTTGCCAGTGCGGCGGGGTAGTGAAGCCAGTTCTAGCAGCAAGCTGCCTGTGGCGCAGTTATTTCTTTTAATTTCAGCGGTGCTGGCAGTGAGTGCAGGCAGCAGCTCTGTACAGCTTACTTGGAATATCGCCGGCCTGCTGTTGGCTGGCGTGTTGCTTTTACTGCTGGTTTACAGGGAGCTAAACAGTGATACGCGCTTGTTACCACAAGGGGCTCTGCGTTTACATTCTCCTTTGTTGCCGCTCTATTGCACCATGGCGTTGCTGATCATCGGTATGACCAGCGAAACCTTCGTGCCCTATTTTTTGCAAATCTTACACGGCCAAACACCGCTAATCTCCGGTTACCTGGCTGCACTGGTAGCGGCGGGCTGGACGGTGGCGGAAATCTGCAGTGCAGGCTGGCAAGCCCGTGGTATTCGCCGAGCTATTCTCAGTGGCCCGGTTCTGGTGCTGACAGGGATGCTGCTGCTAGCGGCCAGTGTGCCCATTTATACCAAAGCTGGCTGGGTAGTTTTGAGTTTGGTGTGCCTGGGCTTAACCCTGGTGGGTTTCGGTATAGGCCTGGGCTGGCCACATCTGCTAACGCGGGTTCTGCAACTGGCACCCAAAGGTGATCAAGACCTTACGGCAACCTCTATTACCACAGTGCAATTGTTTGCCACTGCACTGGGGGCGGCACTGGCGGGTATGCTTGCCAACCTGGGTGGATTGAGCAATCCCGGTGGTACTGAAGGTGCGGCTAGTGCCGCGCTGTGGCTCTTTGCTGTTTTGGCCATTGCGCCGCTGCTGGCAGTTTTCACGGCGTTAAAAGTTGTTGGCCACCGCCAGCGGCCGATAACAGAACAAAAGCCGGTTAAAACTTCTGTGAAAACAGAAATAGGCAATCCAGCGATAGTTACGGGATACCGCCATAGATCAATTGCTAGGTAGAATCAGGCGAAGTTTTTGGGGAGCGGGGTAGCAGCGGTTTTTGCTTCCCTTTCCCTTTGGGGTATACGCAGCATTAGGGAGCACGCGTTATGGTAAAAAAAATAGTAGCAATCACATTACTTGGATTTTCTACTCTGGTTTTGAGTGCCTGTAATCATGGTGAAGCCAGCAATGCCCAGCAATTGCCACCACCGCCAGCTGTAGGGGTCGCAGAAGTATCCGCAGCCACTACTACGCTGTGGCGCAGTTTTACCGGCCGGGTGGCGGCTCCTGAAACCGTCGAATTGCGCCCGCGCGTGAGCGGCTACATCAATAGCGTTTCCTTTACTGAGGGTGCGCTCGTTGAGCGTGGTGATGTATTGTTCAGCATCGACCCGCGCCCTTTCAAGGCCAAGGTGCGCGCCGCTTTAGCGGAGATGGCCAAGGTTCGCAGTCAGCTCTCACTCAGTGACAAGCAGGCAAAGCGTGCCTCGCAGTTGCTTAAGACTAAAGCTCTTTCCCGAGAGGAGTATGATCAGCGTATTGCTGCCCGTGATTCCGCCCGCGCCGAATTAGACGCTGCCGCAGCGGCGCTGGAAAATGCGCAACTGGAGTTGCAGTATACAGAAGTCAAGGCGCCCATTAGTGGCCGTGTCGGCCGTGCGCTGGTTACTCGCGGTAACCTGGCCAGAACAGACGATACCCTCTTAACCACCTTGGTTTCTGTCGATCCTATGTATGTGTATTTCGAGAGTGACGAACAGAGTTTATCTGCTAGTCGCGCGCTGCTTAGTGTCAACAGCACACCAAAGGTGCGCATCGGCCTCAGCGGAGAACAGGGTTACCCCCATCACGGTGCGCTGAACTTTATCGATAATCGCCTCAACAGCGATACCGGCACTATTCAGTTTCGCGCGGTAGTGGCCAACCCCGACAACACGTTTAAGCCGGGACAGTTTGCCCGCGTGGAAATGCCCAGTGAGCAGGTGACTGAAGCGATCCTGGTGGATAGTAAGGCCGTACTCACTGATCAGGATCGTCGCTACGTCTATATTGTTGGCGAAAATAATTTGAGCGAACGTCGCCAGGTAGAGATCGGTCCTCGCCAGGGCAGCTTGATGGTGATCCGCAAAGGGTTGCAACCGGGTGAGAAGATCATCGTCAATGGTCTGCAGAAAATTCTGCTCCCTGGTATGCCGGTGATGCCTGAGCTTGTCGCTATGGATAATTCGCTGAAGAACACTCAGGCCGCTGGCCAATAATCAAAGCCCCCCAGGTTTTGAACAGAACACATAGCTATCAACGAAACACATCAATGGAACTCGAGCGGTAGTGGCTACCGCTTTCGGGGTATTAGTTTATGAATTTTTCCCGTTTTTTTGTCGATAGGCCCATTTTTGCCTCGGTGTTGTCGATTATTATTTTTGTGGTGGGGCTGATTAGTATCCCGTCGCTGCCGGTCAATGAATACCCGGACGTAGTGCCCCCCAGCGTGCAGGTCAGTGCGCGCTATCCGGGCGCCAACCCACAAACGATTTCTGAAACTGTCGCCGTGCCATTGGAGGAAGCCATCAACGGCGTGGAAGACATGATTTATATGAAATCTATTGCCAGTAGTGATGGCACGCTCACGTTAAGTGTGACCTTTAAGTTGGGCACAGACCCGGATCAGGCCCAGGTGCAGGTGCAAAACCGGGTGTCTCAAGCACTGCCACGTCTGCCGGAAGATGTGCGCTTGCAAGGGGTCACCACACAAAAACAGTCCCCTAACCTGATGATGGCGGTGCACCTCATTTCGCCCGATGACAGCCTGGATTCCACCTATATCCGCAACTACGCGATACTGCATATTCGCGATGAAGTGGCGCGGATTCCTGGCGTTGGCCAGGCGGCGCTATTCGGTTCTGGCGACTACGCAATGCGCCTGTGGATAGACCCGCAGAAAGCTGCCGCCCTCGGCCTGACCGCCGCCGACATTATCGGTGCAGTGCGGGAGCAAAACGTGCAGGTTTCCGCAGGCCAGATCGGCGCGCCCCCCATGCCCCAAAATTCAGATTTCCTGATATCTATCAACGCCAAGGGACGTTTAGAGAGCGAAGAAGAGTTTGGCGAGGTGGTGCTAAAAGCCGGTGAAAATGGTGAGATAGTGCGCCTGCGGGACGTAGCACGGATCGAATTGGCTTCCTCTCAGGATGCTTTGCGCGCACTACTCAATGGCCGCTCGGCGGTCGCCTTGCCTATATTTCAAGCGCCGGGCTCTAATTCCCTAGAAGTCTCTCGGGCTGTGCGCGCTAAAATGGCAGAGCTGGCAGAAGAATTTCCCGAAGGCCTAGAATGGAAGGTGGCCTACGACCCCACGGTTTTTATCAGCACCTCGATCGACTCGGTAATCAAAACGTTGTTGGAAGCCGTTTTGTTGGTGGTGTTGGTGGTCATTCTGTTCCTGCAGACCTGGCGTGCCTCACTGATTCCGCTACTGGCGGTGCCGGTATCGATCATCGGCACTTTTGCGGTGTTATCGATGTTGGGTTTTTCCATCAATACCCTGACCTTGTTCGCCATGGTGCTGGCCATTGGTATTGTGGTGGATGATGCCATCGTGGTGGTGGAAAATGTTGAGCGCAATATAGAGGAGGGGCTTAAGCCCCTGGCCGCAGCACATCAAGCGATGCGCGAGGTGAGTGGCCCGATAGTGGCGATTAGTTTGGTGCTTTGTGCGGTGTTTGTGCCGATGGCATTTCTGGATGGCATTACCGGCCAATTTTACCGTCAGTTTGCCACTACCATTGCTATTGCCACCATTATTTCCGCAATCAACTCTCTGACCCTGTCTCCGGCTTTGGCATCCATCCTGCTAAAACCTCACGGTGGCGCACCGGATAGACTTACACGGATAATTGACCGCTTATGTGGATGGATATTCCGCCCATTTAACCGCTTTTTCCAGCGTAATTCCGACCGCTATCAGCGGGTGGTAAAGC
The DNA here is from genome assembly GCA_022600975.1 of Gammaproteobacteria bacterium. Classification (GTDB taxonomy): domain Bacteria; phylum Pseudomonadota; class Gammaproteobacteria; order Pseudomonadales; family Cellvibrionaceae; genus Microbulbifer. The sequence goes on from JAHZJJ010000125.1 coordinate 15,206, forward strand.
GCAGCCTCAAGCGGCGCGGCGTAGTATTCTGTGTCTATCTGGTTTTGTTGGGCGCTACCTTTGTACTCTTCCAGCAGGTTCCCGGTGGTTTTATCCCAACCCAAGATAAAACCTATTTGGTGGGCAGTATTCGTTTGCCGGAAGGGGCCTCTTTGGATCGCACCGAAGCGGTGGCGCGCCGCGTCAGTGAATTGGCATTGGAAACAAAAGGCATTGCTAACGCTGCGGCCTTTGTTGGTTTTAATGCACTACAAGGCACCAATACCCCCAACGTGGGCACCGTCTTCATTCTTTTAGAAGATTTTGATTTGCGCGAGCGTCACGCCACTGAAATTGCTGCAGAGCTCAATGGCAAACTTTCCCAGATTAAAGAGGGCTTTGCTATTACCCTGATGCCACCGCCCATTTTTGGTTTGGGAGCTGGCTCAGGCTACAGTCTTTACCTTCAGGATCGCCGCAATGCTGGTTTTGGTGCGCTACAGGATGCGAACCATGCGCTAGCCAGCTCACTGGGCCAGGTCAGTGGCCTCGGTTATCCCTTCAGTTCCTATCAGGTTAATGTGCCGCAATTAGATGCCGAAGTAGACCGCCTGCAGGCCAAGACCCAAGGGGTGCGCCTGGATGACCTGTTTGGCACACTGCAACTGTATTTTGGCTCCGCTTATATCAATGATTTCAATTTGTTCGGGCGCACTTATCAAGTGGTGGCCCAAGCCGATGCACCTTTTCGAGATGAGGCGCAAGACCTAGATCATCTTTACACGCGTAATAACAAAGGCGAAATGGTGCCCCTTAGCACTATGGTTAAATTGAACCCGAGTTATGGTCCCGACCCGGTAATTCGCTATAACAGTTATCCCGCTGCAGATTTAATTGGTCAGTCGGACCCCAGCGTACTGTCCTCATCGGAAGCACTGGCCACAGTGGAGCAGGTGGCGAGCAAAGCTCTGCCTCCGGGTATGCAAATTCAATGGACTGATTTGAGTTTTCAGCAGATCAATCAGAGCAATGCCGCGATGGTGGTATTCCCACTGGCTGTGCTCTTGGTGTTTTTGGTATTGGCGGCACTTTATGAGAGCTGGATAATGCCTCTGGCGATCATATTAATTGTCCCCATGTGTTTGCTGGCAGCACTATTGGGTGTTTGGGCAACCGGAGGTGACAATAATGTCTTCGTTCAGGTGGGGCTCGTGGTGTTGATTGGTTTGGCCTGTAAAAACGCCATTCTGATTGTGGAATTTGCCCGAGAGTTGGAAATGAACGGCAAAGGTACGGTAGAGGCTGCCCTGCAAGCTTGCCGGTTGCGCCTACGCCCGATCATTATGACCTCGGTTGCGTTTATTGCCGGGGTAATACCGTTGGTGCTGACCACTGGCGCTGGTGCTGAAGTACGCAATGCCATGGGTATTACCGTATTGACCGGCATGATCGGTGTTACGCTG
>JAHZJJ010000126.1 GCA_022600975.1 Gammaproteobacteria bacterium
ATTTCGTGGATCATTGATGAATTGGGTACAAGCTCTCAGGTTCAAATCAGACAACTCCAAAGCAAAATACATTGGGCAAGAAAAATTCGATAAAAATCCATTTACCCCAAAAATTGATCAATTATTGTTAGGCAGCCCTGCCTTTGAGGCAGACCACTCGCGGGTGTGGTCTCATTATCCAACAAAATACGCAATAACATTGAAGTTGTATTTATTTTTGCTGAAGGCTCCAATCATACAGCACGTTTTTGTCAACTCCGGTAATTTGTGCAGCCAACGCCGCCGCGCGTCGAGGCTTCAACTCCGCTAATAACAACGCCATAATGCGTTCCGCATCAGCATTTAAAGCCGTGCTTTGGCCACCCTTGCTGCCGCGTATCAACAGTACTATCTCTCCTCTCTGCTGGTTGCCGTCGGCACGCACCCAAGCTGCCAGCTCTACCAGCGGGGCCAGATGGATAGTTTCAAAGGCTTTACTGAGCTCTCGCGCAATCACCGCTTCGCGCTCGGCACCAAATATTGCTGACATCGCCTCCAAGGTATCGGCAACCCGGTGCGGCGCTTCATAAAAAATCATTGTACGTGTTTCCCCAGACAACTGCTCCAGGACTTTTTTCCGCCCCTGTGATTTAGCCGGTAAAAATCCTTCAAAAATAAAGCGGTCGCTCGGCAAGCCGGATGAGGAAAGGGCTGCCACAAAAGCACAAGCTCCAGGAATTGGTACCACCGTAATACCCTGCGCTCGCGCTCGGCGTACCAACCGATATCCAGGATCAGATATCAACGGCGTCCCCGCATCAGAAATTAAAGCAATGGTTTCTCCCGCCTCCAGCTTGGTAACCAACTGCCCGCTGCGTTTGTCATCGGAATAATCATGGTATGCCACCAACGGAGTATTAATATTAAAATGTGCCAGGAGACGTTGACTGTGGCGTGTATCTTCCGCCGCTACCCAATCCGCGGATTGTAGAACCTCGATTGCTCGCGGTACCATATCACCTAGATTGCCAATAGGCGTCGCAACGATATAAAGCCTGCCTTTATCCGGTTTCAAATTACGCTCCAAGATCAGCTTTGTGGAAAATGTCTATGTCCGCCCTTTACCGGCTCAAATCTTTCTTTAGTGTCAGCATGATCCTCCTGGGGCTGGCCGCCTGCCAAACCCCAAACCTCGAATCATCCAGGCCTGGCGTAAACAAGCCAAGCAACCTGATCACTGACCGTCACAGCGCCAATATACTATTCAACAACGCTCGTCGACTGGCGCCTCCCCAACGCGATCGGCAACTGCTGCGGGCTGCAAGCATACTACACAACCTCAAAGATACTGCAGCTGCCAAGCGCAGTATAAGCAACATAGACCCACTGCAACTAAGTGATCTCGAATACGCAAGCTACGCACAATTGTATGGCAACTTACTCACTGCCGAAGATGAAGTTTTCGCTGCCCTCGAGCTAATTACCGCCTCGCGATTGGAAAATATCTGGCAACAGTTATCACTGGATAACGCCCTTTCCCTACGTCGTCTGCGCGCTGATCTGTGGGGGCTGCTGGGAGATATAAACAACAGCATCGCCGAACTTCACCGCATTGCCGAATTGCCCATTGATGACACCACCGAACTCAACAACAACAATGCCATATGGCAACTGTTAACTCAGCTGCCTTCGAAAGAACTGACAAAGCGTGCCAAAGCAAGTAAAGACAGACAAATGCGCGGTTGGTACCTATTAGCCCTACTGGGCCGAGACACTCAGGCTGGGATTCGGGCACAGCGCGCTGCAATCGACAATTGGCAACAACAGTGGCCACAACACACTGCCACCAACCACCCGCCACAAGCACTGCAATTACTACAACAGTTGAAAACTCAGCAGATTGAGCAGCTAGCCCTGCTACTGCCACTTTCCGGCCCACTTGCTGGCGCTGGACAAGCAGTGCGTGATGGGTTTATGGCCGCTTATTATGCCGCACTCGATGCCGGAGCGCCCGCGTCTACAATATCCATTTACGACACTGCGGGCGAGCAATCATTTACTGAGATCTATCAGCATGCCGTAGCAGATGGAGCCCAGATGATTGTAGGCCCGCTAGACAAAAGCAACCTGACCAGTTTATTGGAGGGCGAAAAAGTATCCGTACCCACATTGGCATTGAACTACAGTGACAATGGTCATTCCGGCGGCAACTTGGTACAGTTTGGTCTCGCCATCGAAGATGAAGCTCGCCAAGCAGCCCGTCAGGCTTACCGGCTCGGTCATCGCCAGGCAATGATTTTAGCCCCCAAAAGTAACTGGGGACAGCGCGGCAGTACGGCATTTACTCAGGAATGGACGCGTCTGGGTGGCACTGTTAGCCTGCACCAAACCTATCTCGATAACAGTAAATTTCCGCAGCTGATCAGCAAGGCTCTGCTCATTCCCAGCAGTGAAAGCCGTAAACATGCGTTGCGACGCAAGTTGGGAGTACCGCTAAAATTCACACCGCGTCGTCGCGGCGATATAGACATGCTATTTTTACTGGCTCAACCGCAGCAAGCGCGACAAATAAACCCCCTGCTGACCTTTTTTTACGCCGCTAAACTACCGGTTTTCGCTACCTCTCAGGTTTTTGCTGGCAGTGTAAACCCCCAGCGCGACAGTGACATTAATGGTATACGCTTTACGGCACCACCATGGCTGTTTGAAGACCACAATCCAATCAAACAAACGATTGTCAAACACGCATTACCTGCCCCGGCCTTTACCGGCCTCTACGCGTTGGGCGTCGATGCTTTTCAACTGTTACCACGCTTACCAATATTACGCCAGCTCCCGAACCAACAACTGCGCGGTTTGACTGGATCCTTAAGCCTTAGCGCTGATGGACGTATCCTGAGAAAACAGATGTGGGCGCGTATCGACAAAGGTAGACCCAAGCCGATCCCTGCTTTATTAAACCCATTGGCACAATAGTAAATCCCAAACGCAAGTATGAAAGTTTTCACCCCCAGGGTGCGCCCTGCCAACCTCGGCAGCAAAATGGAAGACGCCGCTGCGCACTATTTACGCAGCGCTGGGCTCACTATAGAAAGCCGCAATTACCGTTGCGCTGCGGGTGAAATTGATCTCATTGCCCGCGACAACGAAACACTGGTGTTTGTCGAAGTCCGCTATCGGCGCAGCGCCCGTTTTGGTGGTGCTAAAGTCAGTGTCAACCGCAGCAAGCAGCAAAAATTACTCACTGCGGCGAATCATTATCTCCAACAACAAAAACTTAACTGCCCCTGCCGCTTTGACGTTATTGCCATAGAGGGTGGAGATAGAGAAAATGGCAGTGGTGCCAAAAATATTCACTGGATCACCAATGCCTTTTGGGCTGAAGAGCATTAAGATAAACAAAATTATGGGCCACCAAGGGCAATAAATGGAAGAGCGCGTTATCACATTATTTCACCACAGTATCGAAGCTACAATGAACGCGGGTGAACATTTGGCGCCACTGATAGTCGAAGCCAGTGAAATGATCGTGCATACACTGCTTGCCGAAAACAAACTACTGTTGTGTGGCAACGGTCTTGGCGGCGCCTTGTGTCAAAGTTTTTGTGCGCAACTACTCGGAGGGTTTCAGCGCGAGCGACCGGGATTACCCGCCATTGCGCTTAATAGCGACGGTATCAGCTGCGGCGCTATTGCCCACAATCACGGCGGCTCCGAATCTTTCGCCCGTCCGGTGCGCGCGCTGGGACAGCCTGGAGACCTGTTGATAGTAATCAGTAGCGATGGTCGGGACTCCAATTTGGTGCAAGCAATACGCGCCGCTCGCGATCGTGATATGGGCATCCTGGCTCTAACCGGGGATGAAGGCGGAGACTGTGCTGCATTACTGGACACTCACGATATAGAATTGCGTGTACCTTCTAGTGTTGCCGCAGAGATACATCAAGTACACTTGCTGAGTATTTTTTGCCTGTGCGACCTGATCGACAACAGCTTGTTTGGCGGATATGAGAACTAAAAACATGCAGAACTTGTCAACAGAAAACTCACTCAAATCATTGAACTTTACGCTGATAAAGCGTCATTGCTGCCCCTTACTTATCGCACTAAACCTGATCCTTGTCAGCGGCTGTTCGACCATCGTCGAAGCTACCCACGATGGGCCCATTCAAACTGACCCCGGCGAACGCAGTTTCGGCACAGTGATAGACGACCAAAAACTCGAAACTATTATTCAGGTCAATATTGCCAAAGCCGATCCTGCACTAAAAAATTCCAACATCCATGCCACTAGTTTTAATGGCGTGGTATTGCTCACTGGACAAGTACCGAATAACGCCATGCGCGATCTGGCCGGGCGCACAGCGCGGGCGCCCCACAGGGTGCGCCAGGTATACAATGAGCTTGAGGTGAGCGGAAAAACCACTCTGCTGGCTCGCACCAGTGACGGTTGGCTCACCACCAAAGTAAAAAGTGTCATGCTGGCCGATAAGAACGTCGACAGTGGCCGCATCAAGGTTATCACCGAAAACGGGGTAGTGTATTTAATGGGGTTGCTCACTCGCAATGAAGCAGAAACCGCCGCAGAAGTCGCCCGCGATATCGGTGGCGTACAAAAGGTAGTAAAGGCTGTAGAGTATATTGAGTAGTACTCAGGCTTGCCGACCACCTTGAACTAAAAGCGACTTTAACCCTTGTAAGCGACTGCAGCGTGCAGTCGCTTCACTACATTTATAGCCTTTCAATAGCGACGGCCGTAGCCTCGCCACCACCGATACACAGACTGGCAATACCGCGCTTAAGATCGCGATTTTCTAATGCCGCCAATAAGGTTACGATCACCCGTGCACCGCTGGCCCCCAACGGATGTCCCAGAGCACAGGCGCCACCATTTATATTGACTTTTGTATGAGGCAGATTTAACTCGCGCATGGCCGCCATAGTCACCACTGCAAATGCTTCATTTATTTCAAACAGGTCCACTTCTTGAGTTGACCAGCTAGTTTGCTCCAGCAATTTGCGCATTGCAGCCACTGGCGCCGTTGTAAACCACTCAGGCTCTTGAGCGTGCTGACACTGCCCGCGCAATACTGCAAGAATTTTCACGCCACGCGCCTCGGCTTCACTTTCACGCATCAACACCAACGCAGCAGCGCCATCGGAAATAGAACTGGCATTGGCGGCGGTTACAGTTCCATCCTGGCGAAAAGCCGGTTTCAACTGTGGAATCTTATCTGGGCGCGCGCTACCGGGACCCTCATCGACCTCGACCTGCACCACACCACGGCGAGAGGCAATAGTCACCGGAGCAATCTCCCGAGCAAAAGCACCGCTCTCAATGGCAGACTGAGCCCGCGACAGGGATTCGAGCGCAAAAGCATCCTGCTCTTGACGAGTGAAGCCGTATTTGTCCGCGGTGCACTCCGCAAAGCTTCCCATCAACTGTCCATCGTAGGCATTCTCCAGGCCATCGGTGAACATATGGTCGCGTACTTCGCTGTGACCAAGCCGCAGGCCCGAGCGCACTTTAGGCAGCAGGTATGGCGCATTACTCATACTTTCCATACCTCCGGCCACAATCACTTTGGCCTCTCCCGTTAACAATGCATCACGCGCCATCATTACCGTTTTCATGCCCGATCCACAGACTTTATTTACCGTAGTGGCCGGTGTGGCAGCAGATATACCAGCCCCCAATGCCGCTTGGCGCGCTGGTGCCTGACCAATGCCAGCGGGCAATACACAGCCCATAAGCACCTCATCGACGTCCGCCGCCGCAACGCCGGCATCTTTTAGTGCCGCAGCAATGGCCCGGCCACCCAATTGCGCCGCACCGAGCGCCGACAAAGCCCCCTGCATACCGCCCATCGGCGTACGCGCCATACCAACAATAACCACTGGATCTGAGGTTCTACTATCCATAATGCCACTCCTGAAATCTATGCTTTGTCACTTTTTGTCAAGACACCCTATCGGCGCCATGGGTTATTGTGCAGGCATTGTAACTGATCACAATCTTCCATCCACTTTATCCATCACCTACCCATCCCCAGCAATAAAAACCTAAAGCTCTAGCTATATAGCCCTAACGGAACCCCCCACCCACTTCTCACGAGAGCTGTCACAGGATTGCTCAGAAACACCGGAGATACCAGGGTAGGGTTCAAATTGCGTGCTAAGCTCCTGTGATAATCACGAACAAAAGGAGGCCCATAAATGGATCTTATCAGTATTGCCTGGCTGGCAGCTGTGGTCATCCTGCTGTTATACATCGTTAGTGTTTACAATCAGCTAGTGACACTAAAAAACCGTTACAAAAATGCCTTTGCCCAAATTGAAGTGCAACTAAAACGCCGCTACGACTTAATTCCCAACCTGGTAGATATCGCCAAACACTATGTCAAGCACGAGCGAGAAACCCTAGAGACAGTGACTGATGCACGCAATCTTGCCCTCGCGGGCTTAAAGGCCGCCTCTCTCAATCCGAGTAATCCAGACGCCATTTCTGAACTAAATAATGCCGAAAACACTTTAGCTGGCGCTCTCAGTCGCCTGGGAATGGTTATGGAAGCCTACCCAGATCTCAAAGCCAATCAAAATATGATGCAGCTAACCGAGGAGCTCTCCAGCACCGAAAACAAGGTCTCTTTTGCCCGTCAGGCATTTAATGATGCGGTCATGGCTTACAATATTTACCGTCAGAGTTTTCCCTCAGTATTTCTCTCCGGGCTCTTTGGCCATGGTGCTAACGGCAAACTACTGGAATTTACAGATTCGGCAACTTTTCAAGCCACACCCCGAGTCGAGTTTTGAAAAATCTGTCATTGCATGAGGCTTAAACCTGTCTCGACGGCCAGTGAATTCTTCCCATGGACTTCTATAAATATCAAGACAAGGCGCGGCACAATAGTTGGATTTTAACCTCACTGTTCACTTTCGCCGTGGCTGGTCTACTAATCATTACAACGCTATTTGTCGCTGCTCTGGTGGCCTATTCTCGCGGTCAGGTCTTTGACCCCCGAAACATCGGAGAGCTGTTGGGCTGGAACCTAGTAATCATTATTGCAGCGGCAATTTCGGGCATTATTATACTCGGCAGTGTGTACAAATGGCATCAATTAACCGCGGGGGGGCACGTTGTCGCGGAGTCACTTGGCGGGCGCAAAATAAATGCCGCCCCAGAAGGCCGCGCTGAGCTTCGCGCGCTTAATGTCGTCGAAGAAATGTCTATCGCTTGCGGCATCCCGATGCCGGATGTTTATATTCTCGACGACAAATCCATCAACGCCTTTGTGGCAGGTTACAACTCCAAGGACGCAGTGATCGGTCTAACCCGTGGTTGTATCGAACAACTCAACCGCGAAGAGCTACAAGGCGTAGTTGCCCATGAACTCAGTCATATATTTAACGGCGACATGCATATGAATATCCGCATCGCCGGCTTACTGTATGGCATAATGATGATTAGCCTGCTGGGCATCTGGCTACTAACTTATTCTGATCGCGGTAGTCGCAGCCGCATTTTGCTGCTATTTGTGGCCATCGGGCTTGTAATAATCGGCTATACCGGTAACTTCTTCGCTAATCTAATCAAATATGCCGTCAGCCGCCAGCGGGAATTTCTCGCCGATGCCTCGGCGGTGCAATTTTCCCGCAACAGTGCCGGCATTGCTGGCGCGCTGAAAAAAATTGGTGGCTGCCCTGCCGGCTCACGCCTGCAATCTAATAACGCTGCCGAATTCAGTCATATGTATTTTGCCAGCGGCCTTAAAAAGTCGCTCAATGATTTACTTTCTACCCACCCGCCCCTTGCTGCCCGCATTGCCCGACTCGACCCCCGGTGGGATGGACGCTATCGCACCCCCATCGATTCGCCGCCTGGTCTTACGGTACCAGAAGCTCAAAATAGCCAAGTGCTAGGTGTTACTACAGCACAGCCAAAATTTGACTCCAATTCAGTCACCGAGGCAACGAAGGAAGCTCCACTGCAATCGGTCATTGATACCGTGCAGCACGGTGCTGGAAATCCAGACGAAAAGCAAATCAGCTACGCTCGTACACTGCTGCAAAAGCTACCCAGCGCCCTAAAATTAGCCACCCGCGACCCTTTTGCCGCACAGGCTATGGTTTACCATTTACTGCAGCATCACAACCGCACAGGACCACAGCGGCAACAACTACAGAAATTGTTGCAAAAAATTGCGCACCCAGGGGTATTGCGCGAAATGCGCAGGTTTGCCTCTTTAATGAAAAAGCTCGGTGTAGACTGTCGGCTACCACTGTTAGACTTGTGTATCCCAGCACTCAAAACCTTAATGCCACCGCAACATGCACTGTTCAAGCGCAATCTGCGCAAACTATTGCATTTTGAGTGTCAGGCAGAACTCTGGGAATGGTCGCTGTATCGGGTATTAATGCACGCTCTGGAACCCAGAGTACAGCACCCAACCATTTTCAACTCTGCCTCTGCAACGGATAATGCCTTGCGCTTTCTCCTGGCCGTCGTCGCCCACGCAGAATATAGAGAATATCTGCCTGCCAAACGTAGCTTTATTAAGGGACTTTCCGCTTTGCAACTGGCTATCACCCCACTACCTGCAGCGACAGATATCGCCTTGCCAAAATTAGACAAATCCCTGGCTATTCTCAGCCAATTAAAACCATTGCAAAAACCCAGGCTACTTAAAGTGCTAGCCACCACTATGGCGCGACGCGATGCTATTAAGGCTGGAAAAATTGAATTACTGCGCGCCATTGCCGATGGTCTGGATTGCCCCATGCCACCGATCGTCAATAACCTTACAGTTACTTCAGCTTAAAAAAGGCAGTTAAAAACTTTTTTATGAGGTAAAAAAGCGCACCGTACAGCCGGCTTAAGGTCTGAAAAAATACCTTATAGCTCAGGCTTTCAACAAACTGAGAACGCCCTCTAATTCGGCAACTATTTGCGGTACCAGTTTTTGTAAATTATTGCTGTCTGTCTTTTCTTTATTACTATTTTCCATCTGCTGACGGGCACCGCTCACAGTATAACCTTCCCGGTATAATAGCACCCGAATTCGACGAATTAACAGCAGATCCCGGTGTTGGTAATAACGGCGATTACCGCGGCGCTTTACCGGATTAAGCTGAGGAAACTCTTGCTCCCAGTATCTCAATACATGGGATTTAACGCCGCATAGAGTGCTCACTTCACTGATTGTAAAGTACCGTTTGCTAGGGATAGCTGGCAACCCATCGTCAGGATTCGTGTACAGCATCTTCTTCCACTCTTGCTCTGAGCTTTTGTCCCGGCTTAAAGGTAACAACTCTGCGGGCGGAAATAGGGATCATCTCACCGGTTTTAGGATTGCGGCCGGGGCGTGGATTCTTATCACGCAAATCGAAATTGCCAAAACCAGATAACTTAACCGGCTCGTTATTTTCCAGCGAATTGCGAATCTCCTCGAAAAAAAATTCGACGATCTCCTTCGCTTCGCGTTTGTTAAAACCCAGCTCTTCGTACAGCTTTTCGACCAGTCCGGCCTTGGTCAGCGCCTCTGTCATTGCTTCCTGCCAATAGCTTTAAAGGCGTTAAGTGCGAGTTAAAGCCACAATAGGGTAACTTTTAACCGCAGTAACGCACTCGGGGCCAGTGAACAGCCGACGCGACCAAATACCTCAAAGTCAACGCAGACTGGCGTTATATTTTTTCTCTAACTCTGCCACTACCGCCTCTACAGCGGCATTGATTTCTTCATCGTTAAGAGTGCGTGACGGATGCTGAAAAATCAACCCTATTGCAACACTTTTACTATCAGAATCAATACTCTTACCCTGATAAACGTCAAAAATTTTAACCGCACTCAAATAATTACCCGCTACCAATGCGGCAGTTTCAATTAAGCTGTCCGCAGTGACATGAGAAGCAACCAACAGCGCAAGGTCACGACGCACCTCTGGAAACTTAGATAAAGGCGCAAACTCTGGCAAACGTGCAAGTCCCAACGTACCTCGATCCAATTCAAACAACAAGGGTGCATGAGGCAAGCCCAGAGATTTTTGCAACTGTGGATGCAGCGCACCAAGCACACCGACCAGTTCACCATTACGCAATATCTGGGCACTCTGCCCCGGATGTAATGCCTCATACTGCTGCATCGACTGAACAGGGCTAAAATTAAATTCATTTGCCGCAATAAAATGGGTCAGCAGAGCTTCCACATCCGCTTTTATATCGTAAAAATCAACTTGATCTCTACTACCTCCCCAGCTCTCTGGCTGGCGAGCACCATAAATCAACCCCGCAATCATATCCTGCTGTTGCAATGTATCTCCAGTTACAAAGCGCAGCCCGGTTTCAAACAATCGCACCCGAGCCTGCTGACGGTTGAGATTGTACTGCAATGCTTTGATCAGGCCCGGCATCAAGCTGGTACGCATGACCGAAAGCTCTGCACTAATAGGATTCTGCAACGCAACCGGTTCCACACCGGGATTAAACTGTCGTGCCAAGGTACGATCGACAAAACTGAAAGTGATCGCCTCTTGGTAACCCCGTGCCCGTAGTGTCTGCTCCAGAAGTTCTCGGGACACCTGCACTTCTGACTGTTGCGGCATTGCCTGGGCGCCGCTGAGGCTCTCATTGGGGATGCGGTTATAGCCATGGACCCGCGCCAACTCTTCTAACAAGTCGGCCTCAATGGATAAATCAAAACGAAAGCTCGGCACCAAAAAGTGCCAGCCCGCAGTATCCTCATCCATTTTTTCAAGACCCAACCGCGTCATAATATCGACAATCTCGGTGTCGTCGATCGTTACTCCAAGCCCCTCGACAACCCGCTGACGTCGCAAGTAAATACGCCGTTCCGCCGGCATTGACTCATTGAGCTGACGAATATGCACCGGGCCGGGCTTTCCGCCGACAATATCTAACAACAACTGTGTTGCGCGCTCTATTGCCTTTTCCTGCAGCCGAAAGTCGACACCGCGTTCATAACGATGGGAAGCGTCTGTGTGCAAACCATAGCTTCGCGCCTTGCCAGCGATGGCAAGCGGGCTAAAAAAAGCACCCTCGAGAAAAACATCCCGCGTCGCGGCTGTTACCGCAGAATCCAGCCCGCCCATAACACCGGCAATGGCCAGCGGTTTTTGTTCATCGGCAATCAACAGCGTGCCCTGTTGCAATTCAACCTGCTTGCCATCAAGTAAAGTTAATTGCTCCGCTGCCTCAGCGTAGCGCACTTTAATACCACCACTGAGTTTTTCGAAGTCAAAGGCATGCAGTGGCTGCCCCAGTTCCAGCAGCACATAATTAGTGACATCAACCACCGCATCAATACTGCGCAGGCCACTGCGACGTAACCGTTCCTGCATCCATAACGGGGTCTGCGCGCTGTTATCGATACCTCGAATAACCCGACCAACGTAGCGCGGGCAGGCCTCCTCGGCCAACAAGGATACTGGTAAACTCTCATCCAACTGCGGTGCCACCTCTGCAATTTCTGGCAGCGCAACAGCACAGCGATTCAAGACACCGACCTCTCGTGCAATACCTGCAATACTGAGACAGTCGGCACGGTTCGGGGTCAGCTCAACTTCAATCGTTTTATCGTTGAGTTGCAAATATTCACGCAGATCCATACCCGTGGGCGCGTCCGTAGGGAGCTCCCAAATACCATCGCTGTCTTCTCCCAGACCGAGTTCAGTTTGCGCACACAACATGCCCAAGCTCTCTACACCGCGCAACTTGGCTTTTTTAATGTTAAAATCGCCGGGCAGTTTGGCGCCAACTAACGCAAAAGGCACTTTGATCCCAGTGCGTGCATTAGGCGCACCGCAAATCACTTGCATCTCCCCCTGAGGGTGTCCCGCCACTTTACACAAACGCAATTTATCGGCGTTTGGATGTGTTTCACAAGCGACAATTTCACCCACAACGACAGCGGTGAAATCTTCGGCGACGGCTGTGACTTCAACGGCTTCCAAGCCGGCCATGGTAAGCTGGTCTGCCAACTCCTGTGCCATCAGCCCCGGATTGACCCACTCTTGCAACCAGGCATTACTGAATTTCATACTTTTCTCTAATAGTTACACACTGATAGTGGCGAGCTCGCCAATGAGCAAACGGCTACAGTTTTAGTGTGACAAGCCTTGAACAATTAAAATTGTTTGAGCATTCTCAGATCATTTTCAAAGAACAAACGCAAGTCGTTAACCCCATAACGGAGCATCGCTAAGCGTTCAACGCCAATGCCAAAGGCAAAGCCCGAATAGATTTCACTATCGATATTGCAAGCGCTAAAAACATTCGGATGCACCATGCCACAGCCCAAAATTTCCAACCAACCCGTTGACGAACACACCCGACAACCGGAACCACCACAGGCCGTACACTGGATATCGACCTCAGCCGAGGGTTCAGTAAAGGGAAAATAGGACGGGCGGAAACGCACCGGCACCTCGGTTTCAAAAAACGCGGTTATAAATTGCGTAATACAACCTTTGAGGTGTGCGAAGCTGACATTCTGGTCAACCAGCAAACCCTCGACCTGATGAAACATGGGCGAGTGTGTGGCATCTGAATCACAGCGATAAACTCGGCCGGGGCAAATAATACGAACCGGCGGGGCTACTTTTTCCAGAGTGCGAATCTGCACCGGAGAAGTATGGGTGCGCAATACCGTCGACGAATCGATATAAAAAGTGTCATGCATCGCCCGTGCGGGGTGGTGCGCGGGAATATTGAGCGCTTCAAAATTGTGGTAATCGTCTTCGATCTCCGGACCCTCTTCAACGGCAAAGCCCAGGTTTGTAAACAGCTCCGTAATACGCTGCTGCGTGCGGCTGATCGGATGCGCATTGCCCTGCACTTCGCCGCGGCCAGACAGAGTTACATCGATGGTTTCTGCAGCTAATTTGGCGCTAATTGCAGCCGCTTCTAAGGCTTCACGGCAACAGTTAATGTGTTCCTGCAACCGCTGCTTGGCACGATTGATTTCAGCCCCCGCGGCCGGGCGCTCCGCAGCACTAAGCTTGCCCAGGTTCTTTAATAAAGCTGTGATATGACCTTTTTTACCCAGATACTCTACCCGAACTCTATCCAATGTAGCCAGATCTTCGGCCTGCTCCGCCAACGATTGCGCCTGCTGAGTGAGGGACGACAATTCTTGCATTTAACGCTCTCGATTAATTTCGTTTGAATTCGGCCGCTATACGCCTACTCAAAATTTTTAGAACCCCGATAAAAAAACAGGAAAGAGCCATTACAGTTCTTTCCTGATTCTAACGATAAATGCTCCACTCGGGAACAATGTATATTCTGCGCTAATTTAAGCTACCAGTGCTGCCTTAGCTTTTTCAACTACAGCGGCAAAAGCAACTTTATCGTATACCGCCAAATCGGCCAAGACCCGACGATCCAGGGAAATTTGCGCTTTTTTCAGGCCTGCAATCAAGCGGCTGTAGCTCATGCCTTCAACCCGGGACTGAGCATTGATACGAGTGATCCACAGCGCGCGGAAATTGCGTTTCTTAACCCGGCGGTCGCGATACGCATACTGACCAGCCTTAATAACCGCCTGCTTGGCGACACGAAAAATGCGTGAGCGAGCGCCGTAGTAGCCTTTTGCTTGCTTGAGTATTTTTTTGTGACGACGACGCGCCTCAACACCACGTTTTACACGAGCCATATTACTATCCTCTTAAACTCTATAAATGATTGCCCGTTATCTGGCGCGCATCATACGATCGACCAAGCCCGCATCGGACATATTCATAATGCCGGTACCACGCAGCTGGCGCTTGCGCTTGGTGCTCATCTTAGTGAGGATATGGCTTTTGTTAGCATGCTTATGCTTATAGCCTGCAGCCGTCTTTTTAAAGCGCTTGGAAGCGCCACTATGTATCTTTGCTTTCGGCATTTTATACTCCAAAGTTTACTATTTGCCTGTATTCAGACGTTAACGCCAGCTGGAACAACACCGCTGGCAGGAAAAGAGTGAGTAGGCAGCCGTCGCCCAATCACATCTTTAAGGCTGCGTGAGCTAGAGTTGGCTCTAGGCTTTAGCAACACCTTTCTTCTTGTTCGGCGCTATCACCATTAGCATCTGGCGACCTTCCATTTTGGGCTGCTGTTCCACAGTACCCAAATCTTCCAGATCTTTCTCGATGCGCCGCATCATTTCCATGCCCAATTCCTGGTGCGCCATTTCCCGACCGCGGAATCGCAGCGATACCTTGGCCTTGTCCCCCTGCTCCAGAAACCTGATCAAGTTGCGTAACTTGATTTGGTAATCACCCACGTCCGTGCCTGGACGAAATTTCATTTCTTTAATCTGCTGCTGCTTTTGCTTTTTCTTAGCCGCATTTCTGGCTTTTTTGGCCTCAAATACATGCTTTCCATAGTCCATAATCTTACAGACTATTGGATCAGAATCAGGTGCAATTTCAACGAGATCAAGGCTGGCCTTTTGCGCAGCTTCTAAAGCCTCGGCGAGGGTGACAATACCTACTTGCTCTCCATCAGCACCAATCAGGCGCATCTGTGGCGCTTCAATTTGATCGTTAATACGGGCCTTTTTGGACCGTCCCCGGCTCTCTCGTTTAATGGCTGTCGTCTCCGTTAGTTTCACAAATAGGCAGGCGGCTGCGGTGGACCACATCCCGACGCAGAAGGTCGAGGAAAGACTCAAAGGTCATACTTCCGAGATCTTCACCACTGCGGGTGCGCACGGCAATCGTCTCGCGCTCCACTTCTTTATCGCCGATAACCAGCAAATAGGGAACGCGCTGCAGTGTATGCTCGCGGATTTTAAAGCCGATCTTCTCGTTTCTCAAGTCCGTTACGCTGCGAAAGCGCAAATCTGCAAATTTACTGTGTAATTTTTGGCAATATTCTGTCTGGCGATGGGTAATATTCAGGATCGCCACCTGCTGCGGCGCCAGCCAAGCGGGAAAAGCGCCCTCGTAGTGCTCAATCAGGATACCTACAAAACGCTCAAAGGAGCCCAGCACTGCACGATGCAACATAACCGGCGTCTGCCGCGAGCCATCTTCCGCAACATACTGCGCACCGAGACGGCCCGGAGTGGCATAATCCACCTGAATGGTGCCACACTGCCAAACCCGACCGAGGCAGTCTTTCAAGGAAAATTCAATTTTAGGGCCATAAAAGGCACCCTCGCCGGGCAGCTCCTGCCATGGCAAATTGGCCGAGTCTAGAGCTTGGGCCAATGCCTGCTCTGCCTTATCCCAAAGATCATCAGCGCCAACCCGCCGCTCTGGGCGCGTAGACAGACGGTAGATAATCTCTTCAAAGCCAAAATCTTTATAAACCGCATGCAGCAGTGTTATAAATTTGGATACCTCATATTGAATCTGCTCTTCAGTGCAGAAAATATGACCATCGTCCTGCACGAAACCTCGCACCCGCATCAGGCCATGCAGAGAGCCGGAAGGCTCATTTCGATGGCACGAGCCAAATTCCGCCAAACGCAGAGGCAGATCGCGGTAACTGCGCAACCCCTGATTGAATACCTGTACATGGCAAGGACAGTTCATCGGCTTGATAACAAACTCACGACCTTCACTGTTTAGGCTAAACATATCGTCGTCAAATTTATCGGCGTGGCCAGACTTTTGCCATAACGAAAAATCCACCAACTGCGGAGTCTTTATCTCTTTGTACCCAAACTCCCGCTGACACTGGCGCATATATTCTTCAACAGCGCTGTAGATAGCCCAGCCTTTAGGGTGCCAAAACACCATGCCGGGCGCTTCTTCTTGGATATGAAAAAGATCAAACTTCTTAGCCAGCTTGCGATGATCGCGCTTTTCCGCTTCTTCCAAGCGGTGCAGGTATGCCTTGAGATCCTTTTTACTGGCCCAAGCGGTGCCGTAGATGCGGGTCAACATCTCATTGTTAGCGTCACCCCGCCAATAGGCCCCGGCCACCTTGGTTAATTTGAATGCTTTCAACTTGCCGGTAGACGGCACATGAGGGCCGCGGCACAGGTCTTCAAAATCTCCCTGGCGATAGAGGGAGATGACTTCATTGGTGGGGATATCGGCAATAATCTTTGCTTTGTATTCTTCGCCTATGCTGCGAAAATATTCCACTGCCTCATCACGCGGCATTAACCGGCGGGAAACCGTGAGATTTTCTCTTGCCAGCACCTCCATTCTACTTTCAATTTTCTGTAGGTCTTCAGGCGTAAATTGACGCTCGTAAGCAAAGTCGTAAAAAAAACCATCATCAATCACCGGGCCAATAGTCACTTGAGCAGCCGGGTACAATTGTTTTACCGCCTGTGCTAACAGATGTGCGGTGGAGTGACGAATAATTTCCAAGCCTTCGGGCTGACGGTCGGTGATAATGGCCAGCTCCGCATCGCGATCAATAACAAAACGGGTATCTACTGCCTCACCGTTTACTATGCCACCGAGCGCCGCTTTGGCCAGACCAGGGCCGATATCGGCTGCGACATCACGCACAGTGACAGCATGGGAAAATGAACGGTGTGAACCATCGGGAAGTGAAATAACGGGCATTGTGTGTCCTTTTCTCTCAGTGGCGATCCCCACTAAGGACCGCGTGAATTCGCGCAGTAGCACACAAGAATGCGCCGACGCTAATTGCTATCGCAGTCGGAAAAGTAACTGAATGAATAACCGGCAATGTGGTAGACCCGAGCAGACTCGAACTGCTGACCTCTGCCATGTCAAGGCAGCGCTCTAACCAACTGAGCTACGGGTCTAGAAGCTTGCAGGCGGGAAGACGTCCAACCGCGAGGAGGGCGCACTTTAGCATTGGCTTTCGGAGTTTTCAACGATTAAAGCTTCACATTCGAGGCAATTCCTCCGCCTCGCGGTTACCATCAATCACCCCATTCATACACCTTCCTTCAACTGCGCTATCTCATCGCGCAAGGCGGCGGCGGCTTCAAACTCCAGATTCTTAGCATGGTTATACATCTGCTCTTCCAGCGCCTCTACCTGTGCCCAGCGCTGCTGGTCGGTCAGTGGTTTTTGCTCCTTACCATGCACATTTTGCGTTTCGGCAAGCTTACGCCGTCTCTTGCCCGGCACCCCAGGGGTAATGGCCCCCTCCATAATATCCGCCACACTTTTGGATATACCTATAGGGGTGATGCCATGTTCCGCATTATGTTGCAGCTGCTTTTCTCGCCGGCGGGCAGTTTCGTCCAGGGCGCGCTGCATCGAATCGGTGACATGGTCCGCATATAAAATCGCCCGCCCGTGAAGATTGCGCGCCGCCCGACCAATAGTCTGAATCAGAGAGCGATCAGAGCGCAAAAAGCCCTCTTTATCGGCATCAAATATAGCCACCAGAGCAACCTCTGGCATATCCAAGCCCTCACGCAGTAGATTAATGCCCACCAGCACATCAAATTCGCCGGTGCGCAGATCGCGGATAATTTCAACCCGCTCCACAGTATCAATATCCGAATGCAAATAGCGCACTCGCACACCGCTATCCTGCAAGTACTCTGTTAAATCTTCCGCCATACGCTTAGTCAACACGGTAATCAGCACCCGCTGCTTACTGGTTACACAACGATGAATTTCCGACAATGCATCATCCACCTGAGTAGCGGCTGGGCGCACCTCCACCTCTGGGTCCACCAGGCCCGTCGGCCGCACCACCTGCTCAACCACCGCCCCAGCATGGGCCGCTTCATACTTGCCCGGAGTTGCCGACACAAAAACACTTTGTGGCGCTAAAGCTTCCCATTCTTCAAATCTCAACGGCCGGTTATCCAACGCCGAAGGCAGGCGAAAGCCATATTCCACCAGCGTTTCTTTGCGCGAGCGGTCGCCCTTATACATGCCACCAATTTGCGGCACAGTGACATGGCTCTCGTCCACAAACAGCAGCGCTTCTGGCGGCAGATAATCAAACAACGTGGGGGGCGGCTGACCCACTTTGCGCCCGGAAAGGTAGCGCGAGTAATTTTCCACGCCGTTGCAATAGCCCAGCTCCTTCATCATCTCCAGATCGTAGCGGGTGCGCTGCTCAAGCCGCTGTGCCTCCACCAGCTTATCTCGCGCTTTTAGTTGCTTGAGCCTGTCTTTTAGCTCATCGCTAATTTCATCGATAGCGCTGACAATCGTTTCCCGGGGCGTCACATAGTGGGACTTGGGGAAAATCGTGATCCGTGGCACCTTCTTTAGCTGCTCGCCGGTAAGGGGATCAAACAAAGTGATGGCTTCGATTTCTTCATCGAACAGGGAAAGGCGCACTGCCTCTAGATCGGAATCTGCAGGGTAAATATCAATAACGTCACCGCGCACCCGATAGGTGGCACGACGAAAATCGGTATCGTTACGGGTATACTGCAGCTCTGCCAAGCGCCGCAAAATAGTGCGCTGATTTACCAGATCGCCCCTATCTAGGTGCAGCACCATTTTCAGATACTTGTCCGGATCACCCAAACCGTAAATGGCCGACACCGTGGCCACGACAATGACATCCCGGCGCTCGATCAGCGCCTTAGTGGCCGACAGGCGCATCTGCTCAATATGCTCGTTGACAGAAGCATCTTTCTCAATAAACGTATCGGAAGATGGCACATAAGCTTCTGGCTGATAGTAGTCGTAATAAGAAACAAAGTATTCGACGGCATTTTTAGGGAAAAACTCTTTAAACTCGCCATAAAGCTGAGCCGCCAAAGTTTTGTTATGGGCCATCACAATAGCCGGGCGCTGCAAACGCTGGATGATATTGGCCATGGTGAATGTTTTACCAGACCCCGTCACACCTAGCAGTGTCTGATGACTAAGGCCATCATTAATCCCTTCCACCAACGCCTGAATAGCAGCCGGTTGATCGCCGGCGGGGCTGTACTGACTTTCCACTTGAAACGGCCGCGATTCCATCTTCTTCCCCAACAGAAAAACCAAGCGCAGATTGTAGGCCTTATCGCGCCGCCCTAACAGACACCCCCGAACGGTTGTGAAGCTTGTAGTATCACCAAAGCTACAAGCTGAACAAATTATAGGCGCGGACCACAACTACTAGTGAGGCAAACAAAAAAGTTGACTGGCAGCACGTCCAGCTATAGAATGCGCGCCATCTCAAAGCACTAGCAACGAGAATTTCCGCCTTAGCTCAGTTGGTAGAGCAAATGACTGTTAATCATTGGGTCGCTGGTTCGAGCCCAGCAGGCGGAGCCAAAAAATAATTGTAAATCAATGATTTACAATACGAAAAAGGGCTGAATCAATCATATGATTCAGCCCTTTTTTGTTCAAGCATCCACAAATTATCCATTCAAATTTTCGCGGAACGCAACTGCTAACTTTCACCAATCATCGCACTACTTAGTGCAAGAGGGTTCAGACGAACGACAAAATGGCTAGCAAAGCTATGCCTTAGAACATGCGTTTTCTGCTGGGATGGCAGCTCGATTTTTGCGGCGTTAAGCGTTCTAATTAAAGCCTTGCAACAGTATCCAAAATGAGAATTGCTGGGCGTAGGTAACCCTCGGCACTTTAGCTGGTTTTATCCTCGGCCTCGTTGGCGGACCAATTGGCAATTACTTTATCGATGTCACCGCGGTTGTCTTTCATCGATTGCGCAAACTGGCCGTGAAAGGCTCTAGCAAGACTTATGCCATTAAAAAGAACATTAATTAGCTTCCACTGCCCAGCTTCAAAGCGTCCCAGCGTGTAAGAAACCCTCGTTAATCCCTTTTCGCCTCGCACTTCTTGCAGTACCTGCACCTTCCTACCCTTGGGAAGAGTTCCAGGACTAATCACTTTTACCTCAAGATCACCAAAATTAGCCACACCGCGAGCAAAAGAAGCTACCAGATTGCGGCGAAATACCTGGATAAAACGATCTTGCTGTGCCGCAGTCGCCTTTTTCCAGTAAGCCGACCCCATCACCCTGCGAGCAATATAATCAAATGCCACCACCGGTTCGAGCACGCGGTCAACGTCAGAGTAATAACGCTCTGGATTGGACTTCATGGTTTTTCCACTGTTGCGTACGACAATCAAAAGCTCGTTGGAAACCCTTTCAATCATGCTATAGGGATTCTGAGCTGCTGTGGCAACAGGCACCCAAAAAATTAGCAGAAGCATCGCCGCTACGCTCGCCAAACCAAAACCTTCAGAACACTGTTTGCGTCTATCCACCTGTGAAACCAATGTACTCAATGAATCTCTCCCGTTGGTAAATTAAACTCCCCGACAAACCTATAGCCGGTAGGGGTTGAGCCCACAAAAAACTTTTTATTGCACCGACAATATTGGCAGCTGAGCTTGAACGGAAAAGCCACCTCTTCGAATTGAGACCATAAATCCCAAATGAATGTTCCTGCCAAAACCACTATATTTTTCGTCAGCAATCACTCAAATTCATTGAACTGCTAACAACGGTGGGAGCAAACTATACTACGATAGCGCTCCAGACATGAGGGCACCAAAACTTTTGCAGAAAGACGTGGCATACATTCAAAGCCCTCAAATATCTACATACTTCTCCATATTAAATGACTAATATAGTGCTTAAATGTTCAACAACCTAATTGCAACTTATTGTTTTATAAACATATAAACGATAACGAGCAAAACGATGCTTTATCAATAAAGCTTGTTAATCATTAGTCGCTGACTCGAACTAAAACCCCGTTTCACTCACTGCAGGCAAAAGCAAACTCGGCAAACGTGGAATGCAATGGAATTTAGGGGTGCGCTCTATACAAAAAATACACAGAAATGACAGGGTGGAGCAAGTTTACTAAGGCTATTATGGCCTAAGGAACGCGCACGAAACAACTTCCTGGTTTCAATGAAATAATCTTTCAGGTAAAATTCTATTTTCCCGCCAACAGATTATAACTTCGCGTATGTATTACTCTCTGAAAAACACGAACAAGAAATGATCAATTTTTATGACAGCTTGTCCGAAAAAGACAGGAGGCGCTACGCGGCGATTGAGGCTGAAAAAATTGGTCACGGAGGGCAAGCTTATATTTGTTCGCTATTTTTCTGTGATGA